>JANMMJ010000018.1:0-27898 GCA_031373255.1 Hyphomicrobiales bacterium
GGAGGGCCAGCACCCGGCACAATGGCGGCGAAGGGATTGAAGACGCGCATGGCCTCGCTGAACATCGCCATATTGCGCTTGGTCTGTTCCTCGACGGCCTTGATTGGATCGGTCCCCCAGGATTCCATGATCTGCTGGCGCAGCTTGTCATGTTCCTTGCCGAGAGACTGCAGTGACATGTCGAGATAACCGGGCACGAACGCCTGCATGCTGTCGCCGTAGAAGCGGATGAGTTGGCGGAGGAAATTGATGGGGAGCAGGTTGGTGCCCTTGCTCTCTTCCTCGAAAATGATCTGGGTGAGCACGGAGCGGGTGATGTCTTCGCCGGTCTTGGCGTCGTAAACGGCGAATTCAGTACCCTGTTTCACCATGAGGGCGAGATCGTCGAGGGTTACGTATGTGCTTGTAGAGGTGTTGTAGAGGCGCCGGTTCGCGTATTTCTTGATGACCACCGTGCTGGCCGGTGCCGCCTGCTCGTTACTCAAAAGTCTCTCCCATTTATTGGTGGAATTGTTGCGCCGTGCGCTGCACAATTGCAAGTGCAAAAGGATTTCATTGTGCATTGCATCATACTAATTGCCGCATTGCACAATCGATAGATAACCGTGTAGAAGCGCAGCAACCAACACATTCAGGAGACAGATCATGGCAGGCGCAGACAGTGCAGTAGCAATCGTATCGGCGGCGCGGACGCCGGTTGGTTCTTTCAACGGCGCGCTGTCGGCATTGCCAGCTCACCAGCTTGGCGCAGTGGCCCTGAAAGCGGCCATGGACCGCGCCAAGGTTGCACCCAAGGAGATCGACGAGGTCATTCTCGGGCAGGTTCTGGCTGCCGGACAGGGCCAGAATCCGGCCCGGCAGGCTTCGATTGCCGCCGGAATTCCGGTGGAAAGCCCCGCCTGGGGCATCAACCAGTTGTGTGGTTCGGGATTACGGGCGGTGGCACTTGGCCTGCAGCAGATCGCCAATGGCGATGCCAAGATCATTGCGGCAGGCGGCCAGGAATCGATGAGCATGGCGCCGCACTGCCAGCACCTCCGCAATGGCGTCAAGATGGGCGACTACCAGATGATCGACACCATGATCCGCGACGGGTTGTGGGATGCCTTCAACGGCTATCACATGGGCAATACGGCCGAGAACGTGGCGCGCCAGTGGCAGATCACCCGCGACAGCCAGGACAATTTTGCCCTGGCCTCGCAGAACAAGGCGGAAGCAGCGCAGAAGGCCGACAGGTTCAAGGACGAGATTGCACCGGTCACCATTTCCAGCCGCAAGGGCGATGTGATTGTTGAAAACGACGAATACATCCGGCACGGCGCAACTCTCGACTCGCTGACCAAGCTGAAGGCGGTGTTCCAGAAGGATGGCACGGTGACGCCCGGCAACGCCTCAGGCATCAATGATGGCGCGGCGGTGGCTATTCTGATGAGCGCCAAGGAAGCCGAAAAGCGCGGCGTGAAACCGCTGGCGCGGATCGTGTCGTGGGCCAATGCCGGGGTCGATCCGGCAATCATGGGCTCGGGGCCCATACCGGCATCACGGGCAGCCCTGAAACGGGCCGGCTGGAAGATCGAGGATCTTGACCTTATCGAAGCCAATGAAGCTTTTGCCGCGCAGGCCTGCGCGGTCAACAAGGACATGGGCTGGAACCCGGACATCGTGAACGTCAATGGCGGCGCCATTGCCATCGGCCATCCCATCGGCGCATCGGGTGCGCGGGTTCTGACCACATTGCTTTACGAAATGCAGAAGCGCGATGCCAAGAAGGGTCTCGCCACGCTGTGCATTGGCGGCGGCATGGGCATCGCAATGTGCGTCGAGCGCGACTGATACGGCCAAGAACAGAAAACAGAAATCACCAGGGGAGGAAATTCGGTGAGCAGAATCGCAGTTGTGACAGGTGGATCGCGCGGCATCGGCGCCGCAATCTCGAAGGCGCTGAATGCCGAAGGCTGCCGCGTCGTTGCCAGCTATGCGGGCAATGACGAAGCAGCACAGAAGTTCAAGGCCGAGACGGGCATCGACGTCAAAAAATGGGATGTCGGCGATGCCGCGGCCTGCGAGAGCAATCTCAAGGCCATCGAAAGCGAAATCGGTCCTGTCGATATCCTGGTCAACAATGCCGGCATCACCAAGGATGCCATGTTCCACAAGATGACGCTCGACCAGTGGCAGGCGGTGATCAATACCAACCTGAATTCGCTGTTCAACATGACCAAGCCGGTGTGGGAAGGCATGCGCAACCGCAGTTTTGGGCGGGTGATCTGCATTTCCTCGATCAACGGCCAGAAGGGCCAGATGGGGCAGACAAACTATTCGGCAGCAAAGGCCGGCGAGCTGGGTTTCGTCAAGGCGCTGGCGCAGGAAGGTGCTGCCAAGGGCATCACCGTCAATGCCATCTGCCCCGGCTACATCGGCACCGAGATGGTGATGGCGGTTCCCCAGGAGGTTCTGGAAAAGCGCATCATTCCGCAAATTCCGGTTGGGCGGCTGGGACAGCCCGACGAAATCGCGCGGGCAGCGGTCTTCCTTGCCTCCGACCAGTCCGGGTTCATCACCGGCGCCACCTTTGCCATCAATGGCGGCCAATACATGAATTGAGGGAGGGAGCGGCGATGCGCGGTCTTCGACTGGTGTTGCCGCTCCTGTTTATTTCTTTGACGGCAGCCAGGGCCGAAGCCGATGCCATTGATGGCGAATGGTGCGCTGCGGATGGCAAGCGGCTGCTCATCCAGGGTCCGGAAATCGTCACACCTGAGGGCCGGAAAGTCACAGGTGTCTATCATCGCCACAGCTTCATCTATGAAGGCCAGGCTGGTAGTGCCGAGTATGGCCAAGTCATCTACATGGATCTGCTCAGCGAAGAAGAAATGCGGCTGGTGCGGGTGAAAGACGGGGAAACCTCGGCAGCACAGCTTTGGCGCCGATGCCAGGTGACCAGCCAATTCCTGCCGCCTTCGCGAAGTTACCTGAACTAAAGGTTTCATCCTTATCCTGCCTCACCACGGAATTCTGCGTCCTGCCTGCGGACGCTTGGGAGGGAATTTTCATGGCGACACAACTCATCACGCCGGTGATACTTGCCGGCGGTTCCGGGACGCGCCTATGGCCCTTGTCCCGGGAAGAGCGGCCAAAACAATTCCAGGCCATTGCCGGGCGGCGCAGCATGTTCCAGCAGACCGTGCTGCGGGTTGCCGATCCGAGCCGCTTTACCGCGCCCATCATCGTCGGCAATTGCGCACACAAGGATATGCTGATGGCGGACCTCGAGGCGATCGACGTCGCCCCCGCCACCTTCGTTCTCGAGCCGGAGGGGCGCAATACAGCACCTGCCATTACGCTCGCTGCGATGATCGCGCTCGCGGCAAAGCTTGGCGACATCCTCCTGGTCATGCCATCCGATCACTACATTCAAAATCCGGCGCAACTTATTGCGGCCATCGACAAGGCCAAGGCAGGAGCCCAGAACGGCGCTTTCGTAACCTTCGGGATTGCACCGCACGGACCCGAAACAAGCTACGGCTATATCAAGCAGGGCGAGCCACTGACCGCACCGGCAGAGGACGGAAAGTCTGAAGCCGATATTTACAGGGTCGCGCGCTTTGTCGAAAAGCCGCCGCGCCATACCGCCGAAGCGATGCTGGCGGAAGGCGGGTTCTACTGGAACAGCGGCATGTTCATGCTGCCGGTCGTGGAGTTTCTGGGCGAAATCAACCGGCTGAAACCGGCCATCCTGGCTGGCTGCCAGGAGGCGCTTTCGGAAGGCGTGGTGGATGGCATCGTGGTTCATCCCGCCGCTTCGCGATTTGCAACGATCGAAAGCATCTCGATCGACTACGCCGTCATGGAACATACCAGCCGGGCGGCAGTGGTGCCGACCGATCCCCTGTGGAGCGATGTCGGCTCATGGACGGCGGTGTGGGAAATCTCGCAGCGCGACCATGAGCAGAATGTGACCGTGGGAGATGTCATCCTGCACGACGTCACCGGTGCTTATGTGCGAAGCGAAGGTCCTATCACCGCTGTTGTCGGGCTTAACGATGTGATCGTGGTCAATACCGGCGATGCGGTCATCGTGGCTTCAAAAAGCCATGCCCAGGACATTCGCCATATCGCGGAAGCGGTTAAAAAACGCACGCGCGCCGCCGCGGCCCGCGAAGCGGCGGAGAAGAAACCCACACAGGACGCAACGGCAGCGCCAGGCTTCGAGCCGTGGACGCCCGGCGTCAAACAAGCCGGGTAACAAACCGTTAGCCATTGGCCGCGTTTTTGCGAAATGCAAACGCTTTCGCAAAACGTGATTCGTATTGTTGCAAATGAAGTAAGCCGCCATTCACGCTTTCGCGCCAAATGTCGGGCGCAACACGCTACCGATGGAAGCTGCTTCGCGTATCCGTCCGCGTTTCTTGTGAGTGTGTCATGGTCAGTGTTATCGCAAGCGTCGATCCCGCCAGCAGGTTTGTTCCCATCCGGGGTCCGCACGGCATGCGGCCGCGGCTTCTGCTTGCGGAAGATTCAAAAGCGGCAAGGGTACTGACCGCTGCACTTCTCAACCGCATGGGATGCGATGTCGATGCGGTAGAGCACGGGCAGGACGCTGTCGAGCATGCCCAGGATTCCCAGTATGACCTGATCCTGCTCGATATCGAAATGCCAATTCTCGACGGCGTGTCGGCGGCGCTGCAGATTCGCGCCCTGGGAGGCGATGCGGGCCGCACGCCGCTCATGGCACTTTCAGCCTTCCTGGCCGATTCCGCCCAGACAGACTCATGGCGCAATGCGTTCGATCACGCCATTCCGAAGCCGGCAGGACGCGATGAACTCCGCGCCGCCATACAGGCCATACTCGATTCACGCCTGGACCAGATTGCGCCACAGAATGAGGAGCCGCTGCTGCCCCAGGGAACTGAGCCAATCGTCGACTGGGATGTGGCAAGCGAAATTCAATCCCATATTCCTCGCGCCCAGTGGCTGGAAATCGTCATGACTGCCGAAACTGAAATCATGGCCTGCATTTCGGTTTTGCGGACCGATCTGGCGAGCCCGGCAAAGCGCGCCCACAAGATCAAGGGTATTGCTGCGAGCTTTGGCCTGCTGCGTCTGGCAGCGGAGGCCCAGCGGATAGAGAGCTGCGGGTTCGGCAATCTGCGTGATCTCAAGAAGCAGGCGGATGAGATCATGACGCTCGCCGTTCTTTCGACCGATCATCTCCGCGCCCATAATGGCACGAGCAGAGACCTCAGACATGCCTAAGCAGAAGATCCTGATCGTCGAGGATGCATTTTCCCTGGCGCAGATCTATGCCGGCTATCTCGCTTCGGAAGGCTATGACACGATACATGCCGATTGTGCGCGGATCGTACCCGATCTTCTTGCGGCCCATGATTTCTCTGCCGTGGTGCTCGACCTCGGCCTGCCGGACGCAGACGGTATCGACGTCCTGCGGCAGATCCGGGCGCGCATTCCGCCGATTGCCGTGGTGGTAGTGACGGCCAACGCTTCCATCGCAAAAGCCGTCCAGGCGGTGCGCGAGGGAGCCCATGACTACCTGGTGAAACCGGCAACCCGCGACCGCCTGGTGGCGACGATCAATCGCGCCATCAAGTCCGAGCGGCCACGCGATGGCATGACCAGTCACGCACCCGATATTGCCGAATTCCACGGGCTCGTCGGGCGTTCGCCGCCGATGCGCCTGCTGTTCAAGCGGATCGAGCGGGTGGCGATGTCACGCGCCTCGGTTTTCATCACGGGTGAAAGCGGCACCGGCAAGGAACTCTGCGCGGAAGCCGTGCACCGGCTCAGTCCGCGAAGCCGGGGACCGTTCGTGCCTATCAATTGCGGCGCGATACCGCGCGATCTCATGGAGTCGGAAATCTTCGGCCACCTCAAGGGCTCGTTTACCGGCGCCATTTCGGACCGCGACGGCGCGGCACGGCTGGCCGACGGAGGCACATTGTTCCTCGACGAAATCTGCGAGATGGATCTCGCCCTCCAGACCAAGCTGCTGCGCTTCCTGCAAACCGGCCTGGTGCACCGGGTGGGCGCACCTGCGGCCGAGAAGGTTGACGTCCGGATCGTATGCGCCACCAACCGCGACCCGATGGAAGCCGTGAAGGCGGGTCAGTTCCGCAGCGACCTGTTCTACCGCCTGCACGTGCTGCCCATTCACATGCCGGCACTGCGCGAACGAGGCGGCGATATCATTCTGCTGGCGCAGCATTTCCTGCATGTCACGGCAACGGAAGAACTGAAGCAGCACATGCAGATTTCCGATGGTGCATCGGACGTCATGCTGCACTACCGCTGGCCCGGCAATGTGCGGGAATTGCAGAACGCGGTGCGGCAGGCGGTGGTTCTCAACGACGGGCCAATGCTCGAAAGATTCATGCTGCCGGATCACATTTGCGGCGAGCCCAATACAAGCGGTTTCCTGCCTGACACAGGAAGCATCCGGATTCCTGCGATTGCCGCGAGCAGCGCTCCCGAGCTCTGGCTGATCGAACGCAGCGCCATCGAACGGGCAATCGCATCATGCGGCGGAAGCATTCCGAAGGCGGCAAAGCTCCTTGGCGTCAGCCCTTCGACAATCTATCGCAAGAAGGAGGCATGGAGCGCCAACCAGGCAAACTGACGATTCGCATATTGCAATGGAAAGCGCCGGTTCCTCCTGAATTGCGCATCCGTTCAATTTTAAACATCGAAAAAACCCAATAAATTCAAATACCGCCGACTGGCACGAGGATTGCCACGCGCGAGCGGGAGAACAGCCACACAAGGCTGCGGACAGGCTAACATGGCAGTGCAGGTCAAACGAGAGCGCCCCGATCAGCGTCGTCACCATCGGGTGACAGCGCCGCTTTTCGTGCGCGTGCTTGGCAGTGACCACAGGCTTCGCGCCCATGACTGGAGCCTGGGCGGCGTCCGTGTCGATGGCTATCCCGATGAACTGCCGGAGATCGGCAGCGAAATCGGGTTGCAGATCACGCTGCCCTTCCAAGGCTTCGATATTGCCTTCGAATGCGAAGGACGCGTTACGCGCCGCGTGCCGGCTGAAGGCTCGTATGCTGTAGAATTCACCAAGATCGGCGATCGCGAACGTTCGCTGATGGCGCACTTCATCGAAGATCTGGTCCGTGGGATGATGTCGCCCACGGAAGACACGATCCAGCGCATCGATGTGCCTATCACGCCGGTATCGACCGAGCCCGATCCCAACCCGAAGAATGTCATCAAGGAAACCAGGATCCCGGTCCGCCAGATCATGTGGGCCAGCGTCTATGCAGCACTGGGCTTCATGGTGTTCGGCTATACCGCATTGGTGCTCTATTCGAACCTGTTCCGCATGGAAGTGCAGACGGCAGTCGTTTCGGCGCCGATCATCGAAGTCCAGGCGCAGGGCGACGGCAACCTTCCCTTTGTGCGGGTGAATGTCGGCGACAGGGTCGAGGCCGGGGAGACCACGATCTACTTTGCCGACTACGATCTCGAAAAGCAGATCGACATGGCCAAACTGCAAATTCAAGAACGCGAGGCGGAACTCAATCACCTGCTGCAGAAGAGGGCCGGTGAACTCGAAAAGATGACCGAGTATGCCGCAGTGGAGATCGGCGACATCGAACGCGTCAAGATCGATGTCGAAGGTCTGGACGCCGAGCACGACGCGGCGGGCGCCAGGCTCAAGCGCGTGGCCAAGCTGCAGAAGGAAGGGCTGGCAACCAAGACGCAAGTCGAAGAGGCCAACAAATGGCTGATCGCGGCGCGCTCGAAGCTCGAAGCAAAGAAGATCGAGATGAAGGAGCAAATCCGCATTGCCGATGCCGGTATCGGCAAGCACTACTTCAACGGACGGGAATTTGTCGGCGATCTCAACGATCTCGATGCCAACATCAAGCTGGCGCGCTACCAGATCTCGCTGTCGCACCAGTCGCATGAGGCGCTGCTCAAGCATCGCGAACGGCTGGCGGCAAAAGCACCCTTCACCGGCCGCGTCATGGCCCTGCCGTTCCCCGAAAATGCACCGGTGCGCAAGGGCGACGTGATTGCGGTGTTCGAGAAGGATTCGGACCGGCGCATCATTGCCTACCTTACGCAGGATGAAGTGCTGAAAGTTGCCATGGGCGACAAGGCGTCGGTCTATTTCCCGGCGCTCAATGCCTCGCTCCGGGCCAAAGTGACGTCGATCGACCGCACCAGCGGGTTCAAGACGGAAATTTCGCGGCGCTATTCCTGGCGTGGCGCTGAAGACCGCTCCGCCGAAGTCTCGCTGGAATTCATCGACGACAATACCACGGATACCGCGCAGAAGATCACGCCCGGCATGCCGGTTGTCGTGCTGTTCGAAGCCCAGTCGACAAACCCGATCCTCGCCGCGATCTGGCGCCGCGTCTCGTCGCTGTTCCTGTGATTCACGCGTGATTCCTGGTCTTAAAAGCGAGTATGCGTCCTACGAGCCAACCTATTGGCCGAAGGGCCTTGAGAAGTGGAACCTGACGGTCCTGCTCAATATCGGGCTCTATATCTGCATCTGCGCCATGCTGCTTTCGCTGGTTCCGAACAAGCTGTTTGATCCCGCAGTGCGTCAGGTGACCTATGTGATCGGCTTTCTCGGCATCTGGCGGTTTTCCTGGTGGGGAACCCATGCGGTGCGCGCATCGATCTATGGCCGGCTGGTCTATCCGCGCATGCGCGAAATGGGCGAAAAGGTCTGGGCGGAAGGCTGGCGGCCGCGGCACATCCATTTCATGATGACTACCTTCAAGGAAGAGCGGGCGATTACCGAGTCGGTCATTCGCGGGATCATCACGCAGGTGCGCGAAGCCGGGGTGCCGGCCACGATCTGGTTGGGTTCGGGCGACCGCTATGACGAGGACATCATCGCCAACCTACTTCATCTCAGGGCAACCGATCTCGACATCACGCTTCATATCATCCGGCAGAACGTCGGCGGAAAGCGCATGGCCATCGGCCTGGTGCTGCGGGCGATGAGCCGCAACATGGTGCCCGACGACGATATCGTGGTGTTCATGGACGGCGACTTTGTCATGGCGCCAAAATCGGTGGCGCGCTGCCTGCCGCTGTTCAAGCTTTACCCGGACCTGCAGGCGGTGACGACGGACGAAGACGTGATCTGCATCGGCCCGAAGTGGATGCAGTCGATGCTGTCGATGCGGTTCGCGCAACGGCGGCTCGCCATGCAATCGCATTCGCTGTCCGGCCGCGTTCTCACCCTGACCGGGCGCATGTCGGTGTTCCGGGTAAAGCACGTCAAGACCAAGGAATTCTGCCGCCTGCTCGAGGCCGACTACCTGAACCACTGGCTGTGGGGCGGCTTCCGGTTTCTCTCCGGGGACGACAAGTCCACTCTCTATTATATGATGAAGCACAAGGCGCGCCTGCTCTATGTGCCGGACTCGATGGGCTATACGGTCGAGATCGTGCATGGCAACGGCTTCAACCGGATGATCCAGAACTACCGGCGCTGGTCGGGCAACATGCTGCGCAACGGCGCGCGGGTAATTGCACTTGGTCCCCGCCACATGCCGTTCTTCATCTGGTGGTGCTTCGTCGACCAGCGCATCGCAATGTGGACCATGCTGGTGAACCCGATGGTGGCCGTTGCGGCAGCCACGCTGCATTCCAGCACCTATCTCATCCAGTATATCCTGTTCATCGCCATCTCGCGCCTGGTGCTCTCGGTCGTGCTATGGAACTACTCGCGCAAGATCGACTTCATGTATCCGATCGTCATGTACCTGAACCAGGTGATCAATGCCGCGGTGAAGGTCTATTCGATCTTCCGCCTGTCGAAACAGCGCTGGTTCAATCGCGGCGACCAGAAATCGACCGTCAAAGGCAATGTGCTGGTGCAGTACGCGCGCGACGGCATGGCGGTGCTCCAGACCACGGTGGCCGTTTCGGCGCTGTTCCTCATCGTCACGCTGCTGACCGGACTGGTCAAAATCCCCGGCGTGCGGTTCCTGTATTTCCTGTCGCACGGCGCGTGAGCCGTTGCATCGTGCAAAGGATCCCTAGGGAGAACTTCGCAGTTTGCCGGTTAACGCTTCCGTTCTCTGTGTAACCTGTTGAATTATATAATTTGTTTTATCGGCAATTGTGGCACGGCGTTTGCTCCGCGGACCCCTACAAGAAGAATGGGGAGTGTCGAATGTCTAATGCGGTAAGTGCCGAACGGGTGGATCTTGCCTTGAACCAGGGGACGGCCGAGGTTCATGAATTCCCGTCCGCCATCAATCAAAAACCATCGATCAGTGTCATCGGGCTTGGCTATGTGGGTGCCGTTTCGGTGGCCTGCTTTGCCAATCTCGGCTTTCGCATGGTGGGCACCGACATCGTGCCGGCAAAAGTCGAAGCCATCAAGGCGGGGAAGTCGCCAATTGTCGAAGAGGGTCTTGAAACCCTGCTTCGCGACGGCGTTTCACGCGGATTGATCGAAGCGACCACCAATGTGGTCGAAGCTGTGCGCAATTCCGACATTACATTTCTCTCGGTAGGAACTCCGACGGCCGCCGATGGCGGCTGCGACATGACCTATGTCCGGGCTGCGGCGCGCTCCATCGGCGAGGCCATCAAGTCCAAGGATGCCTATCATCTCGTCGTCATGCGCTGCTCGGTTCCGCCCGGGACAACGATGGGTGTCGTGGTGCCGGAAATCGAAGCGGCCAGCGGCAAGACCCTCGATATGCATTTCGGTGTCTGCTTCAATCCGGAATTCCTGCGTGAAGGTGTTGCGGTGGCCGATTTCTATGCGCCGCCCAAGACTGTCATCGGGGCTTCGCATGCGCGCGCGGCCGCCCAACTCAGCGCGGTCTACCGGGTGATCGACGAGAAGATCCTGATGTGCTCGATCACCGGCGCTGAAATGGTCAAGTACATCGATAATGTCTGGCACGCGGCGAAAGTGACGTTTGCCAACGAGGTCGGCAGGCTATGCAAGGCTGTCGAGGTCGACAGCCACGAGGTCATGAACATTTTTGTCCAGGACCTCAAACTCAATCTTTCTCCTTATTACCTGAAGCCCGGCTTTGCCTTTGGCGGCTCGTGTCTGCCAAAGGAAGTTCGCGCCATCGAGCATCTTGCCGAGGTTTACCAGATCCAGACACCGTTGTTCAAAAGCCTGATGGCCTCGAACAGCCTGCAGATCGAGGAAGGACTGAAACTCATCCGCCGGTTCAACGGCCAGCGGGTCGGGTTCCTTGGCGTCGCCTTCAAATGCGATACGGATGACTTGCGGGAATCGCCAACGCTCGAACTGATGGCATCACTTCTGGCGGAGGGAACGGAATTCAGCGCTTTCGATCCCAACCTGAAAGTATCGAGCGGGGCGCGTTCGCACTTTGAATATATGAAGCATGCGCGTCCGCATCTTGCTGAACTGATGGACAAGCTGCCGGATATCCTGAGGCCGTCTATCGAAAAAGTGTTGGAAGACTGCGATGTCCTGGTGATCAGCCACTCACGCGATGAGTATCGCGATGCGGTGCGCAAGCGGCCGAAGGGCGTGCATGTCGTCGACCTGGTGCGCCTGTTCAAGCAACTCCCGGACGATACCGGCTATCACGGCATATCCTGGTAATTCACTATTTACCTTGAATCGAGAGGGCGGAGCTTCCGGAGCAGATAATCCGGCTCCGCCCTCATCATTTCGGCCGGCTCCTCAAATCTTAACGATTGGCCTAACCGCGAAGCAATCGGGCTCAGCTAGGTTCAGGATGAAGACCGCCGGACTCAACCGGCGGCTCTTGCTGACAGGTTGTGCTTATGGTGAACGTGATTTTGGGAACGTCGAAGAACGACAAGCTCGTTGGTACCTCCAACGATGACGCCATTTATGGCTTGTCGGGCGACGATACCGTGGACGGCGGCAATGGCAATGACGTCATTTCCGGCGGTGCAGCTTCATCTGCTGCGGATGCCGACTATCTTGGCGTCAAGCAAGCGTTCAAAGGCGAAGTCACGGTCGATATTCCGAAAACCAGTTCGCTCAATCCCGTCGGCATGTACAAGATCGACGCCGCCGGCAATATCAGCGGTGTCACCATCCTGTGGGGCGGCACCATTCCAGGCCTTGGCGGACTGGGCAATCAGACGATTTCGAAAACCTTGGCGGTCGACCTGAAGGCAGGGGAACGCTACGGGTTCTTCATTCTCAGCAGCGGTTATGTCAGCGCAACAACGGCAACACTGCTCAATGACACCAAAGCCAAATGGGAAATGCGCGACGGCGATGGCCAGTCGGGCCAGATCACAGACAGCAATTTGCGCCTGTGCTACGTCGATCCCCTGACCGGCCTCGCGGTGCCGATCTCGGTCGGTGCGGGCCATGACATCTATCACTCGGTAGGTGGCGCAGCCAATGGCTACAAGCCCAATCCCGATGGCAAACAGCATGCACAGACGACGATCGACATCGCCCAGGGTGTCGTCACGATCGGGCTCGAATCCGGCAAGGGCAACAATCCCGATTTCAAGGATGCCACCATCAAGTTCAGCATGGGCATCGACAACGTGCTGCCGTTTGGCGAAGCCGATCCGAACGGCAACGGCGGCAACGATGTTCTCAATGGCGGCGAAGGCGACGACAAAGTTCTCGGCATGGCCGGCAACGATGTGCTTTCCGGCGGCAATGGTCAGGACAGGTTGTGGGGTAATACCGGCAACGACACGCTTTCCGGCGACGGTGGCGACGACTGGCTGTCTGGCGGCATTGGCAATGATGTGATCAAAGGCGGCCAGGGGCAGGACAAGCTGCTCGGGCAGACCGGCAACGACAACCTCAATGGCGAAGATGGCGACGACTATGTGTCGGGCGATGACGGCGACGACACGATGGCCGGCGGCAACAACAACGATACGCTCTATGGCGGCAAAGGAAACGACAAGCTCGCCGGAGATGCGGGCGACGACAAGCTCCATGGCGATACCGGCAACGATGATATTTCGGGCGGCGACGGCCATGACCAGATCAAGGGCGGCGACGGCAACGACACTGTTTCAGGCAACAACGGCGACGATACGGTTTCGGCCGGCAAAGGCGACGACGTGGTGCAAGGCGGTGCCGGCAACGACAACCTGAAGGGCGACACGGGCCGCGATACGGTTTCCGGCAACGAAAGCAATGACGTCATTTCCACAGGCGATGGCAACGATGTTGTCAGCGGCGGCGACGGCAACGATACGCTGAGCGGCGGCAAGGGCAATGATGCCCTGCGCGATGATGCCGGCAATGACCAGGTCAAGGGCGACTCTGGCGACGATGTGATCGTGGCCGGCAGCGGTGACGATGTCTATGATGGCGGTTCGGGCAAGGATACCGTCGACTTCTCCGAAAATGTTCTCGGCGTGACTGTCGACCTTGAGGCGCATACCGCCACCGGTGCCGGGAACGACAAGATCACCAGCGTCGAAAATGTGACTGGAACCGCTTCAGCTGACACGTTGATCGGCGACAAGGCCAGCAACACGCTTTCGGGCGGCGGCGGCGGCGATATTCTTTCCGGAGCCCGCGGCAGCGATGTGCTGATCGGCGGCGGTGGCGAAGATATCTTCGTGTGGAACAGCCGCAAGGATGCGACGGGCGAGACCGGCAGCGACAAGTTCGTCGATGTGGTCAAAGACTATTCAGCCGGAGATGTGCTTGATTTCTCGGGCTTTGGCCTCGATATCGGCGGCGGCGTGACGGCGGCGGTGACGGTAGCCGAAGTGGCTGGCAGCACTCAGGTTTTCGCCGACTTCGGGTCCGCCGGAATTGTGCATGTCGTGACACTTGAGGGCATCACTGGGTTCGACGTGGCGCTTCACTACGCGGACGGCACATTGCTGGTCTGATTTCCAGCGCTACCCAAAACGAATAAAGGCGGGCCCGTGAGCCCGCCTTTTGTTTTTCAGAACGATCTCTTGTCAGTTGGCCTGGGTATCTGGCTCGGTCTTGCCGCCTGCCGGAGAGGCTTCCTTGGGCTTGACATTGGTGACCACCTTCATGCCGTGCAGCAGATCAAGGGCGGCCTTCAACTGCAGATCCTTGGCCTTGTCCTCAGGCACGTAGGCCGAAGAACCGCCGCCTTCCTCGCCGCCGGTTTCATTGGTCAGATGGCCTTTGAGTCCAGCCTCACCTTCGGTCGAAACATTCTTGCCCTGAAGCTCGGGCGGCAATTCCTGCTCGATGACGATATCGGCATCGATGCCCTTGGCCTGAATGGAGCGGCCGGCAGGCGTGTAGTAGCGCGCCGTGGTCAGGCGCAAGGCACCGGCACTGCCGAGCGGAATGATGGTCTGCACCGAGCCCTTGCCGAATGACCGCGTGCCGATGATGGTGGCACGCTTGTGGTCCTGCAGGGCGCCCGCGACGATTTCCGACGCCGAAGCCGAACCGCCGTTCACAAGGATGATGACAGGCTTGCCGTCAGCGGCGTCGCCGGTCTGGGCATTGTAGCGCTGGGTCTCGTCGGCATTGCGGCCCCGGGTCGAAACCACTTCGCCGCGCTCGAGGAAGGTATCGGATACGCTGATGGCCTGGTCGAGCAAGCCGCCGGGGTTGTTGCGCAGGTCGAGGATGATGCCCTTGAGCTTGGGGCCCGTCTGCTTTTCGATATCGGTGATCGCCGCATCGAGACCTTCCTGGGTCTGCTCGGTAAAGGAGCTGATGCGCACATAGCCTATATCATCGCCTTCGAGATTGTATTTCACCGAGCGGACGCGGATCACGTCGCGCAGCAGCTTGACGTCGAACGGCTCCTTGCCTTCGCGCTGGATGGTGAGCGTGATCGGCGTATTCACCTTGCCGCGCATCTTGTCGACCGCTTCATTGAGGGTCAGGCCCTGGACCTGTTCGCCATCGAGATGGGTAATAAGGTCATTGGACATGAGGCCAGCCTTGTCAGCCGGGGTATCGTCAATGGGTGCTACGACCTTGACCGCGCCATTTTCCATGGTGACTTCGATGCCGAGCCCACCAAATTCGCCAGACGTCTGAACCCGCATTTCCTCGAAACGCTTGGCGTTCATATAGCTCGAATGGGGATCGAGCGAGGCAAGCATGCCGCTGATGGCCGCTTCGATCAGCTTTTCCTCATCGGGGGCTTCGACGTAATCACCGCGGATACGGTCAAACACGTCGCCGAAAAGGTTCAGTTGCTTGTAAGTATCGGCATTGGAGGCCGCACTGGCGGCATCAAAGGCCTGCCAGGCGCCTACTCCGACAACCGCGCCCGTAGCCAGCAAGCCTATTGTACGCAAATTCATTTTGGACATTATCCACGAGCCTCTCTTGAGCTGCCAATCCACCATGGCGAGGAATCAATAGTCTCGCCGTTCTTTCTGAATTCTATATAAAGCACCGGCCTAGAATCTTGAAGCCTGTCGCCAGTCAAAGTTCCGGGAGCTGGCGACTGCCCCATTATTCCCACCGGTTCGCCCGCCCGGACGAACTGGCCAATATCGGCACTCGTCTTTCCGAGACCTGCTAGCAAAACCAGATAGCCCCCGCCAGCATTGAGTATGACCAATTGTCCATATGAGCGGAAAGGACCGGCAAACTCAATATGACCATCGGCGGGTGCGATGATCTGGGCCGTTGCCCTGGTGGCGATGAAGAGCCCCTTTACCTTGCCGCCAAGTCCATCATCCTCGCCAAAATTCCGGACAAATTCGCCCTGGGCCGGAAAGTCGAGATGCCCCTTCAAATCGGCGAAAGCAAGGCGGGGCTTTCGAAGCGATGCCTCGCGAAGTTTTTCTGCGTTCTCATCCTGCTGCTGCTTTTTGGCGGAACCGGCCTGTTGGCGCTCCTGGCCGGCGGAGAGCGATTCGAGCAACTGCTTGAGGGATGTGGCCTTGGCGGCAAGCTCCCTGGCGCGGGCTTTTTCGTCCTTGAGACGGCCGGATGTAACCGTCAGCAGTTCCTTCTTGCGCTGTTGCAATTCCTCGAGTTCATGGCGCGAGGCGGCCAGTTTGGAAATGGTTTCGCGCAGATTCTGCTGTTCGGCGCGCGCCTTTGCCCGGACATTTTCGAGGCGGCCCAGTTTCATGGCGAGATTGTCCGCTTCGTCGCGCAATTCAGGCACGACGGAGCCAAACATCATGGCGCCGCGCAAGGCCCCCAATATATCGCCCGGTTCGACGATGAGGGCAGGCGGCGGGTTCTGCTCCAGCTTTTGCAGTCCGGCGAGCAATTCGGAGAGAACATCCTGTTTGGAGGCCAGCTCGATCTTGATTTCCAGTTCTTCGCCCGAAAGGGCGGCAATGCGCCGCTCCGCCGAATCGATCTGTGCCTCCCGGGCCTGAACCGACTGGGCGGTTACGATCAGCTTGCGCGAGATCGCCTCGCCTTCGTCCTTGATCCTCTCGATCTCGGCAACAATCTCGTTCTGGCGGGTTCTGGAGGTGCCGATCTGCTGTTCGATGGCCCCAAGCTCATGAGCATCATTGGCGAAGGCGGCGCCTATGGCGAAAATAACGGCCAAAATGGCCGATTTCAGAAACAAACCTGTGCGTCGCACACCAAAAATCATCAGAATCTATCTAGCGGTTTCTCACGGCCAAAATTGGGCCCTGAGATGGCGACTCATGACCGATGGTAGGGATGATTAACCATAATCGTCACTGTCCGGTAAATTTGCTCGGCGAGCATGACGCGGACGAGGCGGTGGGGCCATGTCATGGGACCAAAGGACAGCACCAGACCGGCGGATTTCAGGGTTTCCGGGGCGTGGCCGTCAGGCCCGCCGATCAGGAAGGCGATTTGCAGGGTTCCGCCGTCCAGATGGCGCTGCAGGAACTCGGTCAATTGTCCGGTTGAAAGGGTTTTTCCCTTGCCATCAAGGGCTACTGCGAAGATGCCCTTAGGGTAGAGGCCGTGAAGCGTCTCGGCATCCCGGGCAATCCTGACATGTGGCTGGTCGTGGACGGTTTCAGCAGCGTCAACCACATCTATGCCGGTCAGGCCAATCTGCCGGCCCAGGGTGCGGGCGCGTTTCAGATAATCTTCCGCCAATTCCTTTTCCGCCCCGGCCTTCATTCTGCCGATGGCACACAGGCGAAGTTTCATTGATGTTTACGTAAAGGTCAGGAAGCGAGGCGTTCGCCCGGCGCGTGTTCCGACCAGAGTTTCTCCAGATTGTAAAATCCGCGAACCTCGGGCCTGAAAATATGGACGACCACATCGCCCGCATCGACCAAGACCCAGTCTGCCTGGGTCAGGCCTTCGATGCGAAGGTCACGGTGGCCCGCTTCCTTGAGTTTCCTCACAACCTGGTCGGCAATTGCGCCGACATGCCGGTTGGAGCGGCCGGTCGCCACGATCATACCGTCAGCCACGGTGGATTTGCCGGCGAGGTCAATGGTGACGATATCCTCGGCCTTGGCATCTTCCAACTGGCTGCGAATGGTCTTCAGAAGGGGGTTTTCCTTGTTGCGGATACGCGCAACGCGGGGTTTTGCGGCGCGCTTGGGCGCAGCAGCTTTCACTTGGCTAGGCAGGGGTTGGTTCCTCTTTAACAGTGACGTGCGGCATCCAGGCTGCAGTCTCAATCCTCTCGGGATGAACGCCGCCAATTTAAGGTGATTGGCAGGGCTTATCAAGGGCCATGCATTTGACAGGAAAATGACGGTCAGACCAGGTTGTTCTCGAGCAGGTTTTTGATCAGCACGGCTTCAAATTCGTGGCTGATCGTCAGACGGTGCCAACGCTCATCGCTCATCGCCGCAGAACGCCAGGCGAGAAAGGTCAAGACCGAGGATGCCGCTTCAAGACCAAGGTTCGGGCCAGGCACGATCCGCACATTGATTCGCGGAACGAGGGCTTCGGCAGTCTGTCCCAGATGGTAATCGATCGAGAGGCGGGCCAGATCGGCGTCAATCCGCAGGAGGATGCGAGCGCCATCGAATATGCTGGTTCCCTGTATCAGGCCGCCATCCAGGATTTCTGTCTGCCACGTGCCGAAGGACCAGCGATTGAGTCGCGACGGGTCGCTCATCAACTGAAAAACGATTGCCGCTTCGCGGGCGATCACGATCGAAGACTGATGGGCAATACTTCCGATCATGCCTGTCTCTCCGTGGTGGCAACGACGAGGATGCGGCAGGGCTGGCCATCGGCCGAAAGGTAAGCATGGCCCATGTTGCTGTCGAAATAGATGCTGTCACCTCGACCGAGCACGAGCGGCTCATAGAACTCAGTGGCGAATGTCAGCGCGCCATCGAGAACATGGAGAAATTCCTCACCCTCATGGCGCGAGAAGCCGCCTGCTTCGTCAAGCGATGTGATCGTTACCGTATCGATGGCGGGATGCATCTGCTTGTTGGCGAGATCGGTGCAGAGCACCAGGGCATCGTAGCGGGCGGTGGACAATGGACTGCCCTCGCCATTCCGGCAAATGCTGCGAATGCCATTGGCAATGGGCCGCGTGCCTTCCTCGAAGAAGGCCGTGATGTCGACACCGAGGGTTTTTGAAAGCTGATACAAGTGATGGGCACTCACAAGCGTCTGGCCATTCTCGACGCGCGAAAGGGTCGACTCGGAAACCCCGGTCACGCGCGCAAGTTCCAGCAGAGATAGCCCCTTGGCCTTGCGCAGCGATTTCAGGCGCGGGCCGATGGGCTCGCCCTCCACGGCGCGGGCAGGCGCTTCATTCAATGCCGTAGTCCGTTCTCGCAGCCTCGCCCGAGACGACACCGGCATCGACGTCAGCCTGAATCATCGCGCGCGCGCGGCGTTTGGGATCGCCGAAGCCGCCACCTCCCGGAAGCTCGACAACCAGGCTGTCGCCTGAAGGAATCACATGGATGCCCTTGTCGGGAAGAAGTCTGCCCGAGCCAAGGCGGGCAAGACCAAGGCGGCCCGGCTTGCCGCCATCGCGGCCTTTTGCCGGATTGCGGATGCGGTCAAACGTGGCGGCGGAAATGGTGAATGGTGCACTTTCGCGATTGGCGATTTCAATCGTCTGGGAGAGACCGCCCCTGAACTCGCCGGGCCCGCCAGAATCGCACAGATATTCCTTACGCTTGAAATAGAGCGGGCATTGGGTTTCGGTGACTTCAACCGGAATGGTGCCAACACCTGAGGGAAAAGCGGTCGTAGCCAGGCCGTCCTTGCCCGGCCTGCCGCCAATGCCGCCCAGACCGATGTTGATGACGCCAAAGGACTTTGCGTTTGCCGTTTCATGGGCCGGAACGCGGCCATGGGCACTGTTCAATCCGAGTATCCAGATCGACCCGGCACTTTCGGCCTGAACCTTGCCAGGCAGTGCCTGTGCAAGACAGCCAAACACCGCATCGGCCAGCATCTGGCCAATCACGTGGCGGGCAGTGACCGGTGAAGGCCGGATCGGATCGACACAGGTATGGGGCTCAGTGACAAGGTCGAAGACCGAAAGCGAGCCAATATTGTTCGGCACATGGGGTGCAATCACCGCCTTCAATCCAAAAACGGAATAGGCGTGGGTATAGGTGCGCGGGCTGTTGATGCCGTAGATCGAAGCAGGCGACGAACCGGAGAAATCAATGGTGATCAGGCCCTTTCGAATCGTGAGCTTTGCCTTGATGATGATTTCGCTTTCGTAGCCGTCGAGCGGCATTTCGTATGACCAAACGCCTTCCGGCATGGCCCTGATGGCATCTCGTGCGCCCTTCTCCGATTGGGCGAGAATATGTGCTGCGAGGCTGTCGATATCCTTCAACCTGAACTCGGTCATCATGCTGATCAGGCGGCGCGCACCTGTATCATTGGCGCTGATCAGAGAAAGGATATCACCCTTCACCTCAACGGGGTTGCGCGAATTGGCGAGGATGATCGACATCAATTCCTCGTTCAACCTGCCTTCCTTCCTGACCCTCATATGCGGAATCAGGGTTCCCTCCTCAAACGAGGAATTAGCCTTGGCCGACATGCCGACGCCGCCCACATCAATGACGTGACAGGTCGAAGCAAAGAACGCCACGAGCTTCCGGCTAAGAAATACCGGCGTCATCATGACATAGTCGAAGAGATGGCCCGTGCCGAGCCACGGGTCATTGGTCAGATAGACGTCGCCCGGCTTCATGGTGGATTGGGGGAAATGCTGGAAGAAATGCCCCACGGCTGTTGCCATGGTGTTGACGTGCCCCGGCGTGCCGGTCATGGCCTGGGCAATCATGCGTCCCCTGGTATCATAGACTCCGGCGGAGAGATCGCCGGCTTCACGCGTGATGGTGCCGAATGCGGTGCGGAGCAGCGACTGGGCCTGTTCCTCGACAACCGCGATCAGGCGGTTCCACATGACCTGGGTGCGAATTGCGGCGAGCGCAGACTTTGTCATGACTTCACACTCTCCATGGCGATGTAGCCCAGACTGTTGATCCGTGCACGGAAGTTTGCGCCAACGATGGTCGATGTCTCGTCCTCGGCAATGATTGCCGGGCCCTTGACGACGGCACCGGGCGCCAGGTCAAACCGCCAGTAGACGGGCACCGGCACTCTCCTGCCGAGGGCGGGATCGTAGATCAGCCGCTTGCGCTTGGGGATTGGCGCCGGTTTTGAACCAATTCTTGCGGCGCGCTTTGGCGCTGGAGGTTTTGATGCCACCGTTACTGACCAGGTGATGGCTTCGGCATCCTGATTGGGAATGCGGAGGCCATAAACCTGTTCATAGAGCTTCTCGAACTCAGCCTTGAGCTTTGCGCCATCGCCCTTGGCAAGATTTCGCACCGGAACGCTGACGCGGATCTCATGGCCCTGACCCACATAGCGGCAATCGGCAATGATCTGCACCGTTGACCTGGCGCCCTGCAGGGCGGGCTCAACAACGGCACGAGCGTCGATGCCCATCTGACCCAGCAATTTGTTGACGCGATCCGCATCAAAGGATTCGAGACTAACCACGGCACTCTTGGTGATTTCATATGCAATGGGGGCGCGAAGAAAACCGATGGCCGAGCCAACGCCAGCTCCCAGCGGCACGATCAGGGATTTGACGCCTACTTTTTCTGCCAGCGAACAGGCATGCAGCGGAGCGCCGCCGCCAAAGGCAATCATGGTGGAGGACGAAATATCCTTGCCGCGTTCGATCGCATGAACGCGCGCCGCATTGGCCATGTTCTCCTCGACGATTTCGGTGACGCCGGCAGCAGGCCAGAAATCCTCAAGTCCAAGCTTGTCGCCGATGCTCGTCTTGAGTGCCTGTTTTGCCGCTGCTTCGTCGAGAGCGATCTTGCCACCGGCAAAAAAGGCGGGATCGATCTTGCCGAGCGCAAGATTGGCGTCGGTCACGGCAGGCTCGGTGCCGCCACGGCCATAGCAGACCGGACCAGGCGTCGAGCCGGCGCTATCCGGACCCACAGTAATGCGGCCCAATTTGTCGACACGGGCAATCGAGCCGCCGCCGGCCCCGATCTCGACCATTTCGATCACCGGTATGCGCACCGGAAGGCCGGAACCCTTCATGTCACGATAGGCCCGGGCGATCTCAAATTTGCGGGCCCGCTCCGGTTCGCCATCGGTTAGGAGGCAAATCTTGGCGGTGGTGCCCCCCATATCGAAAGACAGAACTTCCTTCAGACCGCATTCCTGGGCGATCTGACTGGCCAGAATGGCGCCGCCTGCAGGCCCCGATTCCACCAGTCGGATGGGAAAGCGCGCGGCGGTTTCAAGCGTGGTCAACCCGCCGCCCGACATCATCAGGAAAAACGGACAGGCGAGACCCATGTCGCGCAACTCATCCTTGAGCCGGTGCAGGTAGCCCGCCATCAAAGGACGGACATAGGCGTTGGCGACAGTGGTGGAGAAGCGCTCGAATTCGCGAATCTCGGGGGCGACTTCGCTCGACAGGCAAATTGTGACGGTCGGAGGAAGTGCAGCGCTCAAGGCATCGCGCACCTGCCTTTCATGCGCATCATGGGCATAGGCATGAAGGAAACCGATGGCGACAGCTTCAACTTTCTGACTTATCAACTCGCCGGCAAGTTTCTGGAGGCCGGCGAGGTCAAGGGGGATGAGGATTTCGCCCTCCGCCGATAGCCGCTCCCGCACGGTGTAACGGCGGGTGCGGGGAACCAGCGGCGCTGGCCTGTCAATCATCAGGTCGTAATGATCGAAGCGCTTTTCGTAACCCTGCTCGATAAGGTCACGGAAGCCTTCGGTGGTAATGAAAGCTGTTCTGGCTCCTTTGCGCTCGATCAGGGCGTTGGTAGCAAGCGTGGTGCCGTGAATGAATACGCCCACATCGGCGGGGGCGATACCAGACTCAGCCAGAACCTGCCGGATGCCGTCCATGACGCCGAGCTCCGGGGCTGCGGTGGTGGTGAGGACCTTGCCGCTCCAGCGGCTCTTGCCACGCTCCAGAACGATGTCAGTGAAGGTGCCGCCAATGTCGGCAGCAAGCTTGATATCGCGGTTTTTTGCCATAGCGGCATTATGAACTCGTCTTGCAAATTTGCAAGAAGGTTTCGTTATTGCAAGATTGGGGCTTGCGTGATTTAGTCGGGAGATGCCCGCCCTCACGCTTCAGGACGCCCTCACACTCGACCAGGCCGATCCCCTCGCCGCGATCCGCGAGTTGTTCGAATTGCCCGAGGGAGTCATCTTCATGGATGCCAATTCGGTAGGGCCAATGCCCAAGGCGGCGCGGCAGAAAGCCATGGGCCTGCTCGATGACTGGGTGGCATTGCGGCGGCGTGGCTGGAGCCAAAGGCAGTGGCTGGAGATGCCGTCGCTGCTGGGTGATGCCATTGCACCGATGATCGGTGCCGGGCCAGGCGACGTCGTCATGAGCGACTCGACAACCGTGAATCAATTCAAGGCGGTGAGCCACACGCTTGCCTTGCTGCCTGAACGGCGGATCATCCTTTCGCAGAACGGCAACTTCCCGACGGATGTGCATGTTCTGCAAGGGATTGTGCACGCGTCAGGCGGCAAAATTTCGTTACGGTTCGTTAACGATGAATCAGAAGCCATTGAAGCGATGGATGAATCTGTCGCCGTCGCAGCCTTGAGCCATGTCGATTACCGGTCAGGCGAGCGCTGGGACATGGCCCGCGTGACGGCAGCCGCACATTCCAAAGGCATTCTCACCGTGTGGGATCTGTCGCATTCGGCCGGAGCCGTTCCGGTCGATGTGAAAGGTGCCGATGCCGATTTCGCCATCGGCTGCGGTTACAAGTATCTGTGCTCCGGGCCGGGCGGTCCGGCCTACATCTATGCCAAGGCTGAGCTTGCCGATGCGGCATGGCCGGCAATTGCGGGGTGGATGGGGCATGCCGACATTTTCGGTTTCACGCGGGATTACACGCCACATCAGGGCATCAAGCGCTTCCTGGCCGGGACACCGCAAGTGGGTGCAGATGAGCTTGCATCGGCGATGCTCGACATCTGGCCACTTATCGATCCGCCGCAACTTTGGGACAAGCACAAGTCACTGACCGACCTCCTCATTGCCCTGCTTCAGCAGGAATGTGGAGAATTTGGTGTGACGGTCACATCGCCGGCCGACCATGTGCGACGCGGCGGCAATGTCAGCTTCAAGTCTCCCGGAGCCGGATCGGTCGTCGAGGCGCTGATTGACGCTGGTGTGGTTTCGTCCTTCCGTAAGCCCGATGCGATCCGCTTCGGCGTATCGCCGCTGGTGATCAGGCATGTGGATATCTTCAATGCTGTAGCCAAACTCAGGACAATCCTAAGCGAGGACATCTGGATGCGGCCTGCCTATGCGACGGTTTCGGTATGACGCCGCACCCAATCAATGGGCCGAACCCGTTCAAGCTCGGCATCTTCTCCGCCAATGCGGATGGCGGACTGACGCTTACGACGGTCAAGGAGCGCTGGGCGGCGCGATGGAGCGATGTGGCGAAAGTGGCCCAGCTTGCCGACAGGGCCGGGATTGAATTTTTTCTGCCGATAGCGCGCTGGAAGGGCTTCGAGGGGACAACCAATTCGCGCGAGCACTCGTTCGAGACGTTCACTTTTGCCGCCGCGATCGCCGCCATCACTGAGAAGATCGGAGTGTTTTCGACCGTGCATGTGCCGATGATCCATCCGGTCTATGCGGCAAAGGCGCTGGCGACGGTCGACAATGTCAGCGAAGGCCGCGCAGGGCTCAATATCGTGGCCGGGTGGAATCCCGATGAATTTGCCATGTTCGGGATCGACACCGAGACCGAGCGCTATGCGCAGGCGCTCGAATGGTATGAGATCATCTGCAAAATCTACAATGAGCCGGCGCGCTTCGACTACAATGGCGCCTACTACAGACTGAAGGGCGTTTCGGGGAAACCGAGACCCGTGCAATTGCCGCGTCCGGTTACGCTCAATGCCGCTTTCGGGCCGCCCGGACGTGATTTCGCCGCCAAATCGAGCGATTTCCTGTTCACGACGTTCTCCGATATCGACAGCGGGCGGGCGCATATCGAAGACATCAAGGCGCGGGGCGCCAAGGTTGGGCGGGCACTTGGCGTCTTCACCACATGCCACGTGGTTTGCCGCCCAAGCCAGGATGAGGCGGAAGCCTATTACGAGCGGTATGCGGTGACTGAAGCCGACCGGGGTGCCGTCGACTATCACATGACGCAGAAGCAGAAGTTTGCCGGCTCACATGACGAGGCAACCTTCCGGCTGCATGCCAAGCGGTTTGCCGGTGGTGCGGGGACCTATCCGCTGATAGGGACGCCGCGACACCTGGTCGAGGAAATGGTGCGGATGAAAGAGGCTGGCTTCGCCGGAACGACAGTGTCGTTTGTGAGCTTTCTGGACGAGCTGCCTTACTTCATCGCAGAGGTTTTGCCGCTGATGCGCGAGGCGGGATTGAGGATTTAATGAGGCCGCTCGCCTATGTCGATCCACCGCCGCGGCCGGCGTTCACCCTGCCGACCGCTCCCCCGGGAAAACGCCTGATCAGTCTTGCCATCAACGAAAGTCCGTTCGGCGCTTCGCCCATGGCCCTTGCGGCCGCACGAAACAGGCTCGAAACACCAAACCGCTATCCCGATCCTTCGAGCGCTGGATTGCGCCAAGCGATTGCGGAAGTGCATGGGCTTGATCCCCGACGGCTCGTTTGCGGCAACGGCTCGGAAGAATTGCTCGACGTCATTGGCAGGATGTTTGCCAGGCCGGGCGATGAAATCATCATGTCGCAATCGGGGTTCTTCCAGTTTGCCCTGGTGGCTGCGCGATGCGGGGCCAGCCTGGTGCGCGCGCCCGAGAAGGACTTCCAGACGGACGTCGCGGCAGTGATTGCATCGGTGGCGGAGAGTACCAAACTGGTTTTCCTGGCGATCCCGAACAATCCCACTGGCCTTGTTCTCGGCGCGGACGAGGTGCAGGCGCTGCACCGGTTGTTGCCAGACCGCGTGGTGCTGGTGCTCGATCTCGCCTATGGCGAATATTTGCCGGAACAGGACCTTGCGGCACTGATACGGATGGCTGCCGAGAATGACAATGTCATCGCCACGCGCACATTATCAAAGGCCCATGGGCTTGCGGCCCTTCGCGCCGGATGGCTGCTGGCGCCGGAATGGATGATCCCCGGGCTCAATCTCCTGCGGGGCGTCGGGAGCGTCAATGCGGTGGCGCAGGCAGCGGCCGAAGCTGCGGTGCGCGATCTCGACTTCGTTGCCTGGTCTGTGGCGCAGACGGCCCTTCAGCGCACCGTACTCGCTGCTGGCCTGACACGCCTTGGGCTGCACTTCCTGCCGGGACTTGGCAATTTCCTGCTGACGCGGTTTCCAGACGGGCAACTCGACAAATTCCTGCATGCCGCCATGGCGGAGGAGGGCATCTGGCTGCGGCCCGTTGGTGAGCCCGGCTTCACCGGCTGGAGCAGGCTCGGCATCGGCACACCTGCCGAAACGGACTTGCTGCTGGCCGTGCTTGAGCGATTCCTGATGACAGGCCGAGGGCGGCTCAAGTAGCATCGGTTTCAATCCTAGGGAGGGACAGTATGAAAAAGTCAGTTATCGCTATCGTTGCAGCGACACTCATGAGTTCTTGCGCCGCGTGGGCCGCCGATACGAAAATCGGGCTGCTCATGGATATCACCGGCCCGATCGCCAGCTTCATTCCACCGCTGCAGAATGCAGCAAATCTCGCCATCATGCAGGTCAACGACCAGGGCGGGCTGCTCGATGGCAAGGCGGTGGCCGTTTATGGCGATACCACCGGTGCGGCGCAAGCTGCAGTCGACGCTGCAGGGAAACTTGTCAATGTTGAAAACGTGCCGATCATCATGGGCGCGCTGATGTCGGGCACAACGATCGCCGCGGCAGAAGCGGCGTCTATTCCGGCGGGAGTCGTGCAGATTTCGCCTACGGCCACATCGCCGGCCATGACCGGCATCAAGGATAACGACCTGCTCTATCGCATCGTTCCTTCTGACAACTACCAAGGTGCAGTTCTGGCTAAGATCGTGCTTGAAGAAGGCATCAAGAAGGTCGCCGTGACCTATGTGAACAATGATTATGGTGTCGGTATCGGCTCGACGTTCATTGAGGCCTACAAGGCGGCAGGTGGCGAAGTTGTTGCTGCCGAAAAGCACGAAGAGAAGAAAAACTCCTATCGCTCAGAACTGGCGACGCTCGCCAAGGGTGGTGCCGAGGCGCTGGTGGTGATCGCCTATGCCGGTGACTCGGGCTCTACCATCGTCAAGCAGTCACTCGAAGGCGGCCTGTTCACGCGCTTCATCGGCACAGACGGGCTTCGTGATGAAGCCCTGATCAAGGAAGTGGGTGCAGACGCGCTCAAGACGTCGTTCTTTTCCTCGCCGACATCGCCTGCCGACAATCCGGCGCAAGCCAAGCTACACGAGCTTTTCAACGCGGAATTCAAGGAAGGCGCAGACAAGGCATTTGTCGACCAGACCTATGATGCGACATTCCTGGCGCTTCTCGCTGTCGAAAAAGCCGGTTCGGCTGACCGTAGCAAGATTTCCGCAGCCCTGCGCGAGGTCGCTTCGGCTCCCGGCGAGAAGGTCGGACCTGGAGAATGGGCCAAGGCCAAGGAACTGCTCAAGGCCGGCAAGGATATCGATTATGATGGCGCCGGTGGCGCCTATGATTTTGATGGCAATGGCGATGTGCTTGGCTATATCGGCAAGTTCGTCGTCGAAGGCGACAAGTACAAGCAGACTGCGGTGTTCCAGTAGAGCTCAAGTACAGAACCAAGCACCTTGATAGAGGGGTGCATGCCTGATGAACCCCGAAGCCGCCTTAGTTCAATGGATGATGGCTTCGGGGTGTCTTCCTTGCGAAATGCCCTTTAGAGAGGGCCTTTTACCTGAATGATTACCCTCGATCATGTTTCGATGAATTTCGGCGGCCTGAGGGCTGTCGATGACGTGAGCTTCGAGATTCCGTCCCAGCGCATTACCGGCCTCATCGGCCCCAATGGGGCCGGCAAAACAACATTGTTCAATATCATTGCGGGCCGGATCTATCCTACCACCGGCCGGGTGTTCCTGAACGGTGACGAAATTACGCGGCTCAAACCGCATGAGCGCAACCGCAAGGGCCTGGCCCGCACCTTTCAGATTCCACACGAGTTTTCGCGGCTGACGGTTCTGGAGAATCTCATGGCAGCGGCGGCGACGCCGATCGGCGCCAACGTCTTCAATGTGATTTTTCGGCGCGGCTCCTTTGAAGAGGAAGAGCACGGAATCTATCGTCTCGCAAAAGAGACGATCTCGCTTCTCGAACTTGAGCGGGTCATTGACGAAAAAGCCGGCAATCTCTCGGGTGGGCAGAAAAAGCTTCTGGAACTTGGGCGGGCGTTGATGGGCCAGCCCAAAATTATTCTGCTTGACGAGATCGGGGCGGGCATCAACCGCACACTGCTGGCGAAGATTGCCGAAAAAATCAAATGGCTCAATCAGCAACGGCAACTGACGTTCTGCCTGATTGAGCATGATCTGGAATATGTGTCGCG
>JANMMJ010000025.1:0-20492 GCA_031373255.1 Hyphomicrobiales bacterium
CACCTACCGGATCTGCGAGGCGCTCAATCCCGCCAACTGCGATACGGCGGATGTCGATATCCTGGTCAATGCGGCGACGATCGTGGCCAATGACGACGACTTCTCGGCGAGTCCGGTGAATGGCCTTTCGGGCGGCACGACAGCCACTGTCTATACCAACGACACGCTGAATGGCGCTGCCTTCGCGCCTGCCGCCGTCACCCCGTCGATCACTGCGAATGGCGGCATCACCGGCCTCACGATCAATGCCTCGGGCACCCTGACCATTCCGGCGGCGACACCGGCCGGGACCTACACCGTCACCTACCGGATCTGCGAGGCGCTCAATCCCGCCAACTGCGATACGGCGGATGTGACGGTCATCATCCAGTCGCCGGCTCTGGCCCTCATCAAAACAGGAACGTTGAATGATGGCGGCGATGGCTTCGCCAATGTTGGCGATACCATCACCTACGTCTTCACTGTCCAGAACACCGCCAGCGCCACCTTGACCAATGTGACGGTCACCGATCCGGGCGCCACGATCAGCGGTGGGCCGATTGCATCGCTTGCGCCGGGAGTGAGCGACAGCACCACATTCACCGGCAGCCACACATTGACCGCGACGGATATCACGGCGGGAACCTATGCCAATACCGCGCTGGTGACAGGCACACCGCCAACCGGACCTCCCGTGACGGCGCAGGATACCGAAACGCTGACCTTCCCGGCCAACAACCCCGGCATCGAGGTGACCAAGACCACGACGAGCACGACAGCGGCGCTGGGCGACACGGTGACCTTCACGATTACCGTGGCCAACACCGGAAATGTTCCGCTGACCGCAGTAACGCTGACCGACACGCTGACCGATCTCAATGGCAACGCGCTGACACTCACATCCGGTCCTGCCTTCGTCTCGGCGGATCAGGGATCGCCGGCGGGAACATTGATTGCCGGTGAGATCGCGAGCTATTCCGCAACTTTTGTGGTCAACCAGGCAGCTGTCGACAACGAAGGCATTGCCAACCGAACCAGGGGCAGGGGCATGCCCCCGACCGGTCCCGTCATCAGCGACATCTCCGATGACGGCGACGATACCGACGGCAACACGACGAACGATCGCACCATTGTTCCGATCAATCCGCTGCCCGGCATCACCGTGGTCAAGACAGGAACGCTGGACAGGGGTGCAGATGGCATTCCGTCTCCTGGCGATGTCATCAATTACACATTCGCCGTCACCAATAGCGGAAACGTGACACTGACCAATGTGACGCTCAGCGATCCCGCCGCCACGGTTTCAGGCGGCCCGATTGCCAGCCTGGCACCCGGTGCAAGCGACACTTCGACATTCACTGCGGTTCACACCCTGGTCCAGGCCGATCTCGCTGCCGGAAGCTTCACCAACCGGGCAACGGCAACCGCCGCGACGCCGAACGGCGGCTCGATCTCCGGCACTGGCGAGACGACGACGGATGTGCCGAGGCGGGCCACGGTATCGGGCACGGTCTTCCTTGACCTGAATGACAACGGCATTTTCGATGCGGGCGACCGCGACGTCGGTGCTGGATACATTGTCGAACTGGTCAACGCCGCCGGCAATGTGGTGCGCACCGCGACGACGGATGCCAACGGCTTTTATCTGATTGCGGCATCGCCCGGGCGGGATTACCGGCTGGTGTTCCGGTATCCCGGTGGCAAGGTCGCGGGCGGCATTGCCAACATCACGCTGCGGCCCGGAACGGCGCTGAACGATCAGAACCTGCCGATCGATCCGTCCGGCATTGTCTACAACTCGGTGACGCGCCAGCCCGTGGCAGGGGTGACAGTCACCATAACCGGGAGCAATGGCTCACCCCTTCCAGGCGCCTGCCTGATCGACCCGAGCCAGCAGAATCAGGTGACCGGTGCAGATGGCGCCTATCGCTTTGACCTGGTGCCGGGTGCGGCAGCGCGCTGCCCTGTGGGTCAAACCGAATACCGCATCACCCTGACCAATCCCGCCGGTTACAATGCCGGCCCCTCCACGCTGCTTCCACCCCAGCAGGGCGCCATCAATGTCGGCACATGTCCAGGCGACGCCACGCCGGGCGGCCCGTGCCAGATTTCAGCCAGCGGACAGCCACCGGCATCGGGCCCCGGCATCTATTTCCTGGCGTTCCTGATCAACAACGGCGATCCGAATGTTCTCAACAATCACATTGCCATCGATCCGATTGGCGCCGACAGCGCCAACTTCACCAAGATCGCCACGGTTTCGACCATCCATCGCGGCGAGCGCGTTCCCTATGTGATCGAAGCCACCGAACTGACGAACGGCAATGTCAGCATCATCGACCAGATGCCGGCAGGCTTCACCTATGTGAAGGGTTCGGCCCGGGTAAACGGCGCGGCCGTCAAGCCGGTGATCGCCGGAAGGACGCTGACATTCGCCAATCTCGTTCCCCTGAATGAAGTGGTGCGGCTTGAACTGCTTCTCGTGGCGACGGCATCGGCGGGCCCCGGCAATTACGTCAACAATGCGCAGCTGCTCGACCTGGCCGGAAACGTGGTTGCCTCGGCGCGGGCCACCGTCGAGATCGTGCCTGATGCGGTCTTCGATTGCGGCGACATCATCGGCAAGGTCTTCGACGACAAGAACCGCAATGGCTACCAGGATGACGGCGAGCCGGGTCTTCCCGGCGTGCGGGTGGCAACCGTCAAGGGCCTGCTGGTGCTGACCGACAAGAAGGGACGCTTCCACGTCGCCTGTGCCGATATTCCCGATGAGGATATCGGCTCGAACTTCATCATGAAGCTGGATGTGCGCACCCTGCCGACGGGCTATCGCGTGACCACTGAAAATCCGCGCGTTGTTCGGCTGACGCGCGGCAAGATGACCAAGCTGAACTTCGGCGCTGCCGCGACCCGCGTGGTCCGCCTCGACGTCAAGGATCAGGTTTTTGTGCAAGGCTCGACCAAGCTCAACAAGGCTTGGGCTGCGGGTGTCGACAAGCTCATCGCCGTTCTGGACAAGGAGCCCTCGACATTGCGCCTTGTCTACTTCATCGGCGCGGACGGCAAGGAGGCCGCCAACAAGCGCATCGCCGTGTTGCAGAAGGTCATTGCCGATCGCTGGGCAAAGCGCTCCGGCAGGTATGCCTTGCCAATTGAAACCCGCGTCGTCGGACAGGAATGAGACCAATCCGATGAAGCACCCTCACAAGAACTCAGCAAGAAAAGCCGGTCAGCGGCGAATGATGGCGCAGCGCCTGGCGTTCACCGTGTCGTTCGTGGGATTGTTGGCATTCTTTGGATCGAGCCAGTCGCGGGCTGAGGATTGCACGTCAACGAACTGCGCGCCTCAGATCAGGGGCAGCGTGCTTGACGATGCGACCGCCAGAACGGTTGCCAATGGCGCGAGCACCGCGGCGGAAGCTCCATCGGACGCTGGTGACATCGCATTTTCCATCTCGGTTGATGGCGAACCTCTCGTTGGCAATTCCAAGCCTGTCGATCAGCAGCGCAAGACCGATCTGGCGCTTGAAAATGCCGACATCCAGGTGAAGTTCGATGGTCTCGACGTCAAACCGCTGCTCAATGTCTCGACTGTCCCGATCCGCCGTGTCTTTCAACGTGGCGAGACTGTAAATTTCCTTGGCAGCTGGAACTATCCGGCCTGGATCGAGCGCGCCGAGCTGCGGATCTTTGAAGAAGGAAAGGAGCGCGAGGGGGTTCCCTTCGTCACGGTTCCCGTTACCCCGCTTGGTGCCGCGACCTGGACAGTCCCAGAGCAATCGCCGGACACTATGAGTTATGTTCTCCGTGTCTATGATAAGGACGGAAGGTTTGACGAAACAGCGCCTCTCTCCGTCATCCTCAAGACGGCGGAACTGTCGCACACCGAAAGCCAGAATGAAGCGGTAGCACCTGGCTATGGCGAAGACCGCACGGCCTTGCGAAACATTCCAGTCTATGGTGGCGCGGTAACGGTTTTTGGCCGCAACATCCCGGGAGGCAGCAGGGTGACTGCGCTGGGCGATCCCGTGCCGGTCGATCCCGACGGATCATTCGTCATGCAGCGCATCCTGCCGCCCGGCGATCACGCGGTCGATGTGGCCGTCGACCAGGAAGGTGGCAAGGGGCTGACCTTCAACCGGGCCATAAACATCCCAACCAGCGACTGGTTTTATGTGGCTCTCGCCGATCTGACGGTGGGCTACAAGGCAGGGCAAAACCATATCGAGGACGTGAAGCCGGGCGAATTCGACAAGGTTTACACCAAGGGCCGCGCCGCCTTCTATCTCAAGGGCAAGATCAAGGGCCGTTACCTGGTCACCGCTGCGGCCGATACCGGCGAGGACGATCTTGAAAACGTCTTCAAGGGACTGGATTCCAAGGACCCGCGCCAGCTGCTGCGCCGCCTCGACCCAGACGACTATTATCCGATCTACGGCGACGACTCGACACTGATCGAAGACGCCCCGACGCGCGGCAAGTTCTATGTCCGGCTTGAACGCGGCGACAGCCACGTAATGTGGGGGAACTTCAAGGCGGAGATCGGGAATACTGAATACCTGCGCAGCGAACGCGCCCTCTATGGCGGCAGTGCCGTCTATCGCTCCGAGAGTTCGACATCATTCGGCGAACGCAAAAGCGAGGTGCAGGTCTATGCCGCTCAGCCCGGCACCCTGCCACAACGCGATGTGTTGCGGGGGACGGGCGGCTCGGCCTATTTCCTGAAGCGCCAGGACATCACCTCCGGCTCCGAAACCATTACCGTCGAAGTTCGTGACCGTGTCACCGGCAGGATCCTGGAACGGCGCTCGCTCCGCTACGGATTCGATTACCAGATCGATTATTCCCAGGGCATTGTCATCCTGCAAAGGCCCTTGAGCTCATCAACGGCGGGAGGCGATATCGTCCGCGACGATGCGCTGGGGGGCAACGATGTCTATCTCGTGGCGAATTATGAATACACGCCCGCCGCCGGTGATGTGAACGGCTATGTCTACGGCGGCCGTGCCGAGCAATGGCTGGGCGAGAAAGTACGCGTTGGCGTAACCGGGCTTAATGAAAAGACCGGTCCTGCCGACCAGAAGATGTACGGAGCCGACATTCAGTTGCGCCATTCCGAGAGAACCTATCTCGAAGCTGAAATAGCACAATCCAAAGGGCCGGGTTTCGGCAAGACATACTCGGCCGATGGTGGCCTTTCCATCACTGACAATGGCACGGCGGGCTTTGCCAGCAAGCGCGCCATGGCCTATCGTGTTGAAGGCAAGGCTGGCCTCGAGGATTTGAGCCAGGGCAAGGTAAAGGGCGATCTCGGTGCTTACTATGAGCGCCTGGAGTCCGGCTTCTCCTCGCTCGACAAGGACGTGATCGATACGGAACGGCGCTGGGGCGGCGCTGCCAAGGTGGAATTGTCCGACAAGCTGTCCGTCGGCGCCACCTATGACGAGGAACGCATTGCCGGTGGAAAAGTCGATCGAGAAGCCAACGGCGAGGCGACCTACAAAGTCGACGATCGCTGGAGTATCGGGGCAGGCGTGAAACATTCGCGGCGCAGCGATCCCGATCTCGATGATGACAGGACGGGATCGCGCACCGATGTCGGCCTTCGCCTCACCCATAGCTGGGACGACTTGAACCAGGCCTATATCTTTGGCCAGAAGACCGTTAGCCGTTCCTCCCGGCGCAGCAAGGCCAATCGCATCGGTGTCGGCGGCAAGAAGCAGATAACCGAAAAGATCGGCGTAGAGGGCGAAATATCGCATGGCTCGACAGGTATCGGCGGGCTGGCGGCATTGAACTACACGCCCAATGCCGACGATCATTATTACCTGGGCTATCGTCTCGACCCCGACCGCTCCGATGCGTTCGATTATCCATACGACTTGCAGGGCAGCGACATGGGGGCCGTGGTCGCCGGTGCACGGCATCGCTTCAACGATCAATGGACGGCCCGCGCCGAAGACAATTACGATCTGTTTGGACGGCGGAGATCGCTGACCCAGACCTATGGCGTCGACTATACGCCGGATGCCCGCTGGACCGTGGGCGGTGGCGTCGAGGTTGGCACGATCTATGACGATACTGTCGATACCACGACAGGCATCAAGAACAGCGACTTTGATCGGAAAGCCGTTTCGCTTGCCGTGGGATATCGCGATGACGATGGATTGAGCGGCAAGCTGCGTGGCGAGGCGCGCTTTGAAGATTCCGACGATGACACGCGTGACCGCAACAGTTTCCTTCTGGCCGGCGGAGTGAACGTCAAGATTTCCGACGACTGGCAGGCTATCGCGTCGCTCGACGCCGTCATCTCCGACTCGACCAGCGATACGCTGCTTGACGGCGACTATGTTGAAGGATCGGTCGGTTTTGCTTATCGTCCGGCTGACAATGATCGCCTCAACGCGTTGGTCCGCTATACATTCCTCTATGACCTGCCCGGTCCCGATCAGGTGGCGGCGGAAGGGACAACGCTCGGCCCGGCCCAGAGAAGCCACATCTTCTCTGCCGATGTATCATACGACCTCACCAGGCTCCTGACCATCGGCGGCAAATACGGCTTCCGTATCGGAGAAACCAAGGATCGCTCCGGCGGATCATGGGCCGATGGCTCGGCGCATCTCGGCATTGTGCGGGCCGACCTGCATGTCGTTAACAACTGGGACATTTTGCTGGAAGGCCGTGTGCTCTACGCCACTGAAAGTGAGACCGCCGACTGGGGTGCGCTCGCCGCGGTCTATCGCCATGTTGGCGAGAATTTCAAGATCGGGCTTGGCTACAATTTCGGCGTCTTCTCCGACGATCTGCGTGATCTGACTTATGACGATCAGGGCGTCTTCATCAACGCCATCGGCAAATTCTGAAGTTCAGACCGTCAACCCGCCATTCCGCTCGATGAAAGCAACGACTTCTGCCAGCCCCTTCTGCCGCAACAGGTCGGTGAAGACATAGGGCCTGTCGCCACGCACCCGCCGGGTGTCGTCTTCCATGATTCCGAGATCGGCCATGACATGCGGCGCAAGATCGGCCTTGTTGATGACCAGGAGATCGGACCGGGTAATGGCAGGCCCGCCCTTGCGCGGGATTTTCTCGCCCTGGCAAACGCTGATCACATAGATGGTGAGATCGGCGAGGTCGGGTGAAAACGTCGCGGCAAGATTGTCGCCGCCGGACTCGATGAAGATCACCTGAAGATCGGGTATGCGCCTGGTCATCTCATCGACCGCGGCAAGATTGATCGAGGCATCCTCGCGGATCGCAGTGTGCGGACAACCGCCCGTTTCGACGCCCATGATGCGCTCCTCCGGCAGCGCCTGGAGCCGGTTGAGAATGAGCGCATCCTCCTTGGTGTAGATGTCGTTGGTGATGACGGCGACGGAGTATTTCTCCCGCATGGCCTTGCACAGCTTTTCAGCCAGCGTGGTCTTGCCGGAGCCGACGGGACCGCCGATGCCGACGCGAAGCGGTCCATTCTTCATGTGCGGAACACCCGGGAATAAAGCGTTTCATGTCTCATTGATGCGATATCGGAAGCGATTGTAGCACTGCCAAGGTCATCAAGCGTGGAATTGGCCGCCCGGTGCGCCGTCTCTGAAACAAGTGGCATCAGATCGCGGATGGTTTCGAGGCCCTGCGTCTGGCCCAGCGGCACCAGCCGCACGGCAACGGACACGAGACTGTTGACGAAACCCTGCAGGAACGCCAGCAGGCCGTGGATCCTGTCGATGCCTGTGCCCGAGCAGGCCAGACCGGCTGCAACCGGATAGGCGATCAAATCCTGCCGCGGTACTGATGACGAAAAGACTGACGCAGCAATCTGGAATGCGCTGCCCAACTGCGTGGTCTCCAGCCAGCGTTCGCGCGAGGCTGCGTACGCAAGAGCCAGTTCATTCAAGGAAGATGCGTCTTCGCTCCAGCAATTCGCGAACATGACGGCATCGTTCCAGCCCGAACCATGCATTATGACGTCGCTAATCCAGTCCTTGAGTTGGGCAGCATTCGCAACAGTGCCGTCCTCAATGGCCCATTCGAGACCATGACTGTAGGCGAAGCTGCCAGTTGGAAAGCTTGGCGACATCCAGGATAGCAGCAGCAGGAGCTGCTTGGACTCAATCCTCATGGGCATGACCATGGCCATGATAGGCGCCATGCTCGGGCGAAAATTTTTCGCTTATATCTCTTACCGTGGCGCCCTGGTGTTCCAGCATGTGGGCGATGACATGATCGCGCCTCAACAGGATGCGGCCCGCTTCGATCTGCGCTTCCAGATGCCGATTGCCGATGTGCCAGGCCAATTGCGTCAGATGCAGGCTGTCACGGCCCCGAATTTCCATCAGCGGCTCTTCGGCAGCGACAATGGCAATGGCACTGCCATCTTCGAGAAGCAGGATGTCGCCATGTTCAAGCACCACCGGCTTTTCAAAGTCGACCAGGGCTTCGGTGCCACCCCGGCAATTCAGGAGTTTGCGGCGGATGTGCCGGTCCTGCGCTTCGAGAATGAGCGTATCGACTGCCTTGGCTGAGTGGAGCCCTGCCCGGATGAATGACGTTGCCCGCACTCTTGAGGTCATGGTCAATACAGGAAATACCGCTGCGCCATGGGCAGCTCCTTGGCCGGATCGCAGGTGAGAAGTTCGCCGTCGGCCCGCACCTCGTAGGTCTCGGGATTGACGTCGATGGTCGGCATGGCGCCATTGTGAATCATCGACGTCTTCGAGATACCGCCTCGCGTATTCCTGACCGGGACCATGGCCTTGGCCGTTCCGAGCCGCTTGCCAAGTCCATTTTCGGCAGCGGCTTGCGAGACAAAGACCACCGAGGAAGTGGTGCGAAGCTTGCCGAAACTTGCGAACATCGGGCGATAATGCACGGGCTGCGGTGTCGGAATAGACGCATTGGGATCGCCCATGGGTGCGGCGGCAATCGATCCGCCAAGCAGGACGAAATCGGGCTTTACGCCGAAAAACGCCGGACTCCACAGCACCAGGTCGGCCCGCTTGCCGACTTCGATGGAGCCAACCTCATGCGAAAGCCCGTGTGCGATGGCCGGGTTGATCGTGTATTTGGCGAGGTAGCGCTTGACGCGAAAATTGTCGTTTTCGCCCATCTCTTCGGAGAGCCGCCCCCGCTGCACTTTCATCTTGTGTGCTGTCTGCCAGCACCGGATGATCACCTCGCCCACCCGCCCCATCGCCTGGCTGTCGGACGAAATCATCGAGAACACGCCCATGTCGTGAAGAATGTCTTCCGCCGCAATCGTCTCCTTGCGGATGCGGCTTTCGGCAAATGCAATGTCTTCCGGGATACGCGGACTCAGGTGATGGCAGACCATCAGCATGTCGAGATGCTCGGCCACCGTGTTGATCGTATAGGGCCGTGTCGGGTTTGTGGAGGAGGGGAGAACATGCGGCAGGCTTGCCACCTTGATGATGTCGGGCGCATGGCCGCCGCCAGCACCTTCGGTGTGAAAGGTGTGAATGGTACGGCCCTTGAAAGCGGCGATGGTGGCTTCGACAAAACCCGACTCGTTCAGGGTATCGGTGTGGATCGCCACCTGCACGTCGTGTTCATCGGCCACGCGCAGGCAATTGTCGATGGCCGCAGGCGTCGTGCCCCAGTCTTCATGCAGCTTGAGACCACAGGCGCCGGCCACGATCATTTCCTCAAGGGGCTTGGGCAACGAGGCATTGCCCTTTCCCATGAATCCAAGATTCATCGCGAAGGCGTCCGCTGCTTCGATCATGCGCTCGAGATGCCAGGCGCCAGTGCAGGTCGTGGCCAAAGTGCCGTGCGCCGGTCCGGTGCCGCCGCCGAGCATCGTGGTCATCCCGGAGTAAAGCGATTCCTCGATCTGCTGGGGCGCGATGAAATGGATGTGGCTGTCAAAACCGCCAGCCGTGAGGATGCGGCCTTCGCCGGCAATGATCTCGGTGCTTGGGCCGATAATTATGTCGACTCCCGATTGCGTATTGGGATTGCCGGCCTTTCCGATCTTGGTGATCCGGCCTTCGCGTAGTCCCACGTCAGCCTTGATGATGCCCCAGTGATCGACGATCAGCGCGTTGGTGATGACCGTGTCCATTGCGCCGTCGGCCCGCGTCGCCTGCGATTGCCCCATGCCGTCGCGGATCACCTTGCCGCCGCCAAATTTCACTTCTTCACCGTAGACTGTGAGGTCCTTCTCGACTTCGATGAAGAGTTCTGTGTCGGCCAGTCTGACCTTATCCCCGGCGGTCGGGCCATACATGGCGGCATAGGTCGCGCGTGAAATTCTGGCCATCAGAGCGCTCCCATCACTTTTCCCTGGAACCCGTAGATCAGCCGTGCGCCGCCATAGGGAACGAGGGTGACCTCGCGCCGCTGCCCGGGTTCAAAGCGGACCGCCGTGCCGGCGGGAAGATCGAGCCGCATGCCGCGCGCCGCTTCGCGGTCAAAGGAGAGAGCGATGTTGGTTTCGAAAAAATGGTAGTGTGAACCGACCTGAATGGGCCGGTCGCCGGTGTTGGCGACTTCCAGTGTGATGCGCGCGGCACCCGCATTGAGTTCAAGGTCGCCGGCTTTGGTGATGATTTCGCCCGGAATCATGCGTATGCCTCGTTAGCGGATGGGTTGATGCACGGTCACCAGCTTGGTGCCGTCTGGGAATGTGGCTTCCACCTGAACATCATGGATCATCTCGGCAATGCCCTCCATCACCTGGGTGCGGGTGACGACATGCGCCGCTTGTTCCATGAGGTCGGCCACGCTGCGGCCGTCACGCGCACCCTCGACGACGAAATCGCTGATCAGCGCAATAGCTTCCGGATAGTTCAGTTTGACGCCTCGCTCGAGCCGGCGCCGCGCCACTATCGCCGCCATGGAGATGAGGAGTTTGTCCTTCTCGCGTGGTGTCAACTGCATGAAATCCCCTCACATTGACCAAACTTTAGGCATGCCAGCCTCGCCAACCAATGTGGCAAGTGCCGGAATCAAGGCTCTTCGCAGTTCAAACCCGTCTCTCGCGAGGAACCTTGCAACCAGCTTGCCATTCCACGCGCTGGCGCCACCTATGCCGGCCATAGCGGCCCTGAATCGCTCCAGATGTGCCTCGGCATCTTCGGAAATCAGCATGACGGTTGCCATTGCCCCGGCACCGCTCAGGGTTGCTGAAGACGAAGGAAGCCGGCCTTCAACGTGAACATCGTCAGCGAAGACAAGCTTGCCATCCCGCCTGATGCGCCACTTGTCCTTGAACAGGATCGAATTGACGGTCTCGCCCATCGCGGTTCTGCCGAACACCGCCATTTCCACTGAAAGAAGTGACGCGGAGGCCGCAACATCGGCATGGAATTCGCGTGCCAGTGAAGCGCCGTCATAGAGGATGAGTTCGTTGGGGAGCCACATGAGGCGCGCGCCCTTTGCCACCTCGAGCGTTGTCCTGACCGTGGCAGGCGGACCCAGCGTGCGATAGACCCTTTCGGCCGCTTGTGTTGTGAGCGTGATGCGCGCGTTGTCTGCGGCTGTGATGCGATAGTGGAATTCGTCGCCGCCCGCCAGGCCACCGCCAGTGTTGATCAGGATGGCATGTTCTCCGCCCATCGGAAAGCGCACCTTTGCAGCACCCGCCTCGCGCATGCGCACGAGCCCTCGTGGCCCGACCTCGATAAGCATTTCTCCTTGCGACCGCTGATGATGCAGGCGTTGCAACGCTGTCATGATGTGTTTGCCGTGTGCCCCACTCTGTGCAATTCACTAGCAGAGGTGAGCAACAACGATACCGCCTTTTTGAGCCATGACAAAACCCTGCATCATCACTGTCGCCATTACCGGTTCGGTTCCCCGCAAGAAGGACAATCCGGCTGTGCCGATCACTGTCGCCGAACAGGTTGAATCGACCCACGAGGCCTTTGAGCAGGGTGCGGCGATTGCCCACGTCCACGTCCGCAACGACGATGAAACACCCACCTCCGATCCGGACCGCTTCGCAAGATTGCAGGAAGGCCTGCGCAAGCACTGTCCCGGCATGATTGTACAGTTCTCGACTGGCGGCCGGTCGGGGAAGGGAGCGGAGCGGGGCGGAATGCTGCATCATCGCCCCGATATGGCCTCACTCGCCACAGGTTCGTGCAACTTCCCGTCAATCATCTATGAGAACCCGCCGCCGCTCATTAAGGAGCTTGCTGCATTGATGCGCGAGTTCGGCATCAAGCCGGAGATCGAGGTTTTCGACGTTTCGATGCTGTACCAGGCGGTACGATTGGCAGAGGAGGGCATTCTGGTAAGCCCGCTGCACGTGCAGTTTGTTTTCGGCGTGAAGAATGCCATGCCGGCCATCCGCCAGGTTCTGGACTTTGAAGTCGCCGAGTTGGGACGCCTGATGCCTGAAGCGACGTGGACTGCCGCCGGAATTGGTCAGCACCAGTTTGAAGTCAATCGTTGGTGTCTTGAGTTGGGCGGTCATTGCCGAACCGGTCTTGAAGATAATGTACGCTGGGACAAGTCTACGCTCGCACCCTCCAACGCAGCATTGGTGAAGCGCCTTGCTGCACTGTGCGGTGAATTTGGCCGTCATCCCGCTTCACCCGCTGAGGCGCGTGAGCTTCTGTCCTTGGCTGCACATAGCTGAGCCTTGCCTGTGGATCGCGATCAGGTGTTCTATGCAGTCAGGGAGCCGACACATGTCTGACCAGCCGGCAGGTATTTTCGAAGGACAACGAGCGGGCCGCGGGCCGGGCGCGGCACTCGTTGCCGGCACTTTCGATACCAAGGGGCCTGAGCTTTCATACATGCGCGACCGGTTGCTGGCTTTGGGCATCCCGTGCCGGACGGTCGATCTGTCGACATCCAGCTATGCATCCACGGCTGAGGTGAAGCCCGCTGAAATTGCGGCAATGCACCCCCAGGGCAGCGGAGCGGTTTTTTGCGAAGATCGTGGGCTGGCGGTGAGCGCCATGGCGGAAGCATTTTCGCACTGGATGGGCGGGCAGGAAGGCATTGCCGGCATTGTTTCCGCGGGCGGGTCCGGCGGTACCACGCTTGCAACAGCAGGCATGCGCCGCTTGCCGATAGGTGTTCCCAAAGTAATGGTCTCAACCGTGGCATCGGGCCAGGTCGGCCATTATGTTGGACCCTCCGATATCATGATGATGTACGCAGTGGCCGATGTGCAGGGGCTCAATCCCATTACCCGTAGCGTGCTTGGAAATGCGGCCCACGCGCTCGCAGGTATGATTGCTGCCAGGCCTTCCATTGTGAGGGATGAGCAGAGCATCAAATCGCGTCCTGCAATTGGCCTGACCATGTTCGGTGTCACCACGCCTTGCGTGCAGGGGCTGATCAAGGCGCTGGAGCCCGAGTACGACTGCCTCGTATTTCATGCCACTGGTACCGGCGGCAGATCCATGGAGAAACTCGCCGATTCAGGCCTCCTCTTCGCCATGATCGATATCACCACGACGGAAGTCGCGGACATGGTGGTGGGTGGAATCTTTCCATCCGATCAGGATCGTTTTGGCGCAGCGATCCGCACCAAGATTCCTTGTGTGGTCTCGGTTGGGGCGCTCGACATGGTCAATTTCGGACCGCGCGGCATCGTTCCAGAAAAATTCAATGACCGGCTTTTTGTCGTCCACAATCCGAACGTCACGCTGATGCGCACCACCCCCGATGAAAACCGCGCCATGGGCCGCTGGATCGGCGAGCGCATCAATCTGATGCAAGGGCCAGTGTGCTTCCTGCTGCCCGAACGAGGCGTATCGTTGCTCGATGCGCCGGGCAAGCCTTTCCACGACCCGGTTGCCGACGAGGCATTGTTCACTGCAATCGAGGAGACCGTGCAGCAGACTGCCAATCGCAGTATCGCGCGCATCGATGCCGGGATCAATGATGATACATTTGTTGCCGCAGTTCTGGCAGCCTTTCGCGAAATCACGTCATAAAACAGGAAAGCAGAAATGGGAAAAGTCTACGTCACGAGTGTTATTGATGCGCCAGCCGAGAAGGTTTGGGCTACCATCCGTGACTTCAACGGCCTTGCAACCTGGACACCATTTGTGGCGCACAGCCAGATTGAAGGCGGCTTGCCATCCGACAAGGTTGGCTGTGTGCGGGATTTTACCTTGAAGGACGGTGGCCGCATTCGTGAGCGGCTGCTGGCGCTTTCGGACAAAACCATGAGCTGCACCTATTCCATACTGGAAAGCCCGATGGGCGTGGAGAACTACGAGGCGACCCTCTCGCTTTTACCAGTTACCGATGGCAACCGGACCTTGGCAAGCTGGACCGCGGTTTTCGATGCAGCCCCCGACAAGGATGCGGGGCTTGTCGATTTCATCAGCAACGGTGTTTTCCAATCAGCCTTTAATTCTCTCAAGCAGAAGCTTGCTTGAAATAGGCAGGTCCCAGACTTGAATAGTACACAAGTAACGCAAGCCGCGGAAATCCTGTGGCGCAACTGGCAGTCCCAAAGCCGTATTGATGCGTTGCCAGTGCATTGCCGCCCGGCTGATCGTGCGCAGGGCTACGCAATTGCTGCAGCACTTGCTCAATTCTCCGGTCAGGCCGTGGCCGGCTGGAAGATCGCCGCAACCAGCGAAGCAGGCCAGAAACACATCAATGTGGATGGACCTCTTGCGGGCCGTATCCTTTCATCGAAACTCTTGCAGCCTGGTTCGAGGGTTCCTTTGGGCGACAACGTGATGCGTGTCGCGGAGGCGGAATTTGCCTTTCGCCTTGCCAGGGATTTACCGCCGCGCCCGCAGAAATACGTGCTCAACGAGGTGATGGAGAGTGTCGGCTCGCTTCACCTTTCAATGGAGATACCTGATTCCCGCTACAAGGATTTCGTCAAAGTGGGAGCACCACAACTGATCGCCGACACGGCCTGCGCTTGCTGGCTTGTCGTGGGAGACGCCGTGCCGGCCGATTGGCGAGAGATCGATCTGGCCGAGCATTGCGTGGATGCCTATGTTGACGGACAGCATCGGGCGCGGGGCTCCGGCAAAGCTGCCCTCGGTGACCCCCGCGCGGCGCTGACCTGGCTGGTCAATGAAGTTGCACAATTTGCTGGCGGCGTGAAGGCAGGTGACATTGTGACGACAGGGACTTGCATTGTACCAGGGGCAATAGCGCCGGGCTCAATTGTGAAACTTGACTACGGCGCCTTTGGAACGCTTGAGGCAGGGATATCCCGATGACCCGGCCAGTCCGCATTGACAATCTTCAATATGCCAACTGGTCGCGAAAGATTTTCGAGCAGATGCGCCAGGGCGGGGTCGATGCCGTTCATGCGACCATTGCCTACCACGAGGATTTCCGCGAGACCGTGGCCAATATTGAGGCCTGGAACCGCCGGTTCGATTTGCACCGCGACCTGATTTTCCACGGCCGCTGGGCCGAGGACGTCGAGCGAGCCCGCGCAGATGGCAGGACTGCTATCTTCTTCGGCGCACAGAATCCCTCGCCCATCGAAGCTGACATTGGCCTGGTCGAAGTTTGTCACACGCTCGGCCTGCGCTTCATGCTGCTGAGCTACAACAACCAGTCTCTGCTGGCCACCGGCTGCTATGAGGCTGAAGACACCGGCTTGACCCGCATGGGAAGGGAAGTCATCCGCGAGATGAACCGAGTGGGGCTGGTGGTGGATATGAGTCACTCCTCGGAACGCTCAACGCTTGAAGCCATTGCGCATTCACAGCGGCCGATTGCCATCACCCACGCCAATCCATCGGAATGGCATCCCGCCAGACGCAACAAGTCTCCACGGGTTCTGAAAGAGCTGGCAACGAGTGGCGGTATGCTTGGCTTCTCGCTCTATCCGCATCACCTGAAAGATGGATCGGCCTGCACCTTGCAGGGCTTCTGTGAAATGATAGCGCGCACGGCGGAAGCCATGGGCATCGAGGCATTGGGCATTGGCACCGACCTTTGCCAGGATCAGCCGGACAGTGTCGTCGAGTGGATGCGGGCTGGGCGTTGGACCAAAAATGTGGACTTTGGCGAAGGCAGCGCATCGGCTCCCGGCTTTCCGGACATGCCGCATTGGTTTCGTGACAATCGCGATTTCGCGAACCTTCAAGCGGGGCTCATGGCCGCTGGATTTTCGGAACTGGAGACGGCGGCTATCCTGGGCGAGAACTGGCACCGCTTTTATCGCAACAGCTTCAGGCCGCAGGCGCAATGAGAGAGTTGCACACACACTCGGACGTTAATGGGAACGATCCCGGAACTGCGCTTCGCTCACCTGAAACGGTAATGCGTCTGGCACGGATGGGATCGATGCATCAGTCGCGATTGTCGTTCATGCGCGTTCTGCTGCGCCGCCTCGCATCCGAAAATTGGAAATTCTCTCGCCCTGTATGGAACATCGACAGCACTGGCGAGGGCCATGCGGTCTATGCGGTTATGGGCCCGGCGCGAACCTACAGCCTTGTTGCCTTTGCCCATGATCTGCCGGACGAGATGCGCTCCGACCGTGTGATTGCCACCGCGTGGGATGCAACATTTGCGCTGTTTGATGGCACTCCGGATGAAGGCGACATAGCGCGGCTCGCGCTGAATGTTCCGAGGCAGGAGGCAGGGCGGGTTTCCGGAAGGGAATTGGTACTCGCCCGGGCCAACCGCTCCGTGCGGTTGTTCGACTATGTGCGCCGATGCCTCGGCGAAGGCATTCAGCCGGATGCCCGCGAATTGGATTCAGTCGGTTACCTGATGCGCACAACGGCTGTGTACGGCTCCGGAAAATTTGGCGCTGCTGATCGAGAGTCGATCTGTGAACGGCCGGAGCTTGCCGGGCCTTTCCAGGTGGAAATGCTCGCCGTCTATCTCATCCGCCTTTTCACCTTCGATATCGTGGAGCACCTTGCGCAGTGCGACAGCCCATCGACGGCTGTGAAGTTCGCGACAACTTTGCGCGAAACGCTGGGTGTGGGCAATTCCACCGGTCTGGGCATGGCGCCATTTCTGATCAATCATCCGGTATTGATCAATAACTGGATCACGGCGCGGGAAACGGCCATTGCGAGGGTGCGCAGCCTGAGGCAAGCCTATGCGACCGAGATCGCCATCTTTGGTGATCGCTTGCGCCGTGCGCGGTTGAGTGCAGACCTCTGGCATACGGATCATCCAGCGAAGTCCATAGCTGTCGATACGCTGCGCACCGATTTGGCCAGGCTCGAACAGCACGTTGCGGCTGGAGCGCTGGCCAGCACCTTTCCCTGGGACGTGCTGGCGGTTTGGGCTGGCGAGGAGCTATCGCTGGAGGGGCAGGAGGCGGCACTTTCCCTCATTCTGGAGCCTTATGGCGCGTTGATCGACAGCCTTGCTGAAACCATGAAGGCCGATGAGCAGGCCCAGTTTCCGATCAATGGCGCAATGCGGCTCCGTGAACTCAAGCAGCTGATACGCGAAAACTACAATTTTGCGGCAAGCATTGATTTTTCGCAGCCGGCGAGCCAGTCGCGTATCTGGTACACGTCACAGGAAAAACTTGAACCGCGGCTTGGCGAAAGGAGCGAGCCCGTGATTGCCGGCTACGAACAGCCGCTTGGCACGGCGCGTGACGTGATGGCTTTGTTGCAATGCCTCGCAACATGGCCCGACGAGGACACCGTGGCAAAATTACTGATGGCCGAACCGGGACATCGTCACGCCGTGCGCCGCGCCCAGATCGTGCAGCGCTTTCCCTATGCCGAAATCAGGGACAATACGGTAGGCGACGGGCTTTTCCCCATTGACCTTCTGCGCTGCAAGTTATCGTTTTTCGGCGCCACCCATTTTGATCCCAAGACAGATCGGTGGGTACGGATTGCCATGTACCGGGGTGCGCCAACGCCAGAAAATCTGACACCGCTCACCGCCGAGGATTGGGTCTATCCCAGGCTTTCCGCTGGGTGATGGCTGTTCTTTCGCTGAATGAACTGGAAGCACTGTGCCGCAAGGCGGCACGTGGTGCTGGTTTAAGTTGGGGCCTGGCGGAGGAGGCAGGAAAAGCAGTGCGCTGGCTGACCACACACCAGCTACAAGGCGCACCGGCCCTCGCGCGGATGCTCCAATCGGCGGATTTTGCATCGTCGCTTGGCGGCATCGATTCTGCAGGTGGACGCTGGATTTCGAACGGAAAATGCCTGAATTCGATCTCCGCTGGCGCTTCAATCTCTGACCACGCGCGCCTGATAACCGACAGTGGCGAAATAACGCTTCACGATGTCCTTGAACCACTCTTGCTGGTGCCGTTCCTGAGCCGGGCCGCCGCTCTCAATGGCCATGATCTTTTGCTGGATTTTGAAATTGCCAGTGTTCTCGCCTCGCCAGCGGAATCATTTGTCATCGATGGCGAAATTCCGCAGACGGCAGCACGCGCAGCTGTCCGGATTTGCCAGGAAACCGGAGCGTGGCAAGGCCCCACAACAGTGTTGGAAGCCCAAGAGATTGATGCAACAACGCTCGAACAACTCGAAGCCCTGGCCTTTCTGACTTATGCGCCATCGACGGAATCATCGCGGCTTGCAGGCGCTGGCGCGGGTCTCTCGGATAACGATTGAATCAGCCAATGCTTGGAGTTGACAGCGTCCACAGGCCAAAGGCCGTGTAGGCAATCATCAGCGCGGCCAGCGGCCCTTCAATGGCGAATAATTTTGGCCCCGAAAATCCCATTTTCAACAGAAGCAAATGGGCAACGGCGACACCTGCGATGTGACCAGCAACAATTGTCGAGGTCTGCACGAAATAAATCGCCTTGGCCCCGCCGGCCGTATTCAGGAACGAAGTGGTCACGTGATAGTCTGCAAATCCCAGAAGGTCCCAGCCGATGAATAAGGGGTCGTTCATGGCAAGCAGGACGTACTGCCCGTTGACCAGGATATCGGTCAGGTAGTGGGCGATGTGAAAGGCCATCGAGATCGGGATCAGCGAAAAAACCAGTGAGCCAAGAATTGTCCAGAGCGGACCGGGCCGCTGCGCCATTGTCCATCCAAGAAGCACCGTTCCGATGAACAGCACGCTCAGTGCAGCGAAGGATTCAACCAGGCCCAGTGTATTGAATGCAATCAGCGCGGTCCGGCCCGGGAAGTCCAGGGGGTTGATGTTCCCCATCGCCAGCCAAAAAAAGGTGTTCGAGAAGCCGTCAAACGAGACGGAACTGAGCGTGAGCAAAACAAACATCGCGCCCCACGGCGGCAAGGCAGGCTGATCCGCAAGCCCGGCACCGGGAACTGCCAGCGACAATTGAAATCGCGAATTCGGGTCTTCTGAGTTTTTGATCTGCAATGGCGATGCTGCTGCGATCAACCTGAAGAACACGGCAAACGGATCGTTCTCACCAAGCCAGACAGCGGGACCAAACATGCACACAGCCCCGAATGTAAAGATCGCATAGGCTAGAACCACAACCGCAAGCTTCTGCGGGTCGTCGGGTGCGGGCGTCACAAGCTGAAACCACGCAAACAGCAGGAACAGAAAGAATGCCGGCGCATAGGCAATGTACTTCGGCGGCCGGGGGAGAGGATGTCTGGACAGCCATCCGCCAGTGAACCTGTTGAGGACCGTATAGGGACCGGTAAAGGGATTGAGAAATGCCCACAGGTGACCAAATCCCATATGCAGGATCACGACGATGACCCACCATAATGTCCAGATCGTGAGAGGCAGCGGATTGGCAAGTGGATCGCGCGATCCATGGAAGCCAGCATGGATGAGAGCCGCCAGCAGCACAGCGCTGCAAACACTGGTGATGACGGCAATTCTTTCTGGGATGGAGCCGAGCCGGACATGCATCGAGTAGGTTCGAAGGAAACCATTGCCTGGCATGGCGAAGACAATCAGGCAGGACGCGGCAACAGCAAGTGCCCCGCCCAGGATAAAGTGGCCGGTGGGCAGCAGCATCACAAAGCCGCGCTCCGCACCATGGGCCAGGGCGGCACCTGCATTGACCGTGAAAAGCCCAGCGGTGATCAATGCGCGGAGGGCAATGTAGCGCATCACTTTACAGCGCAATGCAGCTTCACGGCATCAGCCGCGAACCCGCTTCCTCTTCGATGGTAGGATGTGATCAGGATGTGTCTTCGTGTAGTGCGTCGCGGGCCAGCCCATGGCACTCGCGCAGCACGAAGTCGATTTCCTCTCGAGGCTGCTTGCGATGGCCGGGCGGCGGACCGGGGCGGAACGGCGACAAGAACGTGGGTTTCTGCATCCGGCCGCGCCGGGCTTTCCAGCGCGCCAGACGCCTGGCTTGTTGCGGCAGGTTGTCGAGCGCCATCCTGACTGCGGCGAGACGGCGGCCGAGGCGCGTAGCGTCGACAGAGTCATCCGGCTCCGGGAGGATAGGGCTCTCAACCCGCCGCCGGGGCTGGAACAACGGGATGAGCGGACTGTCGGCAAAGACGTGAATGCGGGGAACAACCGTAGCGGAAACACGCCTCCGGCTGTGGTGGCTGAACCGCTGGCGCGTGTCGAACAACTGAAACGCGATCTGTCCGCCGCCATTTCCGGCGAGCACAAGCCCCCTGGGCATTGGACGGACCGGAGCGGGTTTCACCTTG
>JANMMJ010000048.1:0-22496 GCA_031373255.1 Hyphomicrobiales bacterium
CAAGAAATTCACCCAGGATGCCGCAGAGCTGATTGCCATTCTGAAGCGGGAAAAAGCCGGGCTTATGGTCTTAGGCTTGCCCCTGAACATGGATGGAACGGAAGGGCCAAGGGTACAATCGACCCGCGCCTTCGCCCGCAATCTGGCAAAATTGACCGACGTGCCCGTCGTCTACTGGGACGAACGCCTGTCGACCGCCGCGGTGGAACGCGCCATGATCGCCGCCGACGCCAGCAGGGCCAAGCGGGCCGACCATATCGACAAGCTGGCCGCCGCCTGGATTTTGCAGGCCGCCCTGGATTCGCTCAGATGATTGCCGCGTTCGAGAGCCTTCTGCCCATTTTCGCCCTGATCGTGCTGGGCTTTGTCCTTCGCTGGCGGCACATCGTGCCTGAGGACATGTGGCGCGGCGTCGAATTGCTGGGTTATTGGGTGTTCTTCCCGGCCCTCCTCTCCGAAACCATGATCCGCGCCGACCTGCGCTCGCTGCCGCTGACCGGGATTACGCTCACGATGATCGGCGCGTTTCTGACCATGGCCATGGGCCTGCTTCTGGCGCGGTCCCGGATCATGCGGCTGCTGGACGTGAACGGCCCCTCGTTTTCCTCGATTTTCCAGAACGCCACACGCTGGAACGGCTTTATTGCACTTCCAATCCTGGCCAAGCTCTACGGCGATACCGGTGTTGCCCTGGTGGCGGTGGTCATGGGTGCGCTGGTGCCGCTGGCCAATTTCACCGCCGTCATGGTAGTGGCGCAAAACGCCCATGGCGCCAAACTCACCATTCCACAGACCTTTTACGTCGTATTCCGCAACCCCTTCATCTGGTCCACCGCCATTGGCCTCGCCATCAATATGGCCGGAATTCCCATCTACGAGCCGGTGATGACCGGGCTGCACACATTGGGGGCAGCGGCCGTAGGGACCGGCCTCCTCATGGTGGGCGCAGGATTAAGGCCCGAAGAGGCGATGAAGCCTTCTCCAGCCGTCTGGCTCGGGACCGCGCTGAAACTCCTCGGCATGCCGGTAATTGTGCTTCTGTGGAGCATGGTGTTCGGCATCGGTGGCGTTGCCCTCGTCGCCTGCCTCGTCTGCACGGCCGTTCCAACGGCGATGAGCGCCTTTGTGCTGGCCCGCCAAATGGGCGGCGACGCCATGCTGGTGGCAACCACCGTTACGGTACAAACCGCGGCGTCCTTCATCTCCATTCCCGTCGTTATCTGGCTGGCGGAGAACATCAATTGACCGCGGCCTTTCTGGCGCTTCTGCCGGTCTTCGTGGTGATCATGACCGGCTTTGCGCTCAAGCGCTCCGCCATCATCCCCGCCGAGCAGTGGTTCGGCATCGACCGGCTCTGCTATTTCGTGCTGTTTCCGGTGTTTTTCTTCAAGGAAATCGCCATTGCCGACTTCTCCACCCTGCCGGTCATTTCCATTGCCGCCGCCATGGCGCTGTCGATCCTGCTGGCTGCGGCACTTCTGGTCATGGCCGCACGCCCCCTCAATGCCGCACTCGGCATGGATGGGCCGCAGTTTTCCAGCTTCTTTCAGGGTGTGACGCGCTGGCATACCTTCATCGCCTTTGCCCTCGTGCCGGTCTATTTCGGCAATAGCCTGATGGCGCTGGCAGCCCTCGGTGCTGCGGTGATGACGCCGGTGCTCAATATCGTCTGCGTCGCCGTGATCAGCCGCTTTGCCGGAAAATCCCCCGCTTCGCTCGGGGAAACGCTGGCCGCTCTGGTGCGCAATCCCTTCCTGCTGTCGTCGCTGGCAGGCCTCTTGTGGAACGTCGCGGGGCTAACCCTGCCTCTCCCTGCCTTTCAGGTGCTGGAAATCATCGGCAAGGGTGCCCTCGGCCTCGCCCTCCTCAGCGTCGGCGCCGGCCTTCGCATCGAGACCCTGTCTGGGAATGCCCCTGCAATCGGCGTGGCAACGCTGCTGAAGCTTCTGGCCATGCCGGCTCTGGTCTGGGCCATGCTGCACCTCCTGGGCGTCTCAGGGCCTCCTGCCGCCGTGGCGATCCTGTGCAATGCCGTGCCGACCGGGTCCGGCGCCTATGTGCTGGCGAGGCAGATGGGCGGCGATGCGCCGTTGATCGCCAATATCCTCACCTTCCAGGTCATTTGCGCCGCCCTGACCATCCCGCTGGTGGTCATGCTGGCGGGCTGAATCCGCAAAATTGCCATATCCCGTTTTTTCGATCATGTAGGAAATGTTTCACGTGAAACATTTCCTGTTAACCCCTTGATTCCGGCTGGCCCGCGCGCCAAAAAACATGCAAATTGCCTGCCTTTTTCATGCCAAAATGCGTCAAAAACCCCCTGTTTCACGTCATTTTGCGTGCATGTGCATGTCACTTTTTGCCGGTTTATGGCGAAAATAAATCTGGCATATGCCACTATTTATGTGCATATGCCGCTATTTCGCCGGGAGCTCCTCCAACCCCATGGAATCGCTGAGGAATGGAATGCGCGCCCGCGCCCGGGCGATTGCGGAGGGATCAAGCGTTGCCCCGATGACGCAAGGAAATGCCGCAGCCCGCGCCAGATCGTGGCCGTCCGGCCCCGCGATGCAGCTTTCGCCGAGAAATTCGTAACCCTGGTCAACCCCCGCATGATTGGCATAGGCGAGGAACAGCCCGTTCTCGAAGGCCCGCGTCGGCACCACGGCGCGCGCCACCTGCGGCCATTCGCTGGAAAGCGCGGTGGGCACCAGCACGAGATCGGCGCCGTGACGCGCCGCCGCCCGCACCACTTCCGGAAATTCCACCTCGTAGCAGACGATCGGCGCCACCCGCCAGCCATTGAGCATGAACAGCGTCAGCGCCGTGCCCGTCTCGAACCACTGCTTCTCGTAGGCGCCAGGCAGCCGCATCTTGCGGTGATGCGCGATGAGCCCCCCATCAGCGCCAATAACCGCCGCGGCGTTGTAGATGGCGGCCCCATCGCGCTCGGGATAGCCATAGGCAATCGCCACGCCCCGCTTCCGGGCGATCCCGGCCACGGCGCGGGCAAACGGCCCGTCGCGCGATTCGGCGATGGCGGCAATGCGGGGACCGGCGCGGTAACCGCCAAGGAAAAGTTCAGGCGCCAGCAGCAGATCGGTGCCCCTGGCCGCCGGATCGTCCAGCGCCGCATCAAGTGCTGCAATCAGCTCAGCAGGAGCCGCATCCGCACAGGCGGATTGAAAGACGCTGACATGGAGGGGCTTTTGCGGCGGCATGCGAGAAGAAAGCATAGAAGAGATAAACTGCGGCGTCGACAGAGCGCGCCCATCGGGCCCCATGATGCAGCTTTCGCCGAGAAATTCGTAACCCTGGTCAACCCCCGCATGATTGGCATAGGTTAGGAACAGCCCGTTCTCGAAGGCCCGCGTCGGCACCACGGCGCGCGCCACCTGCGGCCATTCGCTGGAAAGGGCGGTGGGCACCAGCACGAGATCGGCGCCATGAAGCGCCGCCGCCCGCACCACTTCCGGAAACTCCACCTCGTAGCAGACGATCAGCGCAAGCTTCCAGCCTTTGAGCGGAAACAGCGTCAGCGCCGCACCCGAGGGCCATTGCTCAACCAAATCCAATTGCGCAACGTGAGGGACGGACTCTACAAATAGCTGATACAACTTTGGGCTCAGGTCAGGGCCCCTGCATAACCGCGCGGTCTTTTCTTGATCTCACCATGAGTCCGGATGGCTTCGGCTTTCCTGCCAACTGTACAGGGGCGCCTAAAAATGGTACGAAGTATCGTGATCCGCAAAAGGAGATACCAATGTTCCAGTGCCGGTCAATCCGCAAGCTCGTTACTTCTGTTACGGCAATCGGGTTCTCGCTGTTAGCGTTGAGTTCCACTGCGCAGGCAATTACCGCTAACTGCAACTATCGGGATACGATTTTTAACGGAGAAGTTGATTTCGGATCCGGGAATCACTCTTTCGGCAACCCAGCCACAAACGGTACCGTGAGATGGACACTCTCAGCTGGTGTCGGTGCCCCAACTGCTACAGCCCGAATTCTGGGTACGCTTTATTTGGACAAGATAGGCGCCGGTTGCGCGCGGCTGCGAATCAACTTCCAGGATTCCGCCTTCAACAATATTCAGAACACGCAAAACATAGCATTCTGTGGCCCGGGGAACGACGCCAACCTCGCCGCAAACAGGCGTGCCATCGACGTGACAAGTGCTGCTAGTACTCAGCTCCGCCGAATTCAACTCACGTTGGGCGCAGGACCGACGTTAGGGACGATTGTTGACCTTCATACCGGAGCATCTTTTGCCCCTGATACCAGTCAGGTATTTTGGGATAGAATTAACAATGGCAACACCGACTTTGGTTTCAACTCCCACTCCGGAGGAGGCCCTGCATCCGATGCTCGAATTGAGCTGTCCGTTGCAAGCAGTGGCATCGTCTCTGGACGAGTTAATGGCGTTCTCTTTTGGGACTCGTTGATCGGCGGGGGTACCGCTCGGCTCATTTCGGACTTTCAGAACAGCAATGGCGTCACACTCGTGTCAAGAACTGACCAATTCACCGGGACCGGCGGAGATGCAAATAACGAGGCAAACAAGAGACTGGTTCTTCGGATAGTCAATGACCTCTCGTTGTTTAAGATCCGATTGAGAGTAGGAAGGGTTTTGAACGGCAACTTCATAGATGTGGTGACCAGAACCTATTCCTTCGGGTGTAGGTAGATAAACTCAAAAAAGGGTAGCGAATTTGGCTTGAGAGTTTCGTCGGCTCCGGCCGGCGTCATCTGCCGCTCGGTGTGGTTGTATTTCCGGTCCGCGCTGAGAATTCCGGTTTCGGTGGCAGTGCATTCAATTCAGATGTTAATCCGTAGGCGGATCAATCTCCTCCTCAAAGACAAGGTATTGGGGGTATTGCGGTGACAGTGCATTCAATTGCGGTGACAAATTGCGGTGACAGTGCATTCAATTAGATTGCAATTAGATTGCGGTGACAGATTGCGGTGACAGTGCATTCAATTAGCAAATTATTCCGTATGCGGATCAAGTGACTTCACAAAGGCAATCGAATAGTAAACACTAGATTCACAATCGCGGTTCATTTTTTGGCTCAGGCGAGTGACGTGATCAGCAAGAGCATCATGCGTTCAAGCGAAACCAATTGCCTCTATGCGTCTTTCCCGCGAATGAGGGAAGCACGCTTTCTATGCAAAGAAGTAGCTGGCCCCCAGCTTTCGCTGCTATCATGTTCCCACATCTTTATTGACGTTGGCGGGCGAGTCTGAATCTTTGTGCGTGTCTGCTTTTTGGGAGGCGCACATGATGGATTGTCCGGTTGGCGGTTTTGGCGACTTGCGGCTCGAAAAAGGGGGGCGCGGTTGCTGCGTTCGCTGGTGGAGAAGCCTTGCGGTTGCATCCGGAAGCTGGGAGGCAGCCGGGCTGGCGAGATGCAAATCCACCGTTTGGTGCGCAACAGGAAAGTGACGGTTGCGAAACTCGCCGCGCAAGCGGGCCTGCGAACCGGCCAGCTGGCGCAAGGCCGCGATGTCATTGTCATCCAGGACAGGAGTGAGATCAGCGTGAAAGTCACAGAAGCGTGCCGTGCGGGATTTGGGCCGGTTGGCCGCGGCGGTGCTGTACGCGGCGTGTTGGCGCATGTGGGCTTGTGCGTGGACAAAACGGGGGCGGTTCTGGGGCTTGCCGACTGCCAAGTATGGACCAGGACCGGGGGCAAGCCGGTTGCCGATAGCCGCAAGCGGGCGCTTGCTGAAAAGGAATCGCATCGCTGGCTCAAGACTTGTGAGCAAGCGGTAGAACGGCTTTCCGGCGCGCGCTCCATCACCATCGTCTCGGATGCCGAGAGCGATATTTACGAGCTGTTTGCGGGCAAACCTGAAGGGGTGCATCTGGTGGTGCGCAGTTCCAGGGCGAGACGGCTTGCAGATGGCGAACTGCTGGCCCGTAAGCTGCAACAGATGCCGTCCTGCGGCATGATTGAGCGCACCATTCCAGCCGCCCCCGGGCGCAAGGAACGGCGCGCCAAGCTTGAACTGCGTTATGCGCAGGCCACTCTCAAGCGTCCGGACCAGCTTGGCCGGGATGCCATGCCAGAGCTTGCAGTGAGGGCCGTCGATGTGCGCGAGGCCGCGCCCCCGGAAGGGGTTTCCCCGGTTCATTGGCTGATCGTCACCACCTATTGCGTCGACAGCCTGCACAAGGCCGCGGAAACCGTCGATATTTATCGGGGCCGCTTCCTGATCGAACAGCTGTTCCGCACCCTCAAGACGGCGGGCTTCAACATCGAGAGCGTCGAACTTGGCGACCCGCAAGCCTTTATCGCCTTCACGGGCTTTGCCCTTCTCGCCTCCGCCACCATCCTGCAACTGGTCAAGGCGCGCGACGGCAACAGCGGCCAGCCTCTCGGACATGCCTTCGAAGCCGATGACAAGCCGGTTCTGATCGCTCTCTCGCACAAGCTGGAGGGCAAAACCGAAAAGCAGAAAAACCCGCATCCGCCCGACAATCTTGCATTCGCATCCTGGGTCATGGCTAGGCTCGGCGGATGGAATTGCTATTACGGCTTGCCAGGGCCGGAAACAATGCGACATGGCCTCGAACGATACCGTGCTATCAAACTCGGAACAGAGATCGCAAAAGATGTGTGAATCTGATAGCAGCTTTCGCTGGGGTGACGAAAACGGGGTTCGCTATGCGCGAACAAAAAGCACCTTGGTGGCCCAGACAGGTTTTCCACGCGCTCACAAGATGAAGTCGCTCGCGCTTAGACTGGACGGCATTCATATCGCCCGCTATGACCAGCGCGCCTCAGCCTACCTGGCTTTCCAATGATCGCCGCCGTGCGGCTGCCGATTAGGTTTTATGAGTCTGCAACCAGTCGCAACCTCTGCAAAATATCATCAGTTCCCTCTTTGGCAGATGCAACTTTCGGAAGATAAACATACTTAAAACGTTGTTATTGTTATAATTTTTAGATATCCTCTTTTTCATTTCATAATTTGATTTTATGAAATGAAAATGTTATACGTTGATCTGGAAGTTCGCCTTGGCAAAAATCATTTCGCTACATCCTCGCCAGTCACCTGTTGCTGGTTCCAGTCTCTCTCACGTTCTTGGTTGAGCCAACGCGATTAGCGCAGTTTTAGCGGGTTAGAAATGTCCAACGCTGTCGCAAAGATAATTGATGACCTGAAAAAACGCGGAGGTTTGAAGGGATCGGACGTCGCAAATGTTGCCGCGGTTTCACCTGCAACTGTCTCCAGGTGGACGGCCGGCTCGGCTTTCCCCCACCCCCGAACACAGTTGATCATTTCCGACTTGCGCTATGTTGTCGATCGGTTGGCGGACTTTTACTCTCCGGATGAAACGCGGATTTGGCTCTATTCAAAACACCGGCTTCTCAATGGCAATCGCGCCATTGACCTGATCCACGAAGGCAAGACGGATGAGGTCCTGGCAGTGATTGAGAGCCTGGATGAGGGGACCTTTACGTAAAGGCGATGAGTGCTTCCCACAGGCATGACCGGATACTTCTCGATGCTCTGGATGTTGCCGGCACGCCATTCGCCGGCACTGTGTGGCGTATCGTCCGGACGGGCCGCGATCCCCTGAAAGGCTCCACGCTGAATGGCCGTTGGAGCGGCAGCGGAGAGTTTTCCGTGCTCTACACAAGTTGCGAAAGAGACGGCGCATTGGCCGAAATCGGTTACAGGCTTTCACTCGAACCCGTCTGGCCGAGCAGAGTTGAGCATACCATTCATGAACTGGCGGTCGAATGCAGTAAAACGCTCGACCTCGGCGACCTTCCCAGTCTGGAAAAATTTGGCGTCAACACCGAAAAATATCATGCGTTCGACTATTCTGTTACCTCGAAAATATCGGCAGCGGCTTCCTTTCTGGAGTTTGACGCCATTCTGGTCCCGTGCGCGAGGTTTCCCTGCAAGAACCTGATTGTGTATAGCGAACGGCCGAATGCGATCGACGTCCTGAACTCGACCCCGGTAAATTGGCCGGAGTGGCGGAAGACACGATGATAGCTCATTCAATCCGATGGTTGATCCGCCAGCAGATCAAATGCGTCCACAGCGAAGGACCGGGATTGCGGTGACAGTGCAGTCAATTCAACAATTATTCCGTATACGAACCAAACACTTTCACAAAGGCAATCGAAACGTAACCGCTACATTCACAATCGCGGTCCACTTTTTTCAGGCGAGTGACGTGATCAGCAAGAGCATCACGCGTTCAAGCGAAACCAATTGCCTCTATGCGTCTTTCCCACGAATGCGGCAATCCCGCTTCAATGTGTAACGGGATGCCAGCATGCGCCGGCATGATGAAAACAAGACGAAAACAAAATGGTGACTGGAGCAATTTTGCCCAATCGGCCCCTAGTCGCGCAGCACCCTGTAAAGCACGAAGCGGGGTTCGACGGCGATGGCGATGACCGGGATCTGCAGATCGGGCACCGTGCCGAAATTGGCTTCCTGGGTGTGCATCAGGAGGATGTAATCCATCGAACTCTGCACCAGTTCCCAGTCGAGCGGCCACGACCGCTCGCTGCCATAATAGATGCGCCCCAGCGGCTTCCGCAGTGCCTCGACCGAGGGCTCGAAGATGATCGGCTGGTGCCGTGGATTGGCCAGGATCGAAGGCACGAAGACACCCCTGAGGATCGCCCGCTCGGCGATACGCTCAAATGACGGCGGTTCGACGCTGTCAAGATTATGCCCTTCCAGGATCACCGGGAACAGGCGCGATCCGGACGGCACCTCGGCCATGGCGCGGTCGGCTTCCGCGAATATCTCGTCGCCACCCTGCCAGGCGCGGCAGCACAGCGCCGATGCCGTGACCGTTGTGAACACCGCCAGCGCCGTCATGGCAATGCTGGTGCGCCTTCCCATCACCATCGGGTTGACCGCCGCCACGAGCAGCATGGAAAGTGGAATGAAAATCCGCCAGTTGGCATTGTTGGAATCGAAGATGGTGAACGGCAGGAACACCGCGAAGCAGAACAGCACCAGGGCCGGCGCGCGCGTCAGCGGATGAAGGGCCGGACCCTTGCGCACCAGCGCCAGCACCAGGGGCGCCAGGCACAGGGCCCAGACGCTGAGGCTCGACAGGTCCTCATTGATGGTCATCGGCGTCAGCACGTTCCACAGCATGTCGCGGGGCGGCAGCAGCGCGATGCCAAGCCCGCCCTGCGTGGTGGGGCTGATGCCCCACATCACCGCGAGAGGCAGCGCCAGGGGAATGCCGCTGGCCAGCAGGCGGCGCAGCCGGTGGCCATGCGTGTCGTAGCGCTCATCGGGAAACATTTCGCTTGAGAGAACGATCAGCGCGAACACGCCGAAGGCATGTAAATGGCAAAGCATCAGGACAATGGCAGTGCTGACCAGCACAGCAAGGCGGATTTTCCAGTCCGCCTTGCGCACCATGACCCATAATGCAAAAGCCCAGATGGCAAGGCCGGAACCCAGCAGGAACGACAGGAAGCCCTTCTGCAGAGCAAGATTGAACACCAGCGGAAAACCGAACAGCGCGATCGGCGAGACATTGCGCCAGAGCGCGTAGTGAAGGGCAATCGGCGAGGTTGCGAGCACGCAGATCGCGAGGCCGAGGAAGATGCGGCCAGCCGTCTCAAGCGGCACCACCTGCGACAGGCCCAGCATGAAGGCCTCGAAACCGAGATTGGGGCGGAGCTCCCACGAGGCCGTGTAGTATTTCGCGATGTCGGGATCGTTGAGGTGCGACAGGATATGGATGCGCGCCATGTGCGAGGGATAATCCTGCAATGGCGGGGTGTGCACATAGAGCACCGGCGCGATCACCGCGAAGCACAGAACACAGACCAGCGGCCAGAAAGCCCGCGCCAGTCCAGCCCGCGACACTGCCGGTTCAAACGTTACAGTACTCAAGATTTCACCCTGCCCAGCGCAACCACGAATCGCCCGCCCATCGAATCATTACCCTTGGTAAAAATGTGCCACAATAGGTCAACTGGGTGGCTTCCTAATATTGAAGCAATATTCATTCCGGCCCGGCTTCTTTGCTTGCCCGAAACCCGAATCCTCCCTAGACAGTGGCTTTCAATGACATCGCCACCCCGCTCCCAGCCGCTCCTCAAGGGCCAGCACCTGCTCGCCATCGAGGATGTGACCCCACCCGAAATCGTCAGCCTCCTCGACCTCGCCGAGCGCTATGTCGAGGTCAACCGCCAGATCGACAAGCGCGAAAGCCTGCTGCGCGGCCGCACCCAGGTGAATCTGTTCTTCGAAGCTTCGACCCGCACCCAGAGCTCCTTCGAAATCGCCGGCAAGCGCCTCGGCGCCGACGTGATGAACATGGGCGTCGCAACCTCGGCGATGTCCAAGGGCGAAACCGTGCTCGACACGGCCATGACCATCAATGCCATGCACCCGGATTTCCTCGTGGTGCGGCACCAGTCGTCGGGTGCGGTCGAACTGCTGGCCCAGAAAGTCTCCTGTGCGGTGATCAATGCCGGCGACGGCCAGCACGAGCATCCGACCCAGGCCCTGCTCGATGCGCTCACCATCCGCCGCCGCAAGCAGCGGATCGAGGGACTGACCATAGCGATTTGCGGCGACGTCCTGCATTCCCGCGTCGCCCGCTCCAACATTCACCTGCTCAACAAGCTGGGGGCACGGGTGCGCGTCGTGGCGCCCTCGACCCTGCTGCCCACCGGTGCGGCGAGTTTCGGCGTCGAGGTTCACCGCAACATGAAGGATGGCCTGGCTGGCGCCGACATCGTGATGATGCTGCGCTTGCAGCTTGAGCGCATGAACGGCGCCTTCGTGCCCTCGGTGCGCGAATACTACCGCTTCTTCGGCCTCGACGAGGAAATGCTGAAGCATGCAAAGCCCGATGCCCTGGTGATGCATCCGGGCCCGATGAACCGTGGCGTCGAGATTTCATCCAATGTCGCCGACGGGCCGCAATCGCTGATCCGCGAGCAGGTCGAGATGGGGGTGGCGGTGCGGATGGCGGTGCTCGATGCGCTGGGCCGCAACATGCCGGGCGGAGACAACACATGATGGCCCCCAATCAACGCGGGCCTGATGGCCGCAAGGCTTATGTGAATGCCCGTCTGATCGATCCCGCCAGCGGACTTGACGAAAAAGGCGGCCTGTTGGTCGAAGATGGCTGGATCCTTGGCGCCGGCGCCACGGTGACGGGCGGCAATGGCGCCACGGTCGTCGACTGCAAGGGCCTGATCCTCATGCCGGGCCTGATCGACATGCGGGTGTTCACCGGCGAACCCGGTTACGAGCATCGCGAGACACTGGCCACCGCTTCCGAAGCCGCGGCCTCGGGCGGCGTCACCACCATGATCGTCATGCCCAACACCAACCCGGTGATCGATGACGCGGCCATCGTCGACTTCATCCTGAGGCGCGCCCGCGACACGGCACTGGTCCGCGTCGCACCCATGGCGGCGATCACCAAGGGCCTGGGCGGCGAGATGATGGCCGAGATCGGCGCATTGAAAGAAGCCGGAGCCATTGCCATCACCGAGGGAAACAAGTCGGTGGCCAATGCCCGCGTGTTCCGCCGCGCGCTCTCCTATGCCAATGATTTTAATATGCTTGTGGTGCAGCATGTCGAGGAACCGTCGCTTGCGGGTGGCGTGATGAACGCCAGTGAAACCGCCAGCAGGCTTGGCCTCTCCGGCATCCCGGCGGCCGCCGAGGTGATCATGCTGGAGCGCGATCTCCGCCTCGTCGAACTGACCGGCGCCCGCTACCACGCGTCACAGATTTCCTGTGTCCAGTCGATCGAGGTGATGCGCGCCGCCAAGGCGAAGGGCCTGCCAGTCACCTGCGGCGTCTCGGTGCATCACCTGACGCTGAATGAAAACGACATCGGCGCCTACCGCACCTTCTTCAAGCTGTCGCCGCCATTGCGCAGCGAAGCCGACCGCCGCACCCACGTCGCCGGCGTTGCCGACGGCACCAGCGATGTGATCGACTCGGGCCACGATCCGCAGAGCGCCGACACCAAGCGGCTGCCCTTTGCCGAAGCCGAGTTCGGCGCCATCGGGCTCGAAACCCTGTTCTCCGCAGCCCTCAGCCTGCATCACAATGACGGCGTGCCGGTCAAGCGCCTGATCGAGGCCATGTCGGCGGCACCGGCCCGCATCCTTGGCCTCGAAACCGGCAGACTTGCCCCCGGTGCTCCCGCTGATTTCGCCATCGCCGATCCGCAGCGCTCTTGGACCGTGGAGAGCCAGAACCTCCGCTCGCGCTCGAAGAATTCGCCCTACGAACACCGCACTCTCGAAGGCCGCATCATTGAAACGGTGGTTGCGGGCCGCACGGTCTATGCCTACGATCACTGACATGCGGGATGAGGCGTGAATGACCGACTGGCCGTCCATTTCAGTGGCGATAGCGCTCGTCTCCATTGCTGCGGGCTACCTGTCGGGCTCGATTCCATTCGGCTTGCTGCTGACCCGCTGGGCCGGGCTTGGCGATGTGCGGAGCATCGGTTCCGGCAATATTGGCGCCACCAATGTGCTGCGCACCGGCAGCAAGAAGATCGCCGCACTGACGCTTGCCTGCGATGCCCTGAAGGGCACCGCACCCGTCCTTTTGATGAACTGCCTTGGCAATGAGAGTGCCGCACTCCTCGCAGGGCTCGGCGCTTTCGCCGGCCACCTGTTTCCTGTCTGGCTCGGCTTCAAGGGTGGCAAGGGTGTGGCCACCTTCATCGGCATTCTTTTGGGCCTCGCCTGGCCGCTGGCGCTGCTGTTCATCGCCTGCTGGCTGGCGCTGGCTTTCACCTTCAGGATTTCCTCACTCTCCGCGCTGACATCATCGGCGGTTGTGGCACTTGCCGCGTGGGCCACCGGGCGCACAACACTGGTCATCCCGCTTGTCGCACTCGCAGCACTCATCTGGTGGACCCACCGCGCCAATATCGGCCGCCTGCTGAGCGGCAAGGAGCCCAGGATCGACCTTGGATCCAAGGCGTGACGAGATTACTGAATGACGCCCAGCGCCTCGACTGGCTGCGGCTCATTCAGAGCGAGAACGTCGGGCCTGCAACCTTCCGCCACCTCATCAACCGCTATGGCAGCGCTACCGATGCAATAGCCGCCCTGCCCGACTTGTCCCGCAAGGGCGGCCTGTCGCGGCCGCTCAGGATCTGCAGCATGGCCGCCGCCCAAGACAGCATGGCCAGGGCCGAGGCGATCGGCGCACGCTTCCTGGCGGCGGGAGAGCCGGGCTATCCGCCGCTGCTGCGCCAGATCGACGGCGCGCCGCCGCTCATCTGCGTGATGGGCGAACCTGAACTGGCGGACCGCGAGGCCGTGGCCATTGTCGGCGCCCGCAATGCCTCGGCCATCGCCCGCAAATTTGCCCGGCAGCTCGCCGCCGAAATGGCCGAAGCCAGTTATCTCATCGTTTCCGGATTGGCGCGCGGTATCGACACGGCGGCGCATGAAGCTTCACTGGAGCGCGGCACGGCGGCGGTGCTGGCCGGCGGCATCGATTACATCTATCCGCCCGAGAACGAGGCGCTGCATCACGAGATCGCCAGGCGCGGCTTGTTGATCACCGAAATGGTGCCGGGCACGGTGCCCAAGGCCGAGCACTTTCCCCGCCGCAATCGCATCATTTCAGGCATCGCCCGCGCCACCGTGATCGTCGAGGCCGCCATGCGGTCGGGCTCGCTGATTACCGCGAGACTCGCCAATGAACAGGGCCGCGAGGTCTTCGCCGTTCCAGGCTCGCCGCTCGATCCGCGCTGCGAAGGCAGCAACCGGCTGATCCGCGATGGCGCCACCCTGCTGACCAGGGCGGATGATGTCATCGAAATGCTGCGCGGCCAGCCGATGCGAAGCACCGATGACGTCTTCCTCGAACCGGCCGGCGACCTGCAGTCAACAGGCGATCCCGACAAGGACGAGCGCCACCGCATCATCGGTCTGCTGTCGCCCTCGCCCGTCGAGATCGACGACCTGATCCGCGAAAGTGCTGCATCTCCGGCAGCGGTAATCGGCGTCCTGCTCGAACTCGAACTCGCCGGAAAAATCCAGCGCCACACTGGCGGACGGGTGTCACTGGCCTGAGAAGAGATCGGGCTGGCGGGACAGACGATTGCCCTGGATGGCCAGCCCTTCATGGGCCAGCAGCCAGACCTTGCGGTCCACCCCGCCGCCATAGCCGGTCATTGAGCCATCGGCGCCGATCACCCTGTGGCAGGGCACCACAATGGAAATCGGATTGCGTCCATTGGCAAGGCCGACAGCGCGCGTCGCCTTGCTGTCGCCAAGCCGCCTGGCAAGATCGCCATAGGAAATCGTCGTGCCGCACGGAATGCGCTTGAGCTCTTCCCATACCCGCCGCTGGAACTCCGTGCCGCCGCCATCGGTGTCGATGCCGTCGATGGCTGTCAGATCGCCATCGAAATAACGGCGGATGCGGCCAGACAAGCCAAATGGATCGCGCGCCGGCTCCACCGCATGATCGCCGAAGCGTTTCTTCATTTCCTGCGCGATGCGGTCCCTCGCGTCTTCGAATTCAAGCAGCAGCAATACCTTGTCCCGCGCCAGCACGGCGATGACGCCGATGGGTGTCTCAACGCGGTCGGAAAGGATGGCGGTCATGACACGATCATAGCACGGATGAAACCGTCACGCGCGCTCGATCCGGCAGGTGTAGCAATTATTGACGGCCGAACGCACGTGAACATAGGCCGTGTCGCTCCGCGCCAGAATTTGCGCTGCGGCGCTTGCCAGGTTGGCGGACTCGACGATCTGCCCGGTGCCGTAGACGATGCGGTCATCGGCGCCATAGCCCTTGATCAGATGCGCCTTGCGCCGCTTCAGCATGGCGGGCGTTTCGTTGCCCTCGGCGGCGCGTGAACAAGGACCGGCGTGGAGGAAGATCGGTCCGGTCTCGGCATAGGGCTGGGGCGCCGGAAATGGCCGGTAGGCCAGGATGAGATAGTCTTCGCCCGCTGCAACATCGGTGAGGCAATGCCGGCACGGCACACCATCGCCATCGGAAACGCGCCGCTCCGGCATCTGGTCATGCGCGTCTGTGCCGCCAGACTGAAAATGCCGCGCCTCGGCCGTCGGCATGGCTTTGAAAATAATGTCGGACATGGAAACCTCCTGTGCCCGCAAGAGACCACGCGGTCAGAGATGAAGCCACCCGATTTGGGACGTATGCCGGAATGAACTGAAACACCCCCTCGGCCCTGCGGGCCACTCCCCCAGCAAGCTGGGGGAGGTGCCTCATCCAATCCGCCTGCGAAACACTGGCTGGCGCGATTCCAGCACTTTCAAAAGCCCTTCCAGAACACCGTTCAAATTCTCATATACATCGGCATTCCAGGCACGAAACACGGCATACCCTTCGGCCTCAAGATAAGCCGTTCTGCATCTATCAGCAGCTACCGCACTTTCGCTACTGTGCGTGGCGCCATCTATTTCGACCACGACGCTGCGTTCGCGGCAAAGAAAGTCCGCGATATAGGGGCCGATTTCAGCCTGCCGCTGAAATCTGAAGCCTCCGAGCGCGCGTTTTTTGAGCGCAACCCAAAGCTTCCGTTCTGCGGATGTCATGTTCCTGCGCAGCGAACGCGCACGATCACGCTGGATATCAATGTCCATTTGCAGCCTCCCACGTCTTTGACGTCCTGAAGACTGAAATCCGTCGCGTGGATGCACCCCCTCGCCGCTTTGCGGCACTCCCCCAGCAAGCTGGGGAAGAGTTTCCTGTTCTCCCCCAGCTTGCTGGGGGAGTGGCCCGCAGGGCCGAGGGGGTGGCGCAATTTCACCCCAGCCGCTTCAGTGCCTCGCCGATCTTCGCCTTGCGCGATGCCAGTTCCACCTTGCGCTCACGCGACTCCTCCAGCACTTCGGGCGGGGCTTTGGCCACGAAACCGGGATTGTTCAGGCGGCCGTCGATGGCGGCACTGTCCTTGTCGATCTTCTCCAGCTCTTTGGCCAGCCGCGTGCGTTCGGCGGTGAAATCGATGACGCCCTCAAGTGGCAGTGCCACGGTTGCCTCGTCGAGCACGATCTGTGCTGATGCGCGCGGCACGAAGTCCTCGAAGCCCAGTGTTTCGAGCCTGGCCAGGCGCTTGATTTCGTTTTCCCAGGCCGCGGCGCGGCGGCGTGTTTCAATATTGGCGCCCACCAGATAGCAGGCGATGCGCGCCCCCGCCGGCACATTCATCTCGGCGCGCACCGAGCGCACCTCCGACACCAGCCGGATCACCCATTCGATCTCGGCATCGGCCCTTTGATCGCCAAGCCCCTTGTAGGAAGGCCATTGCGCATCGATCAGCCAGATCTGGCGCGTATCGGTTTTCTGCCACAGCTCCTCGGTGACGAACGGCATGAACGGATGCAGCAGCAGCAGGATCTGGTCCAAGACCCAGGCCGCCGTTGCCCGCGTTTCGTGCTTGGCGTTCTCGTCTTCGCCAGCGAGAACCGGCTTCACCAGTTCCAGATACCAGTCGCAGAACACATTCCACACAAACTGATAGAGTGCTGCCGCAGCCTCGTTGAACTTGTAGTCCTCGATCGCCCGCGTGACGAGAGCGCGGGTGCGCGCCGCTTCTCCGGCAACCCAGCGGTTGACCGCGAGGCGGGCCGCGATCGGATCGTAGTTGGGATCGCGTTTGACGCCATTCATCTCGGCAAAACGCGCCGCATTCCACAGCTTGGTGGCGAAGTTGCGATAGCCTTCGACCCGCTGCGTCGACAGCTTGATGTCACGGCCCTGCGCTGCCATGGCGGCGAGCGTGAAGCGCAGCGCGTCGGCGCCATACTGGTCCAAAAGTTCCAGGGGGTCCATAACGTTGCCCTTGGACTTCGACATCTTCTGGCCCTTCTCGTCGCGGACCAGCGCATGGATATAGACCGTGTGGAACGGCACTTCCTTCATGAAGTGCAAGCCCATCATCATCATGCGCGCCACCCAGAAGAAGATGATGTCAAAGCCGGTGACGAGAACATCGGTCTTGTAGTGGCGTTTCAGTTCCGGCGTCTGTTCCGGCCAGCCCAGAGTTGAGAATGGCCACAGCGCGGAGGAGAACCAGGTGTCGAGCACGTCTTCATCGCGGGTCAGTGGAACTGGCTTGCCATAATGCTGCCGGGCAGCGTCGAGTGCCGCGCTCTCGGTTTCCTCGACAAAGATTTCGCCATCAGGCCCATACCACGCGGGGATTTGGTGCCCCCACCAGAGCTGGCGCGAGATGCACCATGGCTGAATATTCCGCATCCATTCGAAATAGGTCTTGTCCCAGTTGCCGGGCACGAATTTCGTATCGCCCTTTTCCACCGCGGCAATGGCCGGCTTCGCAAGTTCGGCTGCGTTCACATACCATTGCTCCGTCAGCATCGGTTCGATGACAACCCCCGAGCGGTCGCCAAACGGCTGCGGAATCAGCTTCTCTTCCTTGCCGCGATAGAAACCGAGTTCCTCGATTTCGGCGAGAACCATTTCGCGCGCCTTGTAACGGTCCTTGCCGTCGTAACGCTCCGGCACATTGTTCTCCGGAGTCGAAATCATCCGCGCCTTCTTGTCCATCAGCACAATCAGCGGAATGTTGTGGCGCTTGGCGACATGAAAATCGTTTTCGTCATGGGCGCCGGTGATCTTCACCGCACCAGTGCCGAATTCCGGGTCGGGATATTCATCGGCAATGATGGGGATGTGCCGCTCTGCAATCGGCAGGCGCACCAGTTTTCCGATCAGGTTTTTGTAACGTTCGTCTGAAGGATGCACGGCAACCGCACCGTCACCCAGCATGGTTTCCGGCCGCGTGGTGGAGATGACAACTTCGGTGATGCCATCAACGGGACCATCGACAAGCGGATAGGCGAAGGACCACATCGCCCCCTTGGTCTCGCGGGTCTCCACTTCGAGATCGCTGATCGCCGTTTCAAGAACGGGATCCCAGTTGACCAGCCGCTTGTCCTTGTAGATCAGCTTTTCCTTGTAGAGTTGCACGAAGACCTTGAGCACCGCCTTGGAGAGGCCCTCGTCCATGGTGAAACGCTCGCGCGACCAGTCGCACGAGGCCCCAAGGCGGCGCAGCTGCCGTGAGATGATGCCGCCCGATTCCTCTTTCCATTGCCACACCCGCTTGAGAAAGGCTTCGCGGCCCATGGTCCGGCGGTCGGTGTTGTTCTCCTTCTTCAACAGCCGCTCCACCACCATTTGCGTGGCGATGCCGGCATGGTCGGTGCCCGGCTGCCACAGCACGTCCCTGCCCCGCATCCGCTCAAACCGCGTGAGGATGTCCTGGATGGTGTTGTTGAGGGCATGCCCCATGTGCAGCGAGCCGGTGACGTTTGGCGGCGGGATGACGATGGTGTAGGGCTTAGCCTTGGGCCTGCGGCCGGCTTTGAAGAATCCGCGCTGCTCCCACTCTTCATAGATACGGGATTCGATTTCGGCAGGCGTAAAGGTCTTGTCGAGCATGGGGATTTTTCAGGCCGCAGTGGAGGTTGCTGCGCCTTAAACACTACCCGGAAGCCGGATTCAACTGCCGCGGTGTCAGCGCACGAAGCGCACGCCGATTTCCCTGTCCGAGACCCACATGCGCCGTGCCGGCCGGGCTTCGATCTCGCCGGGGATCGTTACCAGGAACTCGTCAGGCGTCCACTGCGGCTCGCCGAACCGCAACCGCGCCCCGCTCTTGCTCACGTCGCGCAAAGTGCAGCTCATCACGGAGTTATGTGAATTATATTCGATCCGTCCGCTTTTCAGACGGCGAAGCCGCTTCTCGGTCCGTCTCTCGTCCATCGCACCAATCCCAAACTGGCCCGATCCATCAAATGGCCAATGCAATTGGGTATTCAAGGGCAAGGTTGTTTTAACCTTAACGTTGCGGTCCCCGCCGGGCCACGCGCTCAATCTCTTCGCGCACCAGCCGCTCAACCAGTTGCGGCAAATTCTCGTCGAGCCAGCTCTTCAGCATGGTGCGCAGAAGCTCGCGCGTCACCTCTTCGACCGAGCGTTCGCCCATGGCGCGCGACATCAGGGTCTCGGCAAGCTGATTGAAGGCGGCCTGGGTTGCGGCTGCGGCTTCGCCCGAAAGCATGCCCGGGTGTTCCGCATCGCGATGGCTCAGGCCCCGGACCGGAACCGGGGTTGGACGATAATCCATGGGCTCTTCCTGCCACCTGGCATCCTGGGCATCGTGGTGCGGCGCATAGGACTGATGCCGCTGCGCCTCGTCATAGCCGGGCGCCAGCGTGCCCCGGTAGTCGCCAGGCGGCGCATACGCATGGGGCTCGGGCGCATAGATCTGCGCCGGCGGGCGTGGCGGCTCCTGTAGCCGCGTTTCGCCGCTCAGTATGCCGGCAAAGCCGCCATTGGCGCGGGGCGGCAGCGCTGCAGGCGCGGCTGGCCGTTCAGTTGTAATCCGGTCAAGATGACCGGCGATCTTGTTGCGAAGTTCCACGATTTCCTCTGGCGACGTCGCTGTGCGAGGCGCCACCCGAACCGGGCGGAAAACGGGGGGATCCTTGGCGTTCACCACGGGCCCCGCTTTCGCTGTTGGCCCGCCGCCTGACGTTTCATTTGATATGGCAATCCGGATGGCTGAAAGAGCCGCCTCAACATCCGGATCTGCCGCTTTGTCCGCCGCACTCATGCGCCTCACACGAATCCTGGCGCGAATCGCGCCGCCTCAGATGCGTGAATTTAAGCATTTCGGAGCACCACGCCAATTCCCATCGCAACTTATGGACGGGAAACCGGCTGTGCCGGTCTAATCGACTGTGTTCACGTCGGTGCCGAACCACCGGTCCCGCACTTCGTGGTAGTTCACCTTGGGATCGTAGTACGGCACCTTGAGATCGAGATGGCGCGCCGTGAGCTTGCCCATCGAGCCCAGCAATTGATAAGCCGCGACGATCAGGTCACGCTCGGCATTTACCAAGCCGATCCGGGCGTCGGTGACTTCCTGTTCGGCGTCGAGGACGTCGAGCGTGGTCCGTGATCCGACCAGCGCTTCCTGCTTGACGCCGTCGAGAGCCAGATTGGAAGCTGAAACCTGGGATCGCGCCGCGGAAATCTGCGCCCGCGATTCGACGATGAAACTCCACGAGGAGGTCACCGACTCACGAACCGAGCGGCCCGACTCGAGAATTTGAATTTGCCGCTGACTGGCCACCTGCTTGGCCTGGCGCACCTGCGAATAGGTGCGTCCCGCTTCATAGAGCGGCACGCGCACAACACCGGCGATCGATACGTTCTGCTGGTACTGGCCGTTGGTCTTGCCATTGAAAAATCCTTCGCCCTGCGAAAGATCGCTCGCTGAAGCCGAGGCATCGAGTTCAAGGTCGACCGTCGGCAGAAGATCACCCTTGGCAACTTCAACCGCGTGCCGTGAAGCATCGGCGATGAACGACGCGGCAAGAATGTTGGGATTGGCCTTCTTGGCGATCTCAAGCGCGATCTCCAGAGACTTCGGCAATTTCGGCATGCGCGGATAGGTGAGCTTGCCTGGCTTGTGACCGACGAGACGCTGATAATTGGCGCTGCTCGCCGCCAGCGAGGCTCGCGCCTGGGCGAGATCGGCCTGAGCCTGGCTCAGACGCGCATTCGACTGGGCCACGTCGGTCTTGGTGACTTCTCCAACCTTGAACCGCTCGTCGGCGCCGCGCACCTGCTCGCGCAGGGCACCGGAGTTGCGGGCGCGGAAGGCCACGATCTGGCGGTCGCGCAAGACATTCATGTAGGCCTGGGCGGTCTGGAACAGCACCTGCTGCTCGACAGCGAGGAGGTTCTGACGGCCAGCCAGCACCGTCGATTCAGCCTGCTTGGTGCCCTCTATCGTCTGGAACCCGCGGAAGATCGGCTGCTGAAGTCCAATATTAATTTGTGCCGGAACCGTCGTGTCCGGTTCATCGGCTTTGATGAAGCCGTTGTTATCGACATCCCTGACATCGACGCCGACCGAACCCGTGGCGTTGACAGTTGGCCGCCAACCGGAAAGCGCCTGCGGAACCTGTTCGTCGGTTGACCGCTGCCGGGCGCGTTCGGCCCGAAGCGTTGGATTGCCTGCATAGGCACTCGCCAGGGCTTCCCTGATCGATTCTGCTGAAGAAACCTGTACGCCACTGACCCACGCTACAGTGGAAAGAAGCATTACGGACAACGTCCGCCTGACAATTACCGGAATCCGGCCCCTCATGTCGCCCATCTCCGCTTGAGCCCCGAATTACACCGGGACTCCCCCTCTTTGACTGCGTTTATCCACGAGTTTACCCATGGACGCAAGTTATGCTTAACCCAATGCCTAACGGCTGATGAAACCTTCGGCAGCTTCCAACACGCCAAACTGAGTATAGCGATCAAGGCTTTGCGGTCAAAAGACGAACTCAGGTTTGCGCGCCGAAAACCCGGGAAGTTCGCCCACTGTTGCATCAAAGCCACGCCGTTCGCTATACCCATGGTTGCGTTTTGAGATGATAACGGCTCTTGCGACCACACCATTCCCCAAAACCGTCACCAGCCTGCCGCCATCTTTCAACTGCGAGAGAATCGCCTCTGGCACCTCGCCAACCCGCCCTTCCAGCAAAATTACGTCATAAGGCGCATCCGCGCGGTGCCCTAGGGCCATGCTGCCGGTCACCACCGATACATTGACAAAGGGCGCCAGATTATCGCGTGCCGCGGCGGCCAGCTCGGCATTCTCTTCAAGTGCCACAATGCGTCCGCCGAGATGGGCGAGCACCGCCGTCCCGTAGCCTGTGCCTGCCCCGATATGGAGGACTGAGTCGGAAGCACCGATCGCCGCGAGTTGCACCAGCCGGGCGAGCGCCATCGGCTCGATCAGAACGCGTTCCGGTCCGCCGCTGGCCGGCGTGGTCAGCGTGATATCCTCGTCCATGTAGGCCAGCACACGCTTCTCTGCCGGGACATAGGCTTCGCGTGGCAGGCTGAGCATGGCATCGATGATCCGCGAATCGGTGATGCCATTGGGCCGCACCTGGCTTTCGACCATGTTGAGGCGCGCAGTTTCGAAATCGAACATGATGGAACCCGGAATTTTCTGTCTCCGGCTGATAGCGAAACTTGATGGCCCTGTCCATTGAGCAATCCCTAACCAATCCCATTGTAGACAGGTGAGGCTTTCACTATAAGCCCGGTCGAAGGCCTCGTGGCGGAGTGGTTACGTAGCGGACTGCAAATCCGCGCACCCCGGTTCGATTCCGGGCGAGGCCTCCAAATTTCAGGAAATCTTGTCTTCCCTGACTTCGCCATAGCCGAGCCTGCGCGCCAGATTCGGCCAGCGGCGATGCAGCCAATAGCCGAACCGCACCGTGACAAAGCGGCGGAAGCGCCGCACCGGCGGCAGGTCGACCGACAGGATGATCACGCCCAGCGGCACCATCCAGAACCCGAGGATGGGCAGAAACCCCAGTATTCCGCCGATGACAAGCACAACACCAAGCCCGATTCGCAACACCGGATGGTGCGGCAGCTTGATCTTGTAACCGGCAAATTTGGCCTTTGGCATC
>JANMMJ010000056.1:0-2023 GCA_031373255.1 Hyphomicrobiales bacterium
CTTCTGCATCGCGGTCATGGCCGACGCCCAGCATTTCAGGATCGGCGGGCGCCAGCACCCCGATGCTGGCATTTTTCAAACCGGCGGGACTGTTGCCGTCATAGGCGATGTCGGCCGTCATCCAGCGCAGCCGGTCGGAAACGGCAACGATCCTGCGGCCGTCGGGAGAAATCGCCATGCCGGACCAGCCGCCGAAACCCGAAGCAGGAGATGACAGGACGAGACCACCTCGCCATTCGAGTTCGCCAAAAATGCTGCGTGCGGGCACGATCCGGTCAAAGGCCTCAACCTTCACAGCGTCAATGTGGAGTGGAAGTACGCCGGGCTGCTCCTGGGCTGTGGCCAGCCTGGCGATGAGGTGAACGGCAAAGGCGGCGGGAAGCGCCAAAGCCAGCGCTGCGACAGCGAAGTTCCTGATGATGCGTACTCTACTCACTGAAACGCCGCTGTCTTATGCCGTGCCGCGATCCGGACTTATGCCCAAAAGCAGGGGCGCCCGCAAGCGCGGGGAGCCTTGCTCGCATAAATTGTTATCAAATGATTAACTATCAAGGCAGCAAAATGAACGCTGGTTTATTATCATCCGGATTCTTTCATGCGCAGCCTTTCACGGAACCCCGTTGCCGCATTCGTCCTAATATTGGCGCTGATCATGGCAATGATCGCGGGCGGCATCTATGGCATCAACGAGAGAGCGATTCACAACCTCATCGTCAGCAATGCCCAGGCGACATCGCAATCGCTGGCGCAGCATCTCGAAGGCAGTATTGCCGATATCGATGCCATTGCCCGGGGAGAAAAACCTTCAGCCCAAACTCTGGCGGTCATCGCCGGGGCGCGCGCCAGGGATGACGTGTTGAACTTCAAGCTGTTCGACAGCAAGGGCGTGCAGGTGCTCGACGCCGCCGATCCGGCGCAAACCGCCTTCCAGGGCGACAGCCTCGCGGTGCACAAGCCAGAAGCACTGGTCAGCGCTTTGGCGGGAACAGCCCATGTGGAGGTCGAGAAGCAAGACATTTCCGGCACGAAGACATTGGTCGCCGAAACCTATGTTCCGGTGCTCAAGGGCGGGAAACTTACGGCCATTCTCGAAGTCTATGTCGACCAGTCACGCAACGAAGCGCAGTTCCGCGAGGCGTTTTCACTCAGTCCGCTGCTTATGGCTTTGCTGGCAGGCATCGGCTTTGCCATACCGAGCTACGCGCTTTACCGGCTGACGCGGCAAAAAATTAATTCGGACGCGCATGCGGCCTTCCTGGAAAGCCATGACGGTTTGACGGAGCTGCCGAACCGCCGGAGCTTCGCCCAGAAACTGACCCGCAAGCTGGCTGAGACCACGCCGCAATTGGTCATGACGGCTTTGCATTTCGTCGATATCGATCATTTCAAAGAAATCAACGACCGGTTCGGAAGCGAAGCGGCGGATGAACTTCTGCGCAGCGTGGCGGAACGTCTCAACGACGTGCTGCGCGACGGCGATATGGCGGCAAGGCTGGGCGGCAACGAATTTGCCATCGCCCAGTTCGGCTTCGAGAACGAAACGCAGGTGGGCACGGTCATCGATATCCTCACCCATGCACTGTCGGTTCCGTTCCGCCTGCCGGACGGGGAAACGGCAGTCACTTTCAGCATCGGCACTGCGGTGGGTCCGCAGGATGGGCGCAACGCCGAACAACTCATCCGCAATGCCTCGACTGCGGTTCACGTCTTGAAAGCCCGCGGGCGCAATGGCCACTGCCGCTTCGAGCCGGAGTTCGACGCGGAACTGCAGAAGCGCCTCGATCTCGAAGCCCTGGTGCGCGATGCCACGGCCGAGATGCGCTTCGAACTTTATTTCCAGCCGCTGTTCGACGTCAATTCGGCAGAACTTAAAGGTTTCGAGGCGCTGCTGCGGCTGCGAGACGACAACGGCAAACACGTTCCCCCCGACGTTTTCATACCCGTAGCCGAGGAGATCGGCCTGATCGACGAAATCGGCACATGGGTTCTCGAAAATGCCTGCGCCACGGCCGCAACATGGCCG
>JANMMJ010000078.1:0-1833 GCA_031373255.1 Hyphomicrobiales bacterium
GGGCCATCGGGATCGATGATGGCCGGAATTTTGGCATTGGGATTGATCGAGATGAATTCGGGCGTCTTGTGCTCATCCTTGCCGATATCGACAAGATGCGCCTCATAGGGAAGGCCGGTTTCCTCCAGCATGATCGACACCTTCACGCCATTGGGGGTGTTGAGCGAATAGAGCTGCAGGCGATCGGGATGGCGCGGCGGCCAGCGGCGGGTGACGGGGAAGGACGAGAGGTCAGGCATGGAGGGCTTTCGGGGATGGGGATGATGAAGGCACGTCATACCGCGTGACGGCCGGACACTGTCAACCCCGGCTCACCCCCCAAGTATCTCGCAGAGCACTGTGGCGTGGATTTGGATTTGGTTTCGGGTGGCGGTGAGGAGTGTGAGGGGGCCGGCGGCGACGCGGGCGCGGAGGCGCTCAAGCGTTTCCCGCGCCTCAACGGCCTCGAGCTCGGACAGGTAGCGTGCACGGAATTCCGGCCAGCGTCCGGGCGCATGGCCATACCAGCGGCGCAAAGCATCGCTTGGGGCAATCGCCCTGGCCCATTCATCGATTGCGGCCTTTTCCTTCGTCAGCCCGCGCGGCCACAGCCTGTCCACGAGCACGCGATAGCCATCCGCCGCACCGCGCGGGTCATAGATACGCTTCAGGACAACTGGCGAAGCTGCCCCGCTCAGGCGGCGCGGCGCTTGGCCGGGTTGCGGGCGTCGGCTTTCGGTTCCTCCACGGATGCCGCGCGGCGCAGCCAATCGGGATCGGCGGCCTCGGCATCGACAATGGTGCCGGCCTTGAACCAGTGGTCCTCGGCGCAGCCTTCGGGACAGCCATCCTCCTGCCACAGGCGATAGGCGAGGCTGCGGATGCGCTCTTCGCGGGTGAGTCCGGTTTCGGTGGGTTCGATCATGCAAAGCCCTTTCATCATGGGGGTGGGGCTACGCGTACTGGACCGATGGCCTCAGGCCATGAGTCGATTGCGCGATTCTGATCCCATTCGGGCGGCCTGACAAGGGCAATCCCGGCTTTCAGGTTAACTGGCGCTCCAGCCAGGCGAGCACGGGGCGCTTCAGCGGCGTCATGGCGGCATAGGCGAGGCGCTCGTCACTGTAAGCCGCAAGGAGGGCGGCAATGGCTTCGAGGCTGACGCGGTCACCCGCCAGCGACGAGAGCGGATCGGAATAGGTGTAGATGCCAAAGGCCAGCGCGCTGGTTCCTGGCAGGCGGAGCAGCGTCTGGCGCTCCGACCTGATCCACAGGAGATCGCCGGCGAGCCCCGGATCGGCCTCCAGCAGGCGGGCCACCTCCGCCACATCGGCCGCCGCCCTGCCATTGGCCTCAGCCGCAGGAAACAGGCGGCTGGCGATCGGCGTCAGCAGCCAGTTGAAACGGGCCAGCGGTGCTCCCACCCGCAGACTGGCCAGCACGCGGTCAATGCGGGGGCCCAGATCCTGATTGAGCAGCGGCACATGCTGGTGGGCCCAGGGCATGACGTGGCCGACGGAGGAGACGATGCGGCCGGAACTGGTATAGGCATTGGAGGCGGCGATGATGGCGGTTCCGCCCTCGCGGTTTTCGAGCAGCACGAAATCTTCCTCGACGAGGTTGCCGATGAAGGCGAGCGGCTCGATGCCTGCATCATCCGGATCATGCAGGGTGCCGTCGATCCGGCCGGCGATGCCGCCGGGCACGCGGGCGAAGCTGTCTGGATGATCCTTAAGCAAGTGGGCGATCAACAGGTCGCGGAGTTCGGCCTGTGCCGCCAGCGACTCCGGCATTGCGCGATAGAAGGTTGGCGGATTGCCGTGGAGGCGCTGGCGCTTTGCCGCCATGAAGGCG
>JANMMJ010000105.1:0-1636 GCA_031373255.1 Hyphomicrobiales bacterium
GTTGCAAGAGCTGGCGTTTTCGCAAAAGGCGCTTCTTGGATGGTTGGCGAAACAGGTTCCCAATTTCGTTAAACCGGTCCGTGGGGTACTCCAACATCTCTATTCGGCGATCTCGGATCAAGAGCTTTCAGAAAGGCTGCTGAGCGCGGCGGAGAACCGGATCGGACCGCGGCTGTTGTCGCCCGAGGGCCTTTACTCTGTTCGCTATCTCGCGGGATCGATCGCTGCTGCATCCAAGGACCTTCAACCCGAGCATGCCTTGGTTGAAATGCTCCAAGCGATCGAGGACCGAATTGGCACTCGCGGAGCTTGGCTCAACAGCTTCGCCCTGATTGGCATGCGAATGCATGGCGCGGCCAAATCGACCGATGGCGCGCCGTTCTACGCACGCGGCCGTAAACACCGGTCCGGGCACAAGAAGCCAGCTGCGGTCATCCGTGCTGACGTCAAGGAGGCGGTAGCCCAGATCCGGCAAGCGCACCTCGGAAAGTATCTTAGTCCGAAGATGCTGCGAGATCCGAAAGGGCTGGAAGGACTTATCGACAAACATGGACCGGATGTTGTGCCGATCATCACTACCGTCATTTACAGGCTAATGATTGACGGGCAAAAAGTCAGAAGTTGGAAGTATTTCGATGAGGCGATTGTGGATGAATTGCGATTGATCCATCTCCAGGCAGAACGAGTGAGGCCGGGTGACGTCACTGGGTGGCGCGCTCTCGATATAAACGCTTAGTGGCTCGGCCAGCGATTATTCAATATGGGCACATGGCGGTTTATGGGTCTCGGCGAGCACCTAACCAAAGCATTGCCAGGCCGCGGCCTGACGAGCCGATTTTTGGGACCCACACAGTGCAAACGCGTCGATGTCTCCATCGTCGCCTCCCCGACACGCTTTCAACTGCGGCAGGAAGCCTAATGATTTAGGATAAACGGGAGCCTGGGATGGGTGGCTACGGAAGTGGTTATCGGGGATTAAAAACACTCGCAATAGAAGATTGCCTAACACTTTCGATGCCCAACCTAATGCGCGCGCAGGCGATTGTCACTGGCGCTATTAAATCCGGCACCTGGTGTTGGAGCTAATGCTGGCCAGCCGCCCCATGCTCAAATCAGCTACGTGGCCGATCTCCAGGATCCGGACAACGCCTCGTTGCGCCTGCTCTACACCGTCAATGGCCGTGCCATGGACTATACTGTCGCGCTCGTGACGAGTGGGCCTCATTACGGTGGTCGGCGGTGGTGGTTCCTGTGCCCGTTAGCGGTGGAAAATGGTAGGTCACCTATCAGGGCAGCTAAGCTTCATCTACCACCAGGTGGGCGGTATTTCGCTAGTCGCCAAATCTACCGGCTGACATACAGAAGCTGCCAGCAAAGCGGACAGCATCGGGGCCTGTACAGGCTTCTAGCAGCCCGCATGGGCACAGACGCCCGAACTATCAGTCGGGTACTAAAAGACGATCGCAAGAGACGACGTCGCTGTTAAAGCGATGCGACTGGCTGTCATCTCGGGTCGGCATGTCGACGTTGCTCGCTAGCTACCGGCAGGGCATTGTGGGTTCCGCGATGTTGTCGTTTCTGAAGGAAGCGAGTCATGTCCGCCAGCGCCGTCATCCCTTACATCGATGCTCACTGC
>JANMMJ010000119.1:0-7013 GCA_031373255.1 Hyphomicrobiales bacterium
GCGCTAAGGATCGCGATAGCGATGGCGAGGACGAGATTTCTACCCGACTTCATCATATGGCCTTTGCAATTCGTGGCTCGAACAAGTCCGAATGGTTGCCGGAAGGCGCCCTTGTTCTTTTTTAAGATGTCAAGCGAGAACGTGCAAGGCTGATTGATGTTCCTTGCCCAAGCGCAATACGGTCCGGGAAGATGCCGCAATGGGACCGGCGCAGGCCCTGAACTATCTTCGATCCACCGCGTTGACCTTTTGTCCACTATCCACGAGATCAGCCCCCAACTCACAGGTCATCATGGGTCGTTCCTCAATGATTGCCATAGGCGCTTCGGCAGGCGCCCCACCTGACCGGCAGGTTACGGTTTTGTAAGTGTCGGCGTCGCACGCACCACAAGCGCAACCGGCACAAGACACGGGTGGGGCCTCCACGTTTGAAGGCAACTCCTGGGAGTCCGAATGACGCTGCAACATGTCGGACCTTCGAAACTGAAGATGCCAATGGTTAACCTTCGGCAAGTCAGTTCGCCTTGATGACCCGGGGGCTGTGACACAGCCTACCATTTACATTTCGGGATGTTGCCGGCCATGCTGACAACGCGAACGCGCTCAGTAACTCTCCCCTTGTAAGTTCAATTCTGCAACATCTGCTATAAGAGGTGTTGCGGTGGCAGGTGCGAGACCGACGGCCCTTGGGGTTTTGAAGCCCGTGGATGAGCTTGGTCGTGCGCCTGCTGTTCCATCGAACCCGAACAGTCGCCTGGGCCGCTCGGCGCGAAGCCCGCTTCGACAAGGATGGGATCGGATGGCCGCCACCGTACAAGACCAGAAGATGTTTGTTGGTATCGATGTCTCGAAAGACAGGTTGGATGTTCACATCTATCCTGTCGGTGAGAGTTTTGGAGTGCCCCGTAACGAAGAGGGCATGGAGCAGCTTGTCACCCGCCTCAAGGGTCATGATCTTACGGTCATAGCCATTGAAGCAACGGGTGGATTTGAAATGATTGTGGTTGCGGCCCTGGCTGCGGCGGAACTTCCCGTCGCTGTGGTGAACCCCAAGCGGATTCACAACTACGCCAGGGCTTTAGGCGTGAATGCCAAGACGGATGTCATCGATGCCGCTGTCATTGCGCGTTTTGCCGCCGATGTGAGGCCTGCGATCAGGCCTCTTCCGGATGCGGAAATCCTCGTTCTGGGTGAGGTTTTGACCCGCCGCAGGCAGATTGTTCAGATGATCGTTGCGGAAAAGAACCGGGCTCTTCACATGGCTTCCCGCATCCAGATGCAGGAGAGCATTGGCCGCATGATCGCAGCCCTCGAAGCGAAACTCGCCCGCCTCGATGACACCATCGACGGTATGGTCAAACGTTCGCTCTTGTGGAGCGAGAAGGAGGAGCTGCTCAGTTCCGTGCCGGGCGTCGGCAAGATTATAGCCCGGACACTTCTCGCCGAAATGCCGGAGCTTGGAACGCTCGACCGGAGGCAGATCGCAGCCCTTGCGGGGTTGGCCCCCTGGACGCGGCAATCCGGACAATGGCGTGGCCACAGCATGATTGGAGGCGGACGAGCAGTGCCGCGCACTGTGCTCTTCCTCGGAGCCATGGCGGCAGCGCGTCACAATCCCGACCTCAAGGCCTTCAGCCTGAGGCTGCTCAATGCGGGTAAATCCAAAAAAGTTGTCCTCACTGCAGTCAGCCGAAAACTTCTCACTATCCTCAATGCAATCCTCAGAGATGGAACTCCATGGCAACCAAAAAACGCTTGACGAAAAACACAGTCGCTCATCCGTTACGTGAAGTCTGAAGATGTTTAACATTCCGAAGCGCATTGAAGCGGTCTTGAGAACCTCTCCTCGCCTGGAAACCTGGCGTACCTCGTATCCTCGATCAACAGCTTTTCTCTTGAAGCTTGCGACACAGGCGGGCTTGCAACTGACGACGGGCGTTGTCGTCGCTGCTCTGTGCTGGTTTGCATTCTTTGGTGTTGTCCAGGACCTGCTCGCCAATGATCCGCTGGTCAGGGCCGACCTCCGTATGGTGGCCTTCCTGCAAACGTTGCGGACGCCTGACTTCAGTCAGGTGATGGTGCTGTTTACCGATCTTGCCAACTGGCAGATCATTATCGCGGGTGCAGTCATCCTCGCCCTGCCGATGTATCGCTGTAAACAATGGTGGTGGCTGACGGCATTAGCTATATGTCTGGCTGGCGAGCAACTGCTGTCGCATGTGCTCAAATGGCTCTTCGCCCGCGACAGGCCAGACCTTCACAATGCATTGATCCCGGCAGCCGGCGGCAGTTTTCCCAGCGGCCATGCTCTTGCAGGCTCAATCTTTTACGGGTTCGTTGCCTGCTATGTTGCCAGCCAGACCCGCAGCTGGAAGGTGAGGATTGCTGTTGTTGCGAGCATGGCTGTGCTCATTCTGGGGATCGGCTTTTCCAGGGTGTATCTTGGTGTTCACTGGCCCTCGGATGTGATCGGCAGTTTTGCACTTGGCCCAGCATGGGTGGCGACGGTCCTCATAGTCCTCAGTGCAGGTTGGATCCCGTTACCCGGGCATCAGCCTGAACCGGTTCCGACTTGGCACCTGTGGGCGGGGTTTGGCATCTGGTTTTTGGTGGTTGCAGGGTACTATGCCCTGACTGACCCGATGGTGACGCCTGTCGGCACCAAGATGGCGATTATCCCGCTCAAGAGCGAAGAGTTTGACGCGCGCCTCTTCGATACCGTGCCGCGTTTTACCGAGGATCTTACAGGAGCCGCGATCGAGCCTATAAATGCCGTTTTCATTGGCAGCGAGGCTGACCTGCAGCAAGCACTGGCCGCATCCGGCTGGATAAAAGCCGTCCCCCTCGGCTTGCGAAGTAGTCTGAGACTGATCTGGGCTGAACTCCGCAATCAGCCGGACCTTGGTGCACCGGGCGTTCCAGCTTTTCTGAACAGCGTGCCCAACGAACTGACCTTTGAACGCCCAACCTCCTTGAACTCGGTCCGCGAACGCCATCATTTGCATATTTGGTCTACCAGCTTGACAAAAGATGCCATCCCAGTCTGGGTTGGTACCGTGCATCAGGATACGTCCGGCACGCTTTATCGTGGACTGACCTACCATAAGATTGATCCCGACCTGGACGGCGAGCGCAATCAGCTTCTGGACAGTCTCAAAAAATCAGCCTGCCTCAAGCGTCAACACGCCATCCCCGTGACATCGCCGATGAAGGGGCAGAACATCCTGCACAATACCTTCTTCACCGACGGCATGGCGCTGGAATTTGATCTTCAGTGCAAATGAGCTACGGCAGAGACAAAACTTCAGTTCAGGCAAGAGGTGCTGTGCGAGCCTTGTGGGCGCGCACCAGGCGGTACTCGTGCCAGATCAGTACCATGACGAGAAGATCAAAGACAGTCAGGACAATCAGGCCGAAGGAGTGTGTGTAGGAATAGCGATAGAGCTGATACCCTATGAAGGCCGTGAGGGCGAACAGCGAAGCCGGATAGGACCACAACTGGTTTTTAAGGAGCCCGATGACCAGCAGCAGCTTGATCACACCGTGGCTCAAAAGATAGAAGGCATAGAATTTCTGTGTTCCAATGGAAAACGTCGCAGCCCAGGATTGCAAGTGCATGGCAATGAAGTCTTGCGGATCTTCGATCAATTCTTCCTGCGTCATCACGTTCACCAGCGTGACGATACTGGCCGTGCTCACGAGGTAGAGCAGAACACCCCCAATGCACTCGATCACGGCATGCAATCCCTTCAGAAGCACGCTGAGTTCGAATACTTGATGGATACGGTGTTCATTCACCTGCAAATTCGGATCTCCTCAAAGGATACAGTTTATGGACAAAGGCCTGACACAATGGCTCAACGCGGCAGCAGGATCCTCAGCCTGGCTTGATCGGGTAATGATTGCCACCACAAAGTTTGGCGTGCCGCTGATGGTTCTCGGCGTCGCCGTGCAATGGTGGGCACAGAACGATCGGCCACGCATTCGGTTCATAGCTTTGTCGGCAGGCTTATCATTCCTCCTGGGGCTGGGTCTTAATCACATCATTCTTTTGTTCGTCCAGAGAATCCGTCCCTATGACGCCGGCGTGACGCATCTCATCATAGAGAAAAGTGCCGACTGGTCGTTTCCCTCAGACCATGCCACGGCTGCCCTTGCCATTGTTACGGCATTTGCGATGCAAGGTCTGCCGCGTCGTACCATTTGTCTGTCGCTCCTCGCCTTTGCAATTTGCTGGTCGCGGGTTTACGTTGGCATGCACTATGTCACCGACATCCTGGGTGGAGCTGCCACCGGAGTATTGGCAGGTGTCGCTGTTCGCTATCTCTATCGCGACACCTCTCGGCTCAATCAGTTCGCCACTCGAATATTGTAAACCGGTGCCGACAATATCCTGCCAGGAGGCGACGACAAAGAACCGAGTGCCAGTAATCTACACATTCAGTCAGAGGTGCACAGATCTTGGTGAATATAATGCCCCGGCGCCTTGGCTGTTATGAATTCCATCGACAGAGTCGGCTTCCAATCTCATTATGCGCGGCAATCTGCTCTTTGGTCTGCCGCGTCAGCACATGATGGCGCGAGAGCTTGATGGGCTGTGCCCAATCACAGTCGCTTCGAGTGAAAGGATCAGTCGCGCATCCAGCGATCGAGACGGCGATCAAGAGCAGCGTCGCTGTCAGTTTGAACGTCATGTCGGATCTCCGTTGAGTGCTGCATGGCTTTCTCGCGTGCTGCTCGACGTTTTTCTTCCCATGCCGCCTTGCCGGCGGCACGACCCTCCAACCACGCCACACCGAGCGTGGCCACCAGGGCGCCTCCTAGTGACAGCCAGCGTCCTATGGGCGAGAGGATCCACGAGAACATCATGCCCCCTGCTCCATGAGACGCTGGCGGCGCCAGAACCAGATGGCCACCGCTGCCGCAACTGTGATGAGGGCGGCAATGAATGTCGGCCAGCCCAGGGATTCGGACAGAACCGGCAAGATACCGCCCCCCTCACTGGTCACCGGCATGGCCTCGGTGACTGCGGCAACAATCCCCGCGCCACCGGCCAGAATGGCGGCATTGGCCTCCTTCGAACGGGTAATCGGCTTCGGCGGCCGAGGCAGGTCGGGCGATGTGCGCGCTTGCTAAACATCAACGACCTTGGGCAGCCCGCGCCATAGCGCCGCTTCAGCCCGTCGGCCCTTACAATACCCGGCAGTTCCCTGCCCTCGGCCGGGTGCTGGCGAGATAATTCCGACCAATCAACAGTCATGCTGAATATTGTCAATGACGGGCTCGATCGTTGACATCTTTCCCCGTCCGGTTGCCTTTCTTCCACCGCAAACACTCGCGGATGGCATCGCGCTCGACGCTATAGTCGTTGAGCAGCTGCGCGAGGTGGGGCGCGTTGCGGTCGAGGCCTTCGAACTCGCGCGCGGCTGCCGCCAAGAAGGCCGGAGAATACCCTCAGAGCGTGGGGCACGTGATGGCGCCACCCTGCTTGCAGGCGGCAAGAAGCAGCACCAGTGCAACGAGCATCGCGCCACGCTTCAGAAGGTTCCCTTTTTGAGCCGGTCGATGGTCACGACGTTGTCGCGGTTTTCCGCCTGGACTTCATGGATGGCGGCTTCAGCTTCGCGCGCGAGTTCGGCGTCCCTCGCGGCCTGATCCGAAGTGTCTGACTGCTTCGCGCGGGCGAGTGCGATCCAGATGGCGATGGCGGCGATTGCCGCCGCCACGCCGCCCGCCCCAAAGCCGGTCACTTTACCACCAGTTCAGGGTGGACGGTGCCGCGGGCACCGGAACTGGACACGACAACCGTCGGCGCGACTAGCTTACCGATGATCGCACCGGTGATCAGCTTGACGATGCCGAGAGCGCTGGCTGCGACCACGAGCCAGGGTACGAGCCATTCCGGGGCGGACGAGGCCGCGCAGTTGATGGCGCCTGTCACGTCCTGCGTGCAGCCGAAAGCGAGCAGGATCGAAGTTAGCACGCCGCAGGCGGTGAGCAGGATCGTGAGAAGGGTCTGGAAGAGATTAGTGTTCATGGAAATACACCTGGTGATTCCGCCTACGGATCGGCCGAGATGCTCGGCTGGCTCGTTCATGAACAGGGCATCGCGCCGCATATCCCGGTGTTCGACAAATCGGCACGCACAGATGGTTCGTTCGCGCGCGAGGACTTCGCCTATGATCACAAGGGGGATGTCTACTTCTGTCCCGCTGGCAAGATGATGACCTCCAAGGGCACGCTGGTAAACAACGGTGCGACGTTACTCTATCGCGCCAGTAAATACGATTGCGACGTCTGCCCGCTGAAGCCGAGGTGCTGCCCGGCCTCGCCAGCGCGCAAAGATCCGCGCTCGATCCACGAAGGCGCCCGCGATATTGTCAATGGCGGAGACAAAATGTGCAGTGTGGCGGCGTGATAATGTACCAGTCGGGTTGAGAGAAAGGGGCTGAGGAGCCCCGGTTTGCATGCTGTGTTGTTTTGCGCTGTAAGCCGCGCGTAGCGTAGCGGAGCGTGGTTTACAGCGCATCGTCGATTCAAACCTCGGTTGCGGCGTCTGCCTTGGTTGATGTTTGTGGGCCTGGGTTTGGAATCTGCTCTGAACGGCGCCGGGACTTTTTGCTGGTGGCGAGGCGGAAGCTTTCACCGTTCATCTCCAGGATGTGAACATGGTGGGTGAGGCGGTCGAGGAGCGCACCGGTGAGCCGTTCCGAGCCGAAGACGGAGGTCCATTCATCGAATGGCAGGTTGCTGGTGACCAGGGTGGCGCCGCGTTCATAGCGCTGGCTGAACACCTCAAAGAGCAGCTCCGACCCGACCGCGGTGAACGGCACGTAGCCCAGTTCATCGACGATCAGCAGCTTGACGGTGTTGAGATGTTTTTGCAGCGCCCGCAGGCGACGTTCGTCGCGCGCTTCCATGAGTTCGTGCACGAGAGCGGCGGCGGTCGTGAAGGCGACGCTGTAGCCCTTCTGGCAAGCGGCCAGCCCCAATGCCAGAGCGGCATGGGTTTT
>JANMMJ010000151.1:0-7020 GCA_031373255.1 Hyphomicrobiales bacterium
CTTGGATCGAAGGCGACCTGAAATTCAAGGGCAAGATCGGCAAGGACCTGACCGCCGAGCAAGGCTATCTGGCCTGCCAGCTCTCGACGCTCAATGCCATCAGCCAGTTGAAAGCGGCGCTGGGCGATCTGGAAAAGGTGAAGCGCATCATACGGGTTGAAGGGGTGCTCAACGTGGCGCCCGGATTCACCGCGACGCCGGGTGTGCTGAACGGTGCATCAGACCTGGTGAATGCCGTGTTCGCCGAGCGTGGCGCGCATACGCGGATGATCTACAGCAATCCGGAACTCCCGCTCGACTGCGCCTGCCTGATCGTGTTCTGGGCCGAGGTCTGATCAGGCGCCCCAGCGCAGTGCGGCAGTATGGACCGGCGCATCCCACAGCCCGGCCAGTTCGTCATCGAGCATTGTCACGGTGATCGAGCAACCGGCCATGTCGAGCGAGGTGACATAGTTGCCGACCAGCGAGCGGGAGACGCGGAGGCCGCGCCTTTCAAGGATTGCGCGCGCACTGTTGTAGACGAGATAGAGTTCCATGGCCGGTGTTCCGCCAAAGCCATTAACGAAAAGCAAGACGTCGCCGCGATTGCCGAGATCGGCGGTGATCGCCTCGATCATTTCTTCGGTGATTTCGTGGGCTGTCGTCAGCTTCACACGGCGCCGTCCCGGCTCGCCATGGATGCCCACGCCCATTTCCATTTCGTCATCGCCAAGGGCGAAGGTCGGCTTGCCCGCCGCGGGTACGGTGCAGCTTGTCAACGCGACACCCATGGAGCGCGTGGCAGAATTGGCACGGTCGCCAAGGGCCTTGACGGCCGCGAGGCCAGCACCCTGCTCAGCGGCGGCCCCAACAATCTTTTCGACAACAAGGGTTCCGGCGACGCCGCGCCTGCCGGTGGTGAAGAGCGAGTTCTCCACCGCGACATCGTCATTGGTGATAACCGTTGCGATATCGCGGCCGCACATCTCGCGAGCCATCTCGAAGTTCATGACATCGCCTTCGTAGTTCTTGACGATGAACAGCAGCCCGGCGCCAGTATCGGCAGCCTCGGCTGCGGCGATCATCTGGTCGGGCGTTGGCGAGGTAAAAACCTGGCCGGGACACGCCGCATCGAGCATGCCGTGGCCAACGAATCCGGCATGAAGCGGCTCATGACCCGAACCGCCGCCCGAAATCAGGCCGACCTTTCTGGGCTTGAGCCTGGCGCGGATTACAAACTTTCCTTCGGCTCCCATGCTGACGATATCGTCATGGGCCGCCACAAAGCCGTTCAGGCTCTCGGTCAGCACGTCGTCGATGTTGTTGATGAGCTTCTTCACTTGTGTTTCCCCATTTTTGGTTGCGGTTCGATGAGCAAGGAAAGCTCCCGGACAAATTCTGCGACGAGGCCTTGCAGCCGCTGATTGCGCCTCGAATCGCCCAGATCCGGCAAATAGACCGTCAACGGGCGCGGCGCGCGGCTTTCGCGAACCAAGCCCTCGCGGCGCGGATGGGCCTTGAGGTAGTGGTCCATGAAGCGGCGGCGCTCTTCGGCCGAGAAGTGGCAAACCTCGAACAGCAGATCGAGATGGGTCGCGGGAATCGGTGTTGCGTAGGCAGGTTTGGTGATCTGCGACACGAAGCTGCGGTTCTTGCCGAGGGCGGCCGCGAGGCGCTGCCTAGTACCCGATGGCCTTCGATCCAGAACACCCGCCAGGATCTGCTTGTAGGCGGAGACGGGGCCGCGTTTTTGCTGGGCCTGCGCCATGGCTCAGTGCTCCGCCAATGCTGCCTTGACCGCGGCGAGTGCGGCTGGCGATACTGAAAGCGAGCGCAGGCCCGCTGCAACGAGCGAGGCCAGATGCTTCCTGTCTCCCGCCATGTCGCCGCAGATACCGACGGGAATGCCATGCTCCTCGCCAAAGCGCGCGACGGCGGCGATAAGGCGCGTTACGGCGGGATGCGATGCATCGTTGAGATCGGCCACCGCGGTTTCATCGCGCGATGCGGCCGTGACATACTGGGTCAGATCGTTTGAACCAATCGAGAAGAAGTCCGCCGCGGTAAACAGGTCGGGCGCCACGGCGACGGCGGGCACTTCGACCATGATGCCCAGAGGCGGTCGCCGGGCTGCGATGCCTTCCGCCGCCAGTTCGGCAATGCAGGCGTCGAGCAATTCCGCGGCTAACGATATTTCCTCCGGAACAGTGACCATGGGAAGCATGATCTTGAGATTGCCGTGAACGGCGGCGCGGGCCAAAGCGCGAAGCTGCGCGCGGAACACATCCTTTCTTGCCAGCATGAGCCTGATGCCGCGCAATCCGAGAAACGGATTCTTCTCGCCCGCAGGTGTCAGCCCGCGGACGGGTTTGTCGCCGCCAATGTCGAGGGTGCGTATGGTGACCGGCTTTTCTCCAGCCCATTCGAGGAAACGGCGATAGGCGAGATACTGCTGCTCCTCGTCGGGAAGCGGCGCACCATCGCGAAAGAGAAATTCGGAGCGCATGAGACCGATGCCGTCGCAGGTTTCGGGATCGATCAGTTCGAGATCCTCGATGCCGGCGACATTGACCAGAACCTCGATGCGGCTGCCATTCTTCAAGCGGGCTGGCGCATGGAGGAATTTTTCGTTTTCGGCGCGCTGGCGTGTCAGCATTTCAGCGCGGCCTTGCCATTCGGCGCGCGCGTGACTTCAGCGGGATCGAGCACAACCAGTCCGGCGGCGCCATCGATAGCAGCCTCGCTCCGGCCGGTGAAGTCGATGCTGCCCAGGCCCACCACCATCGGAACACCCCTGGCGCGGGCCAGCATGGCGACATGGCTTGACGGGCTGCCGCCGCTCAGGGCTATGGCGCCCCCTTTTGACCAGTCGGCTTCGAGAAAGAGGCTGGGCGGAACATCTTCACCGGCAAGGACGACTCCACCCGCCGTTGCCTGGCTGGAAAAACCGGCAAGGTTTCTGAGCACGCGATCTCGGATGTCCTTGAGGTCCGCTGCACGGGCGCGGAAATAATCGTCGTCAGAGAGTTCGTAGCCCACAATCTCGGCATCAAGCGCCTTGCTCCAGGCCTTGTCGGCCGCGGCACCGCGAATGATTTCGAGCAACGCCGGGCTCCGCAGGGCTTCGTCTTCCAACATGGCAATCTGGAAGCCGAGGATTTCGCTTGCCTCGGCATCCGCCTTTTCGGCGAGAACAGCGATATCGGCGATGGCATGGGTGATGGCGCTTTCAAGCGCAACCTGTTCGGCGGCGGGATCGCCGGAGTTTTGGCGCTCTGTGGTGACAGAATCCAATACGACAAGCGGGCCGATGAAGATGCCATCGGCGGCGGGCCTGCCCTGCGCTTCAATCGCTGGCAACATGATCTGCCACCTCGCCGAAGTCATGGGCGACGAGATCCTTGAGTGCTGCGACAGCCACCGGAGCGGCGTCACCCTGGCCGCGAATATAGAGGAGGGTGTTCTGCCTGGCCTTCATGGCCATGACCTTGACGATGCTCTTGGCATCAATCCACGGGCCGTCCGCCGTGCCGGATATCTGAACCTCGCAGGGAAAGGTCTTGGCGAGCTTGGTGAGCTTGACCGAAGGCCGGGCATGCAAGCCGACGGCATGGGTGATGAGCACGTCCGCAGAAATCCAATCGGTCATCAGGGTGACAATTCTTCGGCGGTGCGGCGGACGTCGGCGAGGCTGGCGCCGCCCCATGCCTCAGTCGCCGCCATGACGGCGCCTTCAACGACGGGCGCATTGCAGATGACGACCTTCGACTGCCGGTCGGCGGGCAGCATCTCGATCGCCATCTCGCTGTTGGTTTCGGCCCCGCCAAGATCAACAAGAATGGCGACACCCTTGTCCGACCAGGCGGCGTCAATGGCGGTGAGAATTTTCTCCACGCTGGTACCAAGCCCGCCATCGGGGTCGCCGCCGCACCAGGCGAGCGGAACTTCGCTGCCGACCATCTGGCGCACCATGTCGGCGGCACCCTTGGCGACATCGGGTGAATGGGAAACGATGACGATGCCGACGTTATCACTCATGCTTTTCCCTCCAGAACATCGCAGACAGCCTCAATGATGATCTGGCTGGAGCGCGAGCCTGGATCCATGTGACCGATCGAACGGTCACCCAGAAAAGAGGCGCGGCCGCGAATGGCCTTCATCGGTATCGTGGCATCGGCGCTTGCCTTTGCCGTGCCGCGAATGCTGTCGAAAGTGGCGGCACCGCCCGCCAGTTCATCGGTGACGGGGCCGAGCACATCGAGCATCGTCTTGTTGCCGAAATCGGCCTTGCCGCGGGCCTTCAGCGCGTCAACGGACGCTGTCATGGCGCGCGCCAGCCCCGCCACGTCAGGCTCGGCTGCCAGTTCCTTGCCAAGCGTCATCAGCAACGTCCCAAAGAGCGGCCCCGACGCCCCGCCCACTTTCATCACAAGGGTCATACCCATTGCTTTGAGCGCCTCGGGCAATGGCTTGGCCAGCAGATTGGCCTTGTCCGCCAGGATCGCCTCGAACCCCCGCTTCATATTGAGGCCGTGATCGGCATCGCCAATGGCGCTGTCGAGTGCCGTCAGTTCCTCCGCATGGCCGATGATGCGCGCGGCAACGGTTTCAGTGATCCTCGCAAGGTCTGGTGTCATGCGCTGGCGACACCCTTGCGGATGTGCTTGATTCCTTCACGGTAGACGGCTTCCTGACTTGGAAAGAAATCGCGCCAGACGCGCGTGGCCGCGGCAATGGCCGGGAGCGAGCGGCCGAACGCTTCGATCGTGTACCAGCCATCGTATTTGGCCTTCTTCAGCGCCGCATAGGTTTCCTTCCATGGCACGTGGCCGCGGCCCGGTATGCCACGGTCATTCTCCGAAATATGAACATGGATCATGTGCGGCCGGATGGTCCTGATCGCCTTGACCGGGTCCTTCTCCTCGATGTTGGCATGGAAGGTATCGTACATGCCCTGGATCGCCGGATGATCGACCGCGTCGAGGTAGCCGTTGAGCTGTTCCATGGTGTTAAGGAAGTAGCACTCGAAGCGGTTGAGCGCTTCGATGGCAAAGCGGATGTTCTTCCTGGATGCGTAATCACCCGCCTTGCGATGAAAATCGATGCCGCGCTTTCTTTCCTGCTCGGTTGGGCCTGCACCAGTGAAGTAGCCAATCGAGGAATGCATGGGACCGGCGATGATCCTGGCGCGAAGCGCATCGGAACAATCGATGACCCACTTGGCATGAGCAACGGCAGCGGCTCGCGCGCTGGCACTGGGGCTCAGGGAATTCTGCTCCGCCGAGCCAAGTATCGCAACAATGGTGCGCTCCAGGCCAATCTTGTCGAGGGTCTCGCCCAGCCTGGCATAGTGGTCCGGCGTTCCCTCGAATACCGGTACTTCAACACCGTCATAGCCCGCCTGCTTGAGATCCTTGAGGAGTGCCACGTGTTTGTCGGTGACATGGGCGGTCCAGAGCAGCAGGTTGAAACCGATCTTCATGATTTTCGCTCCATGCCGGTGTTAAGTGAATTTGTTTAGTAAAATACATTTCACTAAACAAAGCAAGCATGCCGTTTCGCAAGTGCGAGAAAAAAAGGCGCCGGATTGCCAGCGCCCTTCCCGTTCCCGGCAGTCTCAATTCAGAGCTTGGTCCACTTGCCATTCTTCGCGGATGACTTCACGCAAGCCTCGATGAAGGCCATGCCGGCGACGCCGTCGGCGATGCCGGGAAACGTCACTTCCTTGCCGGGCTTTTTGCCATGGCGGGCGGCTTTGATGGCGCGGGCGGCCTCGGTATAGATATTGGCAAAGCCTTCGAGGTAGCCTTCCGGGTGGCCAAACGGCACGCGGGTGACCCGTGCCGCGGCAGCATTGGCGCCATCGCCGCCACGGGTGATGAGCTGCTTCGGCTTGCCGAGATCTGTGTACCAGAGCAGGTTTGGATTTTCCTGCGCCCATTCGAGTCCGCCCTTTTCGCCAAAGACCCTCAGCGTCACGCCATTCTCATTGCCCACGGCGATCTGGCTGGCCCACAGCATACCCTTGGCGCCACCCTTGTAGCGCAGCATCACCGAGACATTGTCGTCGAGCTTGCGGCCTTTGACGAAGGTCGTGAGATCGGCGGAGAGTTCGCTGGGAGTCAGGCCCGAAACGAAGGTTGCAAGCTGCATGGCGTGGGTGCCGATATCGCCGACGCAGCCGCCAGCGCCTGAACGCTTGGGATCGGTGCGCCAGTCCGCCTGTTTCTGCCCGGATTTTTCGAGGAACGTCGCCAGCCACGCCTGGGCATATTCCGCCTGCACATAGCGGATCGACCCGAGGATGCCAGTGGCGACCATGTCGCGGGCGTGGCGGATCATGGGATAGCCAGAATAGTTGTGGGTGAGCGCGAAGACGAGCTTGCTTTTCTTCTTGACCAGCGTCTCAAGCTGCCTTGCTTCCTTCAGGCTGAAGGCCAGCGGCTTGTCGCAGATGACATGGATGCCGGCTTCGAGGAACGCCTTGCATACCGGCACATGCATGTGGTTCGGCGTCACCACGGCGACCGCCTCGATGCCATCGGCACGCTTTGCTTCGGCTTTGGCCATCTCGTGAAAATCCGAATAGATGCGGTCCTCCGCCAGGCCCAGTTCCTGGCCGGACGCCCTTGCCCGCTTCGGATCGGCGGACAAGGCGCCTGCCACAAACTCGTAGTGATCGTCCATGCGCGCGGCAAGGCGGTGCACGGCGCCGATGAAAGCCCCTTGTCCTCCACCCACCATGCCGAGCCGGACACGGCCTGAAAACTTATCTTTCGAGCCTTCAATTGCCATTCGTTCCTCCCATCAGAGTCCCAAGAGACGCTTGATCTGGGCCTTGTCCGTCTGCCCGGCGACATAGTCATCAAAGGTTTTCTCGGTGACGCGAATAATATGGTTCTCGATGAAGGGGGCACCTTCTGCGGCTCCCTGCTCCGGATGCTTCAGGCAGCATTCCCATTCCAGTACCGCCCATGAATCATAATCGTAGGCGGCAAGTTTCGAGAAGATTGCAGCGAAGTCGACTTGTCCGTCGCCGAG
>JANMMJ010000177.1:0-5001 GCA_031373255.1 Hyphomicrobiales bacterium
GTTGCCGTGAAGCCCGGCTAGCGACGCGAGCTCCGATTGCTTCAGGCCTGCGAAGGCACGGGCAGCCTTGAGGTGAGTGCCGTTCTTGAAACTCTGGCGATGTGTCATTGAGTTGTCTCCTGCGCGGGGTTCTCATGGCCCGTGCCGGGGGCACGGGTCCGGTGCTTGAGCGTTCTGGTGGCGCGCGGCGGCTAGCGTCCTAATGCGCCGCTCGCCGCGCGCCACCTGATGCCTGAGTATGTGGCCACATGGTAGACTCTATAAGGTGCAACGAGATGAGACCGTGACTTTGTTCGCGGGCGTGCGACCGGTCTCATGTCAGCGCAACAAACCGGCAATGAAATTACGTGGCGCATGTCAGTTGCTCTGAGGTGAGACCGGAGTTGCTCTGAGATGAGACCGCGAAATGCATTTTACCGTTCTGCCAGAGCATGAAGGTCTTGGCTGGCCGGTCGCCGGTCACGTCGCAGCGGTAGCAGGTGAGGCGCCATTCGGTGGCACGCCGGGAGCCTGATTTCATGTTGAAGCCACCGCGCCGCGTGGACACCATGAAGCCCTTGGCTTCCAGTTCCAATAAAGCGCGATTGGCGGTGGCACGGCCCGTCGCCAGCTTTCCGGACATGACATTGGCCGACATGGCAATGCGTCCGTTGTTGGACCCGGAATAGAGATTGAGCATTTCGAGGTATGCCGCACGCGCCGGGAGTGAGAGAGACCGGAAGGCGGGCGAAGCGAAAATGTAGCGCTCGATGGCAAAGAACTGCGATAACTTCTGCCGTGACCGTCCTGTCTTGTCATGTTTGCTGGCCATTGGGAGTCCTGGGAAAGCGCTTCAGTTGATTGCTGAGGACCAGGCGGAGCCGAAACCCCGCCCAGCGCCTTCCTATTCGTTCTGAGAGTCGGTCTTGGCGATGAGGCCGGAAGCGGTGGCGGTGGCCAGCGCTTTACCGATGGCATCTGCAAGCGCGGGCAAGTGGCGAACTGAAAGCGTCAGTCCACCGCGCCCAGGCTTTATGCCGCCGTCGCTGGCCTCGTACCACGCCCGGCAATCGACTATTGCCTGCCCCTTGAAGGTGTCGAGCCTCACCATGAGTGTTTCACGGCTGTTCTTTGGCCATGAGGCAATGATGACAGGTTCGCTACTCATGGCTCACCGCCTTTGCATGGAAAGGATTCTTGCCCATGCGCATCGGCCACAGTGGGCAGGTGACGGCAGTGCACTTGCGTGCCTCTGCCGCGTTGCCGCCGCTGCATTCGACACAAAAGGCCCGGATTGCGCGGAGCGGGCTCTCCGGGTGCCCAAGTACCTGCAAGAGTTTCTTCCCGGCGGAACGGGGGTCTAAGCCCACCATTTCACCACTGGCGAGCATTTCAAGGAAGGGGGTGCGATCCATCATGCCGCCGTCCTTTCCGATTGATCGGAGCGGCTGACAATCTCCACCGCACTCGCCAGCACATAGCGCGCATGGGTGCCGGGGAATGGCCCCTTGTGCGCTTCGTGGCGAGTTTCGATGGTCAGCCCTTGCTCAGAGCGGAGGGCATGAACGTATGCACTCCAGCGTGGTCCTGGATGGTCAATCGGCGTGCAGCCGTATGGACCTGCCTTCGCAAGTTCCAACAAAGCCCATGCATCGCGGCCCGTGACGGTAAAGGCTGAGCCATCCGGCAAAGTGCGGGCGGTGACGGTGAGGCGGCCCCTCATGAGCGCACCTCCCGCCAAATCGGCGTGACGTTCGACTGGCAATCGACAAGATAGCCGCGCATGAGGCGAGGGGCTTGCCAGTGGCGGGTGTCGGCCCATGCAAACAGAGGGAGGTGGATTTCGGAATGGTGGCGCGGTATGGTGCGCATGTTGATTTTCCTGTGACTGGGGATTGAGACAGCGCCCGGACAGCGATGTGCAACCATCGCGCCGGGCTTTCCTTTGGTGGAGTTGTTAGGCCGCATCTTGCGAGCCGTCAGACTTCGGCAAGCTGGCAATGAACCTGCGAAGCTCGGATGTTTCGAGAAGGGTACGGCGCCCCGCGTGACGCGCCACAAGTTCGCGGCGCTTGATGGCAGCAAAGATGCTGGTCCTTCCGAGTCCAGTGATTTTTGCCGCTTCGGCGATGGATACTGCAAAAGGATAGATGTCTGTCATTGTGACCTCACGAATTCACCGGAATACGTCCGGCTCGTGAGGATAAACTAGGCGATGTCATTCACCGCTAAAACAGCCAGGAACTAGAACTAGTTCCAGTTTTCATCCGCTGCTCTATGCATGGCACGAAGCTTCCGCAGAATCCGCTTGTGATGGGTGTCAAGATTCGACTTGGCGGTGCCATCCCCCAGCATGACCGACTGATCTTGCTCCAGCGCTATCCTTACCTCAGAACGTAATGCGGCTTCGGCCTCCGCTAACGTATAACCAACCACTCGGCCGTTTGACGTATCGCGTTCCTTCCTCAGTTTCATGAGCATTGAATGGATCACGTCGTCATCGAATTGCACCGTCGCACGTGACTCGCTGCCTGAGGGCCTGTGCTTTGGTCTGTTTGCGAGTTCCGAGTTAAAGGCTCTATGGTAAAACTCGACGATTATGTTTGCTGTATCTCGATGATGTTGCTTAGCAGCAGCTTGGATCGATGCATGCCATCCGTCGAAAATGCTTTGCGTTATCTGCCCTCGTGCCAACATTAGGGTTAGGAGTTCGGTTTTCTCTATGCCAGCTACATAGGCTGCAAAACAGACTTCAGTGGCAGACCTAGATGCGGCCAATATCTGCTCAAAACGCCCCTTGCGCAGCTTTTTGGGCATTTGAAGAATGAGGCCATCGAGAAAAGTGCAAAGCTGGGGTATCGAGACTTCCGGGTTACCGGGGTGAGAAATAGTCTCTCGCTCATGGGATAGGTATGATTCAATCATTGGAACATACTGTTCAAGCGGCTCTTTTGTTTCAAGTTTTGGATCGACCTTCCTTTGCCCTCGCATTGCGGATGCACCATCGCTTCGCACCTTGAAGGGTGTACCGGGCGGTGGAAGGCGCATTCCATCTTCGGCCCGTCGGACTAGCCTGATGCGACTCAGTCGTGTACGGACGATAACACAGCTTGGCGAGCGTCGGCGGCTGACAGTTGAGTTATCCGCACTATGCACAACCTGAGTTATTGACGAAAAAATGCGGGATCAGTTGTTTTACCCCTCAGTTCCGGCACTCAATCAGAAACGTGAACGCTCGTGCCAGGTGTGCAATCGCGGGAGTATCCAGAGATTGGGCGGCCTCTTGCCGCTGGTAGGCAATGCCCGCGCCGTTTAGAAAGTTCATCGCCAGATTGCCCTTGATGGCGAAATTCACGTTCTGGGGAACATCGCCGGTATCTTGAATTGCGGCTAGACGTCTATTCGACAAGTTTGTGAATTGGCGATGCAGGCGGCAACTTCGAGACTTCGCTTCCCTGAACTTCGACTTCCGAAGCTGGCACCCTGTCATAAATTTGCTTGCGGCCTTCTTCGACTTCTGAAGCTGGCACCCTATCATAATCTAGCTTGCGGCCTCCTGGTAGAACTCCCACTTCTGGGTTGCTAGAAACAGAGAACTGTGAGGGTTTCGATCTTGGTATCGGAATAACTGTTTTCACAGTTGCACCTTGTGTACCTCGCTCCTCTATGGGCGCTGCACCGAACTTCGCCATGATTCCGAGCTTGAGCGCGTTGCCTTCCGTCAACCAATTCATGTCGTTTGGACCGGCCGAGGTCGAGAAGACAATCGCTTCATAGACATACCCCAGATGAGTCATGTATGCTCCAACTACAGCGTTGCCCGCACCGGACTCCTCTGTTCGTTCATTGCGTTTGACGAAAGCAGCGTGAAGTCCGAGCTTGGCATCCTTCCCAACGAACCTTTCTGTACCTGCAAGCCAGATCAATGCACAGGCTGAAGTACAGAGGGCGGACTTCGGAATTGCCGTTGTGAAATCTCTGGCACGTATTATCTCACCTATTCGTATTGCCTCAATCGTCATCCCACCGGGGCTGTCGAGATAGACGATAGCTCGAACTAGGAACCCCACTGCTTCGCTGAACTTCCGGTCATCCCCGAGTTTGATTTCACCCTTCACTTTGACAATCGGAAACTTCGTGTCGGTCCCAGGAGTGACCTCAAAGTCAGCAGTCCGGGCCGGTTTGCTCGCGCTGAACAGAGCGGCTGCAACTGCAATAGTAAGAACCGGCCTCAAGCCGGTTCCACAGCCAAACCATTGAGCGAATCGCTGTCTCGTCCGTTCAACGCCCAAGACACATGCTTTCAAAAACCTGCATTCCAGCCAGTGAACATGATTCACCCGTGCCGAACGGAAAACAAGTCCTAGCCTAAGACTTGGCTACCAGTTGATGCACATTGCCTCTCGATACCGGCTCGCAATAGGCCGCCCAAGCCTCCATGAGCTTCCGCCGTTTCTCGAACTGGTCGCCGCGCCGGTAGGCTAGCCAGGTGCTCGTCTTTTACACTGGCTCTCATAATGCGGAAGTCTGCTACTGGACCTATTCTACCCGTTAGGGCGCTGCGCGACGAAAACGAAAGAGCCCAAAGGTGTTTGTGAGAAATCAATCCAGGTTTGGCTTCCGGGCTCTAGCCGCAGCGTCGCCCGGCTAACGATGAAGCTTCAGGCTCTGGCAGTAGTGTTCGCGATAGCCGCGGTGGCGAAGAATCGAACAAATTCAAATCTATTTGGGTCTGTTTCGAGAGCTGCATTGCTAGTTGAACTGAATGGCTGCACCGGAGTAAGGTAATTCGTCGCCTTGGACGGCCAACCTTACGAGTTGAAGGCTCACTTCAACCAAAGTACTTCGTTCAACTGGAGGGAACTGGCATGGATAAATGCGAACTAGCAATTCAGAACATCGGGAGCTTGATCTGTTCTGCAATGATAACCGATAAGTCAATGCAGATCGAGGCAAAGGCAATTCGTTACGCAGGCACGATTGACGAGTTCGAGGAATTCGTCACACGGGCCTTGAACGCGG
>JANMMJ010000205.1:0-35782 GCA_031373255.1 Hyphomicrobiales bacterium
ACCGGTGGAGGAAACCATCGCGGTTCCATCTTCCGCCTGATAGTGGGAACCGCGCTGATCGCGAGGCATGGATACGATCTGGCAAGCTGGGGCGTGGGCAGCAATGCCCCGTCGGACGTTCGGGACCGCGAGCATGCACTCGAGTGTGAAGTGAGCAAGACCATCGGTTCGATGCCATTCTTGTGGTTGGAGATTGACAACTTTCCGGGTGCAGCAAGTTCGAGGGTTTCAAGACAACGACCCGAACCAATTGGCACTACGAATGCCTGAATGCTTTTCTGAATGGCGATATTGGCGTCTAGTTTGGGCATGACCAAGGCAACGGCGATGGCGGGGCCGAAATTCAAAAGGATGGCTCACTCAGGAGCTAATCTGTTTTCACAACGGCGGCGGCTCAACTTTCAAAGCGCGTCGATGGTGAATTCCTCATAAACATTCCTGACAAACAAATCAGTCCGCTTCGGCGATCGGATGCCTGGCAAGTCATTGTGTCGAGATGAGCCGGTTGACGCACCGCGTCGGTCTCACGCATAAGCGGGCTTTGACCGGGATACACGCGTGAACCTTGAGCCATCGCCGCAAGCCCATGCCAGCGCCCGCTGGCCGCGCTGGCTATGGATCGCCGCCGGGTTCATTCTCGCCGCCCATGTCGCGGTCGAACTGGTCCACCAGTTGATCCACGATGTGCCGTGCCTGTGGCGCGAACGCTTTGACCCGTCCGAAAATGAAAGCATCGGTGCGGCCTTCGTTGCGGGCCTCCTTGTGCTGTCGGGTGTATGCGCCATGCTGAACGCCCGCCGTCTGGCCGGCGCGTCCATTTTCAGGCGCGCGCTCTGGCTGCTGCTTGGCCTTGCCCTGGTCGCGGCCGCCGTCTCGAAGCTCACCGAACTGCACCGCCATATTGATCTGCCTACGGATGGTTTTACCGCAACCCGCATGCTGGCGCTGGCCGGTCTGATCGCCGCGGGCTTTGTGCCCTGGTTCTTGAGCCTGGCCCCTCGCATCCGCGTCCGCCTTGCCGCTGCGGCGGCCATCTATCTCACCGGCGCCATCGCCATCGACTGGCTCTCCACATTCTTCCCCGAATCCCTCGTTGACGATGCCTGCGGCAACCAGATCAACGGCCTCGGCTACAGCCTGATGGCCGCCCTCGAAAGCGCCTTCGAAACCGCAGGCTTCGTCCTCCTCGCCACGACGTTAGGGAAGTCAACCCTGGATTAAATTATGGGTATATGCAAGTAAATCGTGGCATATGCCATCAAATTCTTGGCCGGATTCGCGCGTTTTTGACCTGCAATGTGCGGCAAACGGCGTGTTTTGTAGCGTGTTTTTGCACGTATTTGGGCGTTCCGGGCATGATTTCAGCGCGTTTTTGACGTGTTTTTTCACCCCTTTCCGCGCGTCTGGGTGCGGTTCGGCTTGGCATTTTTCTCAAGGAAATCAATGATCGCCTTGGCGATATTGGTGCCCGTCGCCTTCTCGATTCCTTCCAGCCCCGGCGAGGAATTCACTTCCATGATCACCGGCCCCCGATGCGCTCTGAGCATGTCGACGCCCGCCACATTGAGCCCCATGGACTTCGCCGCCTTGAGCGCCAGCCGCCGTTCTTCCGGCGTCGGTGTCACCGCTTCGGCCGTGCCGCCGCGATGCAGATTGGAGCGGAAATCGCCCTTCTCGCCGGAGCGCATCATCGCCGCAACGACGCGCCGCCCGACCACAAAGATGCGGATGTCCTGGCCCTCGGATTCCTTGATGAATTCCTGCACGAGGATGGCGATGTTTGCGCCGTGAAACGCTTCGATCACCGACTTTGCCGACTTCGGCGTTTCGCCCAGCACCACGCCAATGCCCTGCGTGCCCTCGAGAAGCTTGATCACTACCGGCGCGCCGCCGACGATGCTGAGCACGTCATTGGTGCGCGTCGTATCGTTGGCGAATGCCGACACCGGCAGGTCGACGCCGTCGCGCGCCAGGATTTGCAGCGACCGCAGCTTGTCGCGCGAACGCCCGATCGCCACCGATTCATTGAGCGGATAAACACCCATCATCTCGAATTGCCGCAGCACCGCGAGGCCGTAAAACGTATGTGAGGCGGCAATTCTCGGGATCACCGCATCGAAGCCGGTCAGCTTCTCGCCGAGATAGCGCAGCTCCGGTTTTTGCGAGGTGATGTTCATGTAGCAGCGCAGGTAGTCGATCGGCACGATCTCGTGGCCGCGCTTCTGCGCTGATTCGATCAGGCGCTGATGCGAATAGAGTTTCGGGTTGCGGGTGAGCAGGGCGATCTTCATGGCCGTTTCTTCTTCTTGCGCGAAACGATGTAGGACTTGCCTGGATCGACCACGAAGTGAGCGCGTACCGTGGCCCGCCCGAGCAGCATGGGCACCCCCATGTCGGTGCGATCGGTGAGCGTGATCTGGGCCCTCAGCTGTGCTTCTCCAATCAGGATGTCGGTTTCCACGACGACCCGCATCTGGCTATGACCGCTGGTGCTTTTGATCTTTTTTTCGCCCTTGAAAGGGAGTTCGCAATGATGTGTCCGGCCATTGATGGGAACGCTGAAACGGACCTTGCGGTTGCGGCCATTGCCTTCGATGCGGATGTCTTCGGCGTGCAGCGCCGCGGTCCGCGCTCCCGTATCGACCTTGGCTTCGATGGGGCCGATGCCGAGTTCCGGAAGCCGCACCCGCTCGCGCCAGCCGATGAGCGGAGAGCTGTTCAGGGTCGTCTTGGGGCGAAGCCGCGGCATTTCCCCTGTCTAGCCCAGCTGGCATTGCGCCGGAAAGGCCTAACCGTCGATCTTGAGTGTCTCGGCGATCTCGATGCCAAACCCGCCAAGCCCCACATAGTGACGGTTGCTCGAGGTGATCAGCCGGATCGAATGCACATTGAGATCGCGCAAGATTTGCGCGCCGAGCCCCACATCGCGCCAAGTCCGCTCGCGCTGTGCCGCACTGCCTGTCTTTTCCTTGGCAAGCTGGCCCGCCGGAACGCCCGCCGTTCCCTCCTGGAGATAAACCAGCACGCCGCGTCCCTCGCGCTTGAAAATATCGAAGACCGCCTCGATGGTCTTTCGTCCGCCGAACACATCCTCGATCACGTTTTCACGGTGCAGCCGCACCGGCACGTTGCGTCCGCCCGAGATGTCGCCAAAAACCAGCGCCAACTGCTGCACGGCGTCGAACGGCGTCGAATAGGAGTAACCCCGTGCCAGCCCGATCGAGGTCTCGACGTCGAACTGCGACACCTGGTCGACCAGCCGCTCCCGCGCCTGGCGATAGGCGATAAGATCGGCAACGGAAATGATCTTGAAGCCATGCTCGCGGGCAAAGTTCATGACCTGCGGTCCGCGCTTGACGCTGCCATCGTCATTGACCAGTTCGCAGATGACCCCGGCCGGATGCAGCCCGGCAAGCCGCACCAGGTCGACGGCCGCCTCCGTATGGCCGGAGCGCATCAGGACCCCGCCCGATTTCGCCACCAGCGGGAACACATGCCCCGGCCGCACGAAATCATGCGCCTGCACATTGCTGTTGGAGAGCGCGTGCACGGTGGCGCAGCGCTCCTTGGCCGAAATGCCGGTCGTAAGCCCTTCCTTGTAGTCGATCGACACCGTGAACGCCGTGGACATCGGGGCATCGTTCAGCGCCACCATGGGATCGAGCTTCAATCGCCGCGCGTCTTCAGCCGTGATCGGCGTGCACACGATGCCGCTCGTGTGCCGCACCATGAAGGCCATCTGTTCCGGCGTGATCTTGCCCGCCGCCGCGATCAGGTCGCCCTCGTTTTCCCGGTCGTCGTCATCGACCACCACCACCATTTCGCCCCTGGCGATGGCCGCAATGGCAGTTTCCACGGTGTCGAGCTTGGATGGATTGGTCATGTCGATGTCCTTGAAATCATGTGGCTTGACGTGATCGTTGGTCGCAATCGCAATCCTAACCGCCAGCTCGAGCGAAGGCTGCGCCCCCGCCACAAGCTGGGAAACCCGGCCCTGGGTGATCCCCAGCGTGCGGGCCAAATCCGTTTGCGACGTTCCACTATTAGTCAGCCACTCTGCGAACTTCATGCAGATTTATTAGCATTACTAATAGTCTAGAGAAAGTGCCGAGTTTCAACCGCCCCAAGTCCGCTCCAGAACCCGTAGCCAGTTCTCGAAGCAGAGCTTGCGGACTTTGCTCTCACTATAGCCGTGCGCCCGCATGGCGTCCTGGAAGGCGGGAAGGCCCAGAACCGTGCCGATCTCGGACGGAATACGCGCCCCTTCGAAGTCGGAGCCGAGCCCCACGCAATCTTCTCCGGCAATGGCGATCATGTGATCGATATGCCCAAGCAGCGTGGTGAAAGGCGTATTGGCATTCCAGCTTCCATCTTTTCTGAGGAAACCATTGGCATAGTTGAGCCCGATCATCCCGCCCGATTTGCCGATTGCCTCGATTTGTGCGTCTGTCAGGTTGCGCGAAGAGGCACCCAAGGAATGCGCATTTGAGTGTGTGGCAATAAGCGGCGCATCGCTGATCCCGGCAACATCCCAGAACCCGCGTTCGTTCAGGTGCGAAAGGTCGATGGCGATGCGGCGCGCATTGCAGAAGCGGATCAAATCCTTGCCTGCGGGAGTAAGCCCCGGCCCCGTGTCTGGCGAAGACGGAAACCGGAACGGCACGCCATGCCCGAAGATATTGGGCCGGCTCCAGACCGGACCAAGCGACCGCAAACCGGCGGCATGCAGCACCTCCAGTGCATTGAAATCCGGATCGATCGCTTCAGCACCTTCAATATGAAGAACCGCGGCCACCATGCCATCGTCGAGACACTTCCTGATCTCGGCTGCGCTCCTGCAAATCCGAAGCACTCCCGCCGACTCGCGCTCGATTTCCAGAAGCAAGGCGGCCATCGCCAGTGCTGTGGGCAGGGCTTGCGGCATCTGGATTTGCTCGGCTAGCGGCAGATTGAGTTCATTGTCGAGTGCCGGATTTTCTCCCGCATTGGGAACTAAAATCGCGAACATGCCGCCGCCAAAGTGGCCCTTGATCGCACGTGGCAGGTCCATGTGACCTTCACCATCGCCGGCGACGAAATCGCGCGCCGGTGTTTCGGTCTTCTTTAGAAGAAGCCGCAGGAGCACGTCATTGTGCCCGTCAAAAACCGGAACGAAGGAACTGGTCACGCGCCTGGGGTCACTGTCCGAGTGCCGTTTCGGCAAGCTGCACCCAGTAGCTCACGCCCAGTGGAATGATCTCGTCGTTGAAATCGAAAGCCGGGTGATGGCAGAACTCGGTATCACCGTTGCCGATGAAAATGAACGCGCCGGGCCGCGCTTCCAGCATGTAGGAAAAATCCTCGCCGCCCATGATCGGCGCCACATTGGCATTCACATTGCGTTCGCCTGCCACGCTGCGCGCAACATTGACAGCAAAGGCCGTTTCTTTTTCATGGTTGAGCGTCACGGGATAGTAGCGATCATACTGAACCAGCGCCTCGCCTCCGAAGGCAGCGGCAATAGGAGGCGCCGTCTCCTTGATGCGCCGCTCGGCAAAGTCGCGCATGCTGGGGTTAAGCGTTCGCACCGTGCCGGAAAGTTCCGCCGTTTGCGGAATGACATTGTTGGTGGTTCCGGCGTGGAATTGCGTGGTCGAAATCACCAGTGCTTCAAGCGGATCGGCATTGCGCGATACGATGCCTTGCAGGGCGCCGATGATCTGCGCCCCGATGAACACCGGATCGACTGTCTTGTGCGGCAGCGCTGCGTGCCCGCCGCGTCCGGTGATGCTGATCGAAAATTCATCGGTGGCAGCCATGATCGGCCCCGGCTTGATGGCAAACGATCCGATCGGAACACCTGGCATGTTGTGCATGCCGAACACGCGGGCAATGCCGAAGCGTTCCATCATGCCATCCTTCACCATCTCGCGCCCGCCGCCGCCGCCTTCCTCTGCCGGCTGAAAGATCACTGCCACCGATCCCTTGAAGTTTCGGGTTTCGCTGAGGTGGCGCGCCGCACCAAGCAGCATTGCCGTGTGGCCATCATGCCCGCAGGCATGCATCTTTCCGGGAATCTTTGAGGCATAGGGCAGGCCGGTGATTTCGGTGATAGGCAGCGCATCCATGTCGGCGCGAAGTCCGATGGCCGGACCATCGCCATGCCGCCCGCGTATGATGCCGACCACGCCGGTGCGGCCGATCCCCGTGACCACTTCGTCACATCCGAATGCTTTGAGCTTTTCCGTAACGAATGCTGCTGTTTCATGCACATCAAACAACAGTTCCGGCCGCATGTGCAATTCGCGCCGCCAGGCTGTGATTTCGCCGTGCATTTCCGCGGCGCGATTGAGGATAGGCATGTTGGTTCCTGCTACTCTTGCTTCATGTGTGAGTGTCGCCAAGCACGCTCTCGGCCAGCGTGACCCAATAGCTGACACCATAGGGGATTGAATTGTCGTCGAAGTCGAATGCGGGATGATGGCAGAACGCCGTATCGCCGTTGCCGATGAGGATCATTGCGCCAGGTCGTGCGTTCAGCATGAAGGAAAAATCCTCGGAGCCCATGTCAGGCGGGATATCGTCATCGACGGCGGCGTCACCAGCGACGCGCCGCGCCGCCGCAACGGCGATCTTGGTTTCTTCCGGATGATTGTATGTCACGGGATATGGCAGGATGTCCTCGTCGGACACGCTAGCCTCGCCGCCCAAAGCCGCTGCAATGCCCTCGGCGGTGCGCCGCAGGTTTGTCATTGCGAGATCGCGCAGTTCGTTCTTGAGTGACCTGATGGTACCGACCAGCTTGGCTGTCTGCGGTATGACGTTATGGGCATCGCCCGCATGAAACTGCGTGATCGAAACGACAACTGCCTCGAGCGGATCGGCGTTGCGGGCAACAATCCCCTGCAATGCAGTGCCAATTTGCATGCCGATGAAGACCGGGTCGACTGTCATATGCGGCAGTGCCGCGTGCCCGCCCTTGCCCTGGATCAAGATGGAAAAGACATCCATCGCAGCCATCAAGGTTCCCGGCCTGATGGCGAACTTGCCGATTGGAACGCCAGGCCAGTTGTGCATGCCGTAGACACTGGTGATGCCAAAACGCTCCATCAACCCGTCGCGCACCATGGCGAGTCCGCCAGCACCGCCTTCTTCCGCTGGCTGGAATATGACGGCGATCTTGCCCGAAAAATTGCGCGTTTCGCAAAAGTGCCGCGCCGCGCCAAGCAGCATGGCCATATGTCCGTCATGGCCGCAGGCATGCATGCGCCCCGGAATCTTTGAACTGTATTCCGCACCGGTGGCTTCGGTGATCGGCAGCGCGTCCATGTCCGCGCGAAGCCCGATACAGCCAACGCCCTCTTGCTTTCCATTGATGATGCCGACAATGCCGGTGCGCCCGATTCCAGTCACCACTTCGTCAATGCCAAAGCTTCTAAGTTTCTTGGCCACGAAATCGGCGGTCCAGTGCGTATCAAAAAGCAATTCGGGATGCATGTGCAGTTCGCGCCGCCATGCACTGATTTCTGGCTGCATCTCAATGGCACGATTGAGGAGTGGCATCTGCAAACTCCGGAATAATGAAAGGCCAGGTACACGAACCTGGCCATTTCAAAAAATGCTGTAATGCCGGGCTCAGGCCTTGGCGTGCATCGCCTCAACATAGTCCCAGTTGATCAGGTTGTCGACGAAGGCCTCGAGATACTTCGGCCGCGCATTGCGATAATCGATGTAATAGCTGTGTTCCCACACATCGACGCCGAGAATCGGCGAAGCGCCATGCATCAGCGGGTTTTCCCCATTCGGCGTTTTCATAATTGCCAGCTTGCCATCCTTCACGGCGAGCCAGGCCCAGCCTGAGCCGAACTGCGTCGTGCCCGCCGCAACAAAATCTGCCTTGAATTTGTCGTAGCCGCCAAGATCGCTGTCGACCGCCTTGCCGATCTTGCCTGGCAATTTGGTGCCGCCGCCGCCCTTTTTCATCCAGTTCCAGAAATGCATGTGGTTGTAGTGCTGGCCCACATTGTTGACGAGGCCGGCATTTTTCTCGGCGAACGCCGCCTTGCAAATCTCTTCGATGGACTTCGACGCGAGCGGCGAATCCTTCAGCAGGTTGTTGCCATTGGTGACATAGGCCTGATGATGCTTGTCGTGATGGAATTCCAGGGTTTCGGCCGACATATAGGGCGCCAGCGCGTCGTAAGCATAGGGAAGGGCAGGGAGTTCAAGGGCCATATCGTTTCTCCTCTTTTGGGGAAGTGTTATGTAGGCCTTACACTTCTTCCGTGCAACAAAGACAATCACCTGTAATGGCGGCTGGCGTGATTCAGTTCCCGTGTGGCAGGGAAATTTCAAACATTGTGCCTTTGCCCTTGCCTTCACTCAGTGCTTTCACTGCGCCGCCATGCGCCTCGACAATAGCCTTGACGATCGCAAGCCCCAGGCCGGTGGAAGTTTCCCCTTCTGCAGGCTGTGCTGAAAGCCGCTGAAACAGGCGGAAGGCCCGTTCGAGGTCCTCTTCCGACATGCCCTGTCCCGTATCCTTCACGCAGATCGTCAGGCCTTTGGCGCTGGCGGAAGCGGTAATCGAGATTTTGCCGCCGCGGGGTGAATATTTGATCGCGTTCTGGATGAGATTGTCCAGGCATTCCGCCAGGCGGTCCTCATCGACGGAAGCTGTAATGTTGGCCGGTACGGTATTGTTAAGCGCGATGTCCTTTCGCTGCGCCGCTTCTGCATTGAGCTGCACCGCCACGTCGACGACCCGGTGCAGTGCACAGGAGTGACGATCAAGGTTGACGACATTTGTCTGCGCCTGGGCTTGTGCAAGGGTGGAGGCAATCAAGCGGTCCATGCGTTCCGCCGCCGCTATGATGATGTCGCTGCTTTCTCTCGCCTTGCCGATATGCGGGCTGTCCTGCTCGATCCGGTCGAGGAGATTGCCAATGAACTCGCTGCGATTGACGATCGTTGCCAGAGGGTTGCGCAGGTCATGTGCGACCATGCCAAGCAGCATGGTCTTCATTTCGTTGACCTTCCTGAGTTCACTGTGACGCCGGCCGATCCTTTGGTTGGCCCGCCGCAGCGAGGCGATAAGCGATTCGCGTTCACCCTCCTGCTGGCTACGCTGCAGCTCCGCCTCGGCGCGGAGCGCAAACAGGCGCACAATGGCTGTGGCTTGCTCGGGATCGGTCAGCGGCTGTTCCGACAATACGGCGAGGTGCCCGAGCGGCCGCCCGCTCCCGCCCCACAGGGGCACGCCAATATAGCCTTCATACGAGCCCTCTTTCGGGAATTGCTCATAAAGCCGTTTGGGAATGACGACCGTCTGCCCCTCATAGACCAGCCGGCACGGCACGCCTTCGAGGTCATATTCGGTCACCTCGTTGACTGGACGGGTCTGGAAGCAGGCGATCGATCGCGCCCGCGTGGGTGGCGAGCCGACGCCAACAGTAATGAGGACAAGGCTGGCATCCATGGCTTCGCGCATGCTGCGCACCAGCGCGGCGAGAAAATCCTTGCCCACCGCCTGGGCCGTGCTTGCGGCGATTTCGCTGAGGATGTCGCGCTGCATAAAAAGCATTTACAACCCAAACGGGGTTCTTGCAATCGCGGAGCGTAAAACCGATTGATGAAGCGCGTAACTAAAGCTTGATGTCGTAAGTGAGCCATTTGGTCTTGCTGGCCACCCGGTCGTACAGCCCCCTGGCGCGGTAGTTGTCCTCCGCTGTGATCCAGCGGATCACCGTCCACCCATTCTTGCGGCCTTCGGCACACACCGCTTCAATGAGGTCGGCCGCTGTCGTTGTGCCGCGCGCTGCCGGATCAACAAAGAGGTCGTCGAGAAAACCTCCCGTCGATGCCATGAGCGGCCGCGCAAATGGCCGGTAGTGGGTGAGGCCGATAGGCCATCCGCCTCGGTCCACCGCCATGAAGCCCTTTACCTGATGAGTGGGGTCGTGAAGCCATGACCATACGCGGTCGCGCATTTCGTCGGTCTGTTCCACTTTGTAGAATTCGGCGTAGCCGCGATAGAGCCGGTTCCAGTGTTCGCGATGCTTGGCTTCGGGCCTGATGATAGGCATTTCACTTCACCTCCACGATGAGTTCTGTAGGGCCAATGCCCGCATTGATGGTCCAGCCTTCCTTCTGCAGATCGAAGGGGCACGACGATACGACGCAAATGACATCCATGAGCGCTTCGAGTTCCACATACGCTCCAGGTGGCACCGGGTTTGGCGGAGACTTGAACGACCCATCTGCCTCGACAAGAGTGTTGGTGAAGAAATTGACCGGCTGCGGGATGATGTCGATCTGATAGCCTTCACGCCGCATCGCCACGCAGAGATTCTCCGAGCAGCTCGCATGCGGTCCCACATGGCCGAAAAACTCATAGCGGAACTGGTCGCACGCCGCGATCATCATGTCGTGAACGCCATTGGCGCCATCCTCAACAATGGTCAGCATGGGCCGCCGGAAACGCGAAATCAGTGTATCGCCGAGCCTCGGTTTAACATTGAATGTCGTCACCCACGTGTGATTGGCGGAAAGCCACTCGCCGATGTTGGCTGCATTGTAGGCAAAGAAATCCGCAGCCTGTGCACCCTTCGGCGTCGTGATGCGAATGCGCTGGCCCTGCGAAACGCGAACAGCCTTGCCTTCCCGGGCGGGAACGGTGATTTTCATGCTCTGATCCCTTGGTACGGGCATTTGATCTGGCCTTCTGTCTGCGTGCAAGCCCGGCTCATGGCCTCAACGTCAAAGCGTATAGCGTGTGCCCGCCGCTGATCTCCACAATTGGAAACGGCACGATCATGCCAGGCGCTTTTCCATGAAAACGCTTAAAGGATCTTGCGTCGGATAATCGCCGAATGGGCCACGGTCGGCATAACCAAGGGCCCGGTACAGTCCGAGCGCTTCCGGCTGCCGCGTGCCTGTTTCCAGCCGCGCCACCATATGGCCGGCTGCCCGCGCTTCGTCTTCGAGCACCGCCATGATTTTCCGGGCCAGCCCCAGCCCCCGCGCCTTGGGATGCACATAGACCCGCTTCACTTCTGCGTAGTCCTCATGCAGCCAGATGCCGCCGCAACCGAGAATCTCTCCATCAACCGCGGCAGAGAAGAACCGCATCTCGGGCCGCGCCAGCGTCTCGATATCGATCAGGTGGTTGCTCTCCGCCGGGTAGAGCGAGACTTGGTAGCGATCGAGGTCTTCTATGAGCCGGCGCAAATCGGGCGCACGCGGGTCAGCGCGTTCAATCACAATCGCCGGCATTACTGAAACGCCTGGATACCCGTCTGTGCCCGCCCCAGGATCAGCGCATGAACGTCATGCGTGCCCTCATAGGTGTTCACCGTTTCGAGGTTGACCATGTGCCGGATGACCTGAAATTCATCCGATATGCCATTGCCGCCGTGCATGTCGCGCGCCATGCGGGCGATGTCGAGTGCCTTGCCGCAATTGTTGCGCTTCATCAGGGAAATTGCGGGCGGTGCAGCCGATCCCCGCTCCAGCGCGCGTCCAAGCGCCACGCAGCCCTGCAGGCCCAGCGCGATTTCCGTCTGCATATCGGCGAGCTTCTTCTGGATCAGTTGGTTTGCCGCCAGCGGCTTGCCGAATTGCTTGCGGTCAAGCGTGTATTGCCGCGCCCGGTGCCAGCAGTCTTCCGCCGCACCCATGACACCCCAGGCGATGCCGAAGCGCGCCTTGTTCAGGCAGCCGAATGGTCCGCCAAGTCCGCGTGCGTTGGGCAGCAGCGCATCTTCCGGAACTTCGACGTTTTCGAGCACGATTTCGCCCGTCACCGAGGCCCGCAAAGACACTTTACCTTCGATCTTTGGCGTCGAAAATCCCTTGGCGCCCCGCTCCACTATGAAGCCATGAATGCCTTCATCTTCAAGCTTCGCCCAGATGACAGCGATGTCGGCAATGGGAGAATTGGTAATCCACATCTTGGTGCCGTTCAGGACGAAACCATCCTTGCTCCGCCTGGCCCGCGTTTTCATGCCGCCGGGGTCGGAACCAGCGTCGGGTTCGGTCAGGCCAAAACATCCGACGAACTCGCCGGTTGCCAGTTTCGGCAGATACTTCTTGCGCTGCGCTTCCGAGCCATAGGCTTCGATCGGATGCATCACCAACGAGTTCTGCACGCTCATAGCCGACCGGTATCCTGAATCGACCCGCTCCACCTCGCGCGCCACCAGTCCGTAGGCCACGTAACCCAGCCCCGAGCCGCCATAGGCCTCCGCTGTCATCACCCCGAGAAAACCCATCGCGCCGAGTTCGTTCATGATCTCCCGGTCGAATTTTTCTTCGCGAAAGGCCTTCTGCACCCGCGGCGCCAGCTTGTCGGCGCAGAAGGCCTTTGCCGCATCGCGGATCATCCGCTCGTCTTCGGTGAACAGGGATTCAAGATCGAGCGGGTCTTCCCAGTTGAATTCAGCAACGGGTGTCGGCCCATGTGCCTTGCGGGCGGATTGTGACATGATCGTTTCTCCTGATTGCCGCTTAAGAGCCTCAGACAGGCCAGTTTGTCAAATCCGGGAGTGCGCGTGGATTTGCGCCTCCGGGTTCAGTCGCAGGAAATATCGCTCACCATCTCCGCCTCGATCCATTGCCGGAGATAGGTCGCGGCCCGGATGGCGGCAGAGTCGGGGTCGCCCATCACCGCGATCATCTCGCAGAGAACGCCAAAGGGAACACCATCCATGGCCGCATCTAGCGCCATGGCCTCTTCGGTGGCAAGCCCGCGAAGCCGCGACGATCCCGTTTCCCGCCAAACCAGAACAGTGGCTGTTTCGGTCAGGTCGACGGGAGCAGGCGGCGCGGACTCCGCCTTGAGGCTTGACCAGATTTCCACGGCATTGCTGTTAACCCTCACCCGCCGCACTGCAGGCTGGAAGTTGAGTCTTGCCTGATCAAATCGCTCCGGATCGAGTTGTTGCAACTGCGCCAGCGTGAACACCGGCTGATCGGCGCTGTCGAATGCATCATTGAGCGCCTTCTCGATTTGCGCCAGGTCGATCACGCTGCGATGCGCCCGCCATGGTTCCTGCGCCGCGACGAAATCGGGAATATGGCGCGCATACCACCGCGCATTGGGCGTTTCCGAAGGATAGGCCGCCGCATAGGCCTTGGAGAGTTGGGTGAACGCGTCATCGCCCAGGTATTCCTTGAGCCGCGGATGATCGTTCGCCAGAAATTCGGTGAGCCGCAGGATATAGGCGTTGCGGTAAACCCCGAACATGACCTCCTTGCTGTCATTTGGCGGCGGCCGCACCAGTCCCAGCGCCTTGTCGTCGCCTTTTGTCACGCCTTCGAGCATGATTTTTTGCAGTTCCGCTAGGCTGGGCTTCATCACGATGCAGGTTCTCCGGGCCGGATCGTAGGGTGATGGCTACCGCCAGGCAAATCACGCTCCGTCGAGGAAGCCGTGATCGCTCACTTGATCAGGGCGGAAACCGCCTTGAAAGCCGCCGCCTCCGCATTGCCGACCAGCTCGAACACTGCCATCTCGGTATTGATGATGAAAACCCCATCCTGCCGCATCCGCTCCAGGGCGAGCCCAACCGAGGCAGTCGTGCGTGACGAAATGGCATCTGCCGCCACAAAGACGGCAAAACCCGATTGCGCCATGTCGATTGCGGTCTGCAGCACGCACACATGCGCCTCGATCCCGGCAATGATGACCTGCGGCCGTCCGCGTTCATGCTGGCCTATGAAATGCGCCTTGATGGTATCGTCCCGCCAGCACGAGAAAACCGACTTCGCAAAAATCGGTGCATTGCCGATCTCAGCCTTCAACGGGGCAACTGTGTTTCCCAGCCCCTTCGGATACTGTTCCGATGCGGCCACCGGCACATCGAGCAACCGCGCTGCCTTGATCAGGATGGAACAGCGCAGTTCCGTCTCCTGCGCGTTCACCATCGCCGGAAGCAGGCGTTCCTGCATGTCGACAAGAAGCAGGCTTGCCCGGTCCGCCGCGAGCAACATCAGGCGAGTCCCGCCACCTTGAGCCCAAAGGCATAGACGAAGGCGACTTCCTTGAGCCGGTCAAAACGCCCCGAGGCGCCGCCATGTCCAGCACCCATGTTTGTCTTGAGCAGCAGCAAATTGTCGTTGGTCTTGATCTCGCGAAGCTTGGCCACCCATTTTGCCGGTTCCCAATAGGTCACCCGCGGATCGGTCAAGCCGCCCACGGCGAGAATATGCGGATAGGCCTTGGCCTCTACCCGGTCATATGGCGAATAGGCCGCGATCCTTTCATAGGCCGCTTTACTCTCCTTCGGATTTCCCCATTCCGGCCATTCCGGCGGCGTCAGGGGCAAAGTGTCGTCCAGCATCGTCGTCAGCACGTCGACAAACGGCACTTCGGCCACGATTCCATGAAACAGTTCGGGCGCCATGTTCGCCACGGCACCCATCAGCATGCCGCCGGCACTTCCTCCTTGCGCCACAATGCTTCCCTTTCGCGTGAAATTTTCCGCGATGAGGTATTCCGCCGCCGCGATGAAATCGCGAAACGTATTCATCTTGTATTCGAGCTTGCCGGTCTTGTACCACCGCCGTCCTTTTTCCTGGCCGCCGCGGATATGCGCGATGGCATAAATGAAGCCGCGATCGACAAGCGACAGGATGTTGGTGTTGAAGGCTGCCGGAATGCTGATGCCGTAGGACCCGTAGCCGTAAAGCCAAAGCGGCGCCGATCCGTCGAGCGCAGTGGATTTGCGGTAGAGCAATGTCACCGGCACCCGCTCGCCATCACGCGAAGCCGCATAAACCCGGCGCGTCACGTAGTTTGAGGCATCATGACCAGATGGCACCTGCTGGGTCTTGCGCAACACACGCGTGCGGTCGCGCATGTTGTAGTCGAAAACCTGTGCCGGCGTGGTCATAGATGAATAGGTGAACCTCAAGATATCTGTGTCGTATTCGAGCATGTCGCCGAAGCCTAGAGAATAGGCCTCCTCGTCGAAGGCGATGCTGTGCTCTTCACCGCTGGCCATCTGGCGGATCACGATGCGGGGCAGGCCTTCCTCGCGCTCAAGCCGGATCAGCCAGTCCTTGAACACGATAAACGTTACAAGAAAGCATCCGGACCGATGGGCGATGAGGTCGCGCCAGTTTTCCTGCCGGGGATCGCTGACCGGAACCCGCATGAGTTTGTAATCTTCGGCGCCATCGAGGTTGGTCTTGATGATGAACTGGTCGTTCCAGTGCTCAATGTCATATTCCACGCCCTCCTGCCGCGCTGCAATCAGGCGCGGCTGTTGCGATGGCACGTCAGTCTCGATGATCCAGCATTCGGAAGTGTCGTGTGTGTGACTGTCGATGACGATGTATTTTTCCGAGTTGGTTTTGCCCACGCCGGTGAAAAAGCCCGTATCGTTTTCCTTGAACACCAGCATGTCGGCGGATTGCGGCGTGCCCAGCTCATGCCGGTAGGTTTCCAATGGCCGGTGGTTGTCGTCCTGCAGCGTGTAGAAGAAACTCTTGCCATCGGCGGACCATGTCGCACCTCCACCAGTGTTTTCAAGAATGTCTTCAAGTTCCCTGCTGTTGGCGATATCCCGGACCTTGAGCGTATAGAACTCTGATCCCTTGTCGTCGAATGACCACGCGCCGAGCCTGTAGTCGGGTGACCGGCTCATGCCTCCCAGCCGGAAATAGGTCTTTCCGGCCGCGAGCGCATTTCCGTCAAGAAGTACGGTTTCATCGCCACTGAGGTCGCGCAGCTTGCGGCAGAACACCGGCTGCTGCCCGCCCTGCACGAATTTCGAATAATAGGCATAGGGGCCATCGGGCGCGGGAACCGAACTGTCGTCCTCCTTGATGCGTCCCTTCATTTCCTGAAACAATTGCTCTTGAAGCGCCGACGTCCCGGCCATCACGTCTTCATGATAGGCATTCTCCGCTTCGAGGTAGGCCCGGATGTCGGACGGAAGCAGCGAGGGATCATGCATCACCTCCTGCCAGTTATTCGCCCTCAGCCACGCATAATCGTCACGCTTCTCAAAGCCGTGCCAATGTTCGGTCTTGGCCCGCTTCTCCGCCTTGGGCGGCAGCACTTTCGGTTTTTGCATCAATCGGTCTTCTTGTCGGGATCGAGCGTCATTGCAACGCCGTTCATGCAATAGCGAAGCCCCGTCGGCTTTGGGCCATCCGGAAAGACATGGCCGAGATGCGAATCACAGGCGGCACACCTGACCTCCGTCCGGCGGGAAAACCACGAGTTGTCCTCGTGCTCGCTCACGGAATCCTTTGACGAAGGGGCATAGAAACTCGGCCAGCCGGTGCCAGAATCATACTTTGCCTCGGAGCGGAACAGATCAGCCCCGCAGCCTGCGCATTTGTACATGCCCGGCGTATTGTCCTGATAGGATGGGTGCGAGAACGCCCGTTCGGTGCCGTGCTTGCGGGCAACTTGATAGGCCTCGGGCGAAAGATGGGCGCGCCACTCTGCGTCAGTCTTTTCAATTTTGCTCATGGGGATCCTCTTTGATGGCTCCTAATGTGGGGGTTTTACCCCTCAACGCGCAAGCCCGCTCACTGGATCGTGTGAATACACTTCACATCCTGCTCCGCTTCTTACAAACTGTGGCAGAGGAGAATTCTTGGAAACACACGCCAATCTGTTTGAATACAAGGAACTGCTGGTCATCCTGCTTGCAGCGGGCGTGGTCATTCCGTTGTTTCACCGGTTGGGGATCAGCTCGGTCCTGGGATTTCTGCTGACTGGTATTCTGATTGGCCCGTCCCTGTTGGGCCAGTTGCTCGGCGATTATCCTTGGCTTCGCTACGTCACCATCGAGCGCCCGGAGGACGTAAAGGCCCTGGCCGATCTCGGCGTGGCTTTTCTACTTTTCATGATCGGCATCGAACTCTCCTTCGAACGCCTGATGACCATGCGCCGGCTCGTTTTCGGTCTGGGCGGAATGCAGATCGTAGGCTCCGCTCTGATCATTACACTCTTGCTGTATGCGGCAGATTTCCCGCCCATCGAAGCCGCCGTGATCAGCCTCGCGCTGTCACTGTCCTCAACCGCGATCGTCATTCAGCTACTCTCTGACGAGAAGCGATTGGGCACCCAGACTGGCCGCCGCGCCTTTTCCGTTCTTTTGATGCAGGATCTTGCGGTTATTCCAATCCTGCTCCTCACGTCCATCCTTGGCGCCCGCACCGACGGACCCATCCTCACGGGCTTTCTTCAGGCGCTGGGCGAGGCGGCACTGGGATTGGCATTGATTTTCCTGGTAGGCCGCTTTCTTCTGCGCCCCCTGTTGCGCATGGTGGCCAAAACCCGGAGTGCGGATCTGTTTATGGCCGCAACTTTGCTGGTGGCCGTAGGTGCGGGAATGCTGGCCACTGCTGCCGGCCTGTCGATGGCAATGGGCGCGTTCATGGCGGGCTTGCTGATTGCCGAAACCGAGTTTCGCCGCGAGGTCGAGGCCATCATCGAGCCGTTCAAGGGCCTCATGCTCGGCGCCTTCTTCATGCTGGTCGGTATGGCCATTGATCTCGCTGAAGTGGCAGCACACCCGCTTGTCGTTCTGGGTCTGGCGGCAACATTGATCGCGGCAAAATTCGTGGTTGTCCTGGCGGCGGGATGGATCATGCGGATTGCACCGGCGAGCCTCGTCGAGACCGCCCTGCTGCTGGGTCCTGGTGGTGAGTTTGCCTTCGTGATCCTGGGATCGGCGGCAAGTTTCGGCCTCATCTCCAGGTCGTCCAACGAAACCGCGCTGATCGTGGTATCGATTTCAATGCTCGCCATCCCGCTCTTCGCCAGGCTGGGTAAGAAGGTCACTCGCTCGCTGGTAAAAACCGGCGCATTGCCGCCGGAAGCGCTGGTCACGCCGCCCGGAGATCAGGCCACCAGGGTCATCGTTGTCGGCTACGGCCGGGTCGGCAAATTGATCGGTGAAATGCTGAAGGAGAATGGCATCGACTACGTCGCGGTCGAGGCCGATCCGGAAATCGTCGCGCGCGAACGAAAAGCCGGTAGCCCGATCTATTACGGCGATGCCACCCGGTCGGAATTCCTGCGCCGTTGCGGCATTGCCAATGCCAAGGCCATGGCTGTAACTGTCAATGCACCTGGAAAAATCACAGAAATCGTCCAGGCAGCAAAGCGCGAGCGCAGCGATCTCCGGATCATCGCGCGCGCCCGTGACGAACGTCACGCCAAGCAGCTCTATGGCGAAGGCGTTACCGAGGCCGTGCCCGAAACCATTGAAGCAGCGCTGCAACTGGGTGAGGCAGTTCTCGTGGAGGCAGGTGTTGCCATGGGCCTTGCCATTGCCAGCGTACACGAACGCCGCGACGGCTTCCGGCAGCTCCTCGGCAGGCCCAACCGGCGTGAGCAGCTTGATATGAGAAGGGCGAGGCGCGCGCGCACGTTAAAGCATTCTGAGCGTGTCCCTCCACCTTAGGTAAGTTCATCGCGCGTTAACCATAACGCCAGCGCACCGGCCCCACTTAAGCAACTTTAGAAGCTTCCCTGTCTTTCTGTAGCCTAATGGAGGAGGATTTAGTGCGAGGCGTGAATGCTTGAGCCTGCCGCGCGCGAAGACGGTCAAAGTACCGCCGGCGTGCAGCAATCGCACCATCTGGCAGCCGAAACTGCGGCTAACCAGACGGACGGGGCTTTGCCCCAGAACCGCCGCGTAACGGCGGATTCCTTCCGTGCGCTCAAAGAGCGCCTAATGCAGAAAAAGCCAGTATCTGGATTCACTGCTCCACCAGTGCTTGAGGCCGTTGACGCAATCGCTGTCAATCTGGCCGAATCGATTGGCGAAACGCCCGCACCAGAGCCGATTTTTATTCCGGAGATCGACCAAATTGATCTTTCCCCGGTCATCGTAGCCGAAGAGCCGATTATTGAAGAGCCGCTGTTGCCGCCTGACAGTGTTACCGAAGTTACCACCGACGTGGTGCCTGAAGTTGCCCAAGAGGTTGTTTCAGAGATCATTCCTGAACCGGTTCCGGAGTTAGTTGCCGAACCGGTATCGGCTCAAGAACCTCCGCGAAACGATTTCTGGAATCAGCTTCCGCCCTTACAGCCGCTTGAGACCAAGCAATTGCCGACAGTGCCGGAGCCGGAACCTGATCTGCCATCCGTGCCGGAGCCTGCGCCGAAAGCTGCGTGGTTCAGCAGTGCGCCTGCAACAACGCCCCCGGCGCCAGCGATCCCTCTAAAATCCGCATTGCAAGGCGTTCAGTCGGAAATGGACGCAATTCTGAGCGCCGTTTTCGGGGCAAAAGCCGAAACTTTCACAGTCCCGGATATGCCGTCCGTGGCGGCGCAGAAACCGCCGGTCGCAAAAAGCTGGTCCGTCAATGTTCCTCGTGCATCGGCAATTGAGCCAGCGCCCGCAATCGTAGAGCCCGAAATTTCCGCTCTGGGCGCCGATGAACCGGCTCCGTTGACTGCAGAGGCGCCGGATGAAATTGAATTGCCGGCCGGGCCAGTCGTGGTTCAGCCGGAAAGCGTTGTCGAGACTATCGAGTTGGCAACCGCTGAGCCAGAGGCTCTGGCTGCTGTTGAGGTCGAATCGGTTACCAGTGCCGAACCGGAAGCAAAGCCGCAGCCTGCTCCTGTGATGCCGCCGCCGTCCGACTTCATCACCGTCGAAGTCGATACAACCATCAAACGCGAACCTGCGCCTTCGCTGCTCCGCAAGCGAGACGCGGGTGCCGCCGATCCTTTTGCTCAGGCTCAGGTCCATGTCCAGGCCGCTGCTGGTCATTTGCCGCCAGTGGTAATTGGTGAACCCGACCCCCAGGCTGGTGAAACCGCGCGCTCTTTGCTCGACATGATGTCGGCCTCGGCCGCCATAGCCCAGCCTCAGGAGCGCGCTTTGGCGGCTGATACGCTCCTCCGCCTGATCCCGCGCATACCCGAAAAGATGCTGATCACCCTGGCCGACCGCGTTTCCATCATGGAAACGCCACCCCAGCTTCTGGTCACCCGCCTCATTCGTGATCCGCGCCCCGATGTGGCAGGCCCGCTGCTCGAGAAAGCCTCGCATATTCCCGACCGCGACCTTCTGACCGTGATCTCCGAGGGCGATCCCGCCAAATTGCGCATGATTGCCAGGCGCCGCCACATTTCGCCGGCCTTGGTTGATGGGCTTCTCGCTACCAATGACCCATCGGTGCTTCTGACATTGGTCCGGAACCCGGGTGCTGCGCCCTCCCACGAAGCCTTCCAGGCGCTTTGCGACCAGGCCAAGCTTCATCCTTCGCTGCAGGCCCCGCTGGTCACCCGCCAGGACACTCCCGCACCAACCGCTTTTGAGCTGTTCTGGTTCGTCCCCCCCGAATTGCGCCGATTCGTACTGTCGCGCTTCCTCACGGATTCCGAAAACCTCAACCGCATCCTGAAAATAGCAATGACCATGGGCGACGCCGAAGGTAAATCGGTCGATCTGCTGGCGGAGCAGCAGTTTCCGGAGCGCAGCAGGGTAGAAAATCTCGTGACTTTGCTAGCCGAAGGCAAGACTGGTGAAGTGATCAGCGAGATGACCGAGATGGCGCAAATCTGTGATGCAACTGCACTCCGCATTATTTCAGACGGCGAAGGTGAACCTCTGACCATTATTCTCAAGGTCTTGGGTCTTTCCCGCGCAAAATTTGCTGATGCCTTGATAGCTCTGCAAGAATCAAAAATTGCAACCTTGCGTAAAGATAGAAATCCGACCGAGCTGCAGAGTATTTTTGACTCGATGTCGTTCAATAAAGCCCGTGTATTGCTGACATACTGGGACTGGGCTGCGCAAAAGTCCGGTCCATATACACAGCTTGCTGCTTAAGCAGTATTACTTATCTTAGCGTAAGAAGTATGCACCTGCAGTTGCGGGTAGATTTTTGTCTTTTCACAAAGTAAAATTCAATTATAATTTGGATAAGAAAAGCCGAAAGAGCGCATTCGATGTGCCAAAACAATACACATTTGTAGCGGCGGGGAATTAGGAGGGATAAAGTACAGATGGAAAACAAGAATGAACTTGTCGAACTGACGGCAGAGATCGTGGCAGCCTATGTTGGCAATAATCCGGTGCCCCAATCTGATTTGCCAAAGCTGATCGGCGAAGTATATCGGTCGTTATCTGGCGCGGTTGGGGCTCCCGAGCAGAAAAAAGAAGAGCCGACAGAGTTGAGACCGGCAATACCGGTGCGGAAATCGGTCATGCCGGACTACATTATCTGTTTGGAGGATGGCAAAAAGTTCAAATCTTTGAAGCGTCATTTGCGCACTCACTATGCAATGACACCTGAGCAGTACCGCGAGAAATGGGATCTGCCCAGCGATTACCCCATGGTAGCACCGAACTATGCCCAGGCCCGTTCCACGCTTGCAAAGCGCATGGGTCTTGGCCGCAAACGGGTCGGCGGCTGATATCCATTTGAACTCTTGCAGTCGAATCGGGCTGGATTCATAAAGGGATTGTTAACGCGCGCATAGTGATTCGAACGGCGGGGGGAGCTGCGAGTGGGGTTGGACAGGTCGCACATTGCGTTGCGAACGCAGTTGGTTGTGCCCGAGCAGCGGCAGCTTTTTGATTATTGGCTGGAAAAGGCCGGTGGACGCGAAATGCCGGCGCGCTCGGATGTCAGTCCGGCTCATTTTCCCCGCCTTCTTCCCTATATCAGCCTGATCGAAGTAGAGGGGCCCGCAGGACCTTACCGCGTTCGCCTGGCAGGCACCCGCTTGCGTGATGTTTTCGACCGCGAGATCACCGGGCTGAGGCTCGATGAACTCGATTGGGGCGACAAGCGCGAATACTGGATGCAGGCGTACCGCCGCATCGTCACCGGGCGAAAGCCAGCGCAAGGAATCGTGCGTGGTCCAAGGGTCCACAAGGAGCATCTGGTGCAATACTGGCTTCGCCTGCCGCTCAGCGTCGGTGGCAAGGGCGTCGGCGTCATCTTGAGTTACGACGTGTTTCTCCCCATGGCCGAGACCATGGAATTGGCGACCGGATAGTCTGTTTATTCCTTGTATTTAACTTGATTCCTACAATATAGGATGATAAGCCTCCACGAAGCGATCAAGGAGGTCTTCATGAATCTGCCATTGCCACCCAGCGCGTTTGCACGCGAAAGCCGATTGCTGCTCAGGCAACTGGCTCAGTCGAAACGCCGCTTGAACCGGTCGACGGCGGGGGAATGGTACTTGACCGGAAAGCGAAAGAAAGCCGTGCCGGACAGGCTCGTTGCTGAAATGATCGCGCGTTCGCTCCTCGGCGAGCTGCCGGACGGCACATTCGCGCCAACCATCGCTGGAAACCGCCTCGTGATGGCAACCTCGCGCGACTCGAGCCTGCTGGCACAGCATGCCCTTGTTTCGCCGCCAGCTGCACCTCAAAGTCCGCAAGTGAATCGCACGGAATGCGCCGTCCACTGGCTGGCCAACAGATCCGACAAATCCGGCAAACCGCTGCTTTCCGCCATCCAGCTCGCCGCGGCAGAGCGAATCCGCATCGACTATGAGATGGCTGGGCTCGGAACCCGCGTCACAGTGAATTGGGACATCGCCGAATCCAATGACGGCTATCGTCTGCCCCGGATCGAACCGGCCGAACGCGCCGTCGCTGCCAAGGCCCGTTTCTTCAGTGCCATAGAGGCGGTGGGCGAAGAGCTTTCAGGCGTGGTGTTTGAGGTGTGCTGTCTCGCCGCCGGCATCGAACAGGCCGAACGCCGCTTAAGACTCCCGTCTCGTTCGGGGAGGGTCGTCCTGCAACTCGCACTGACCGCACTTGCACGCCATTACGGACTGGCAAGCCCCGGGCGCAAAGCCCACGTCGCGAGCGTATTGCGATCCTGGGCCATGCCCGGCTTCCGTCCCGAACTCGACAATTAATCACTCGGCCGCATGGGGCAGGGCGCTTGGCACTTGAATGGCCTCGGGTACCGCATCCTGCGGCGCATACTGGTGCCGCCTGCCGATGACCGCGTAAACGCATGGCACGACGAACAGCGTCAGCAGGGTGCCGAATGTCATGCCGCCGACAATCACCCAGCCAATCTGCATGCGGCTTTCTGCACCCGCACCCGTGGCGGCGACGAGCGGCACTGCACCAAGCACCATCGCGGACGTCGTCATCAGGATTGGCCGCAGCCGCAACGTCGCTGCCTCAATGACGGCATCGATCTTGGCCTTGCCCTCTTCCTGCAAGCGATTGGCAAAATCGACAATCAGAATCCCGTGCTTGGTGATAAGCCCGATCAATGTGACCAGTCCGATCTGGGAATAGACGTTCAGCGTGCCGCCAGTGAAATAGAGTGCGGTGAGCGCCCCCGTCATCGACAGCGGCACACTCAGCATGATGATCACCGGATCGCGGAAGCTTTCGAATTGCGCCGACAGCACCAGGTAAATGAAGGCCAGCGCCAGCACGAAAACGAAGGCTAGATTGGAACTGGAATCTCGGAACTCGCGCGATTGGCCAGTGAGATCAGTGACCGTTCCTTCCGGCAGTGAATCGCGCGCTGCGGCATTTACGGCCACGATGGCCTCGCCCAGCGTATAGCCAGGCGCCAAATTGGCTTCGATGGTAATGGCGCGAAGCTGGTTGAAGCGCTTCAGTTCCTTTGGTGCCACGGTTTCCTTGATTTTCACCACATTGCTCAGCGGGATCATGTCGCCCGAACCGTTGCGCACGAAAATGCGCGAGAATGTTTCAGGAGATGCGCGTTCTGAAGCAGGCAGCGAAACGGTAACGTCATACTGCTCGCTGCCAATCTGGAAGGTGCTGACATCGCGCCCGCCAAGCAGCGTTTCCAGGGTGCGCCCGATAACTGAAATGTCGAGGCCCGTGTCGGCCACGCGGGCCCTATCGATCTCGACCTCGACTTCCGGCTTGTTGAGGCGAAGATCCGTATCGAGATCGGCCAGTCCGGGATTGTCCTTGAGTTTCTCAACCAGCGCATTGGCAATGCTGTTGAGTTCTTCATAGGATGACGACGACTGGATGACGAACTGGAATGGCTTGCCGAAGCCACGGACGCCAAGCGATCCGGGATTGGAGGCGGATGCCTGCAGCCCCGCAATTCCGCGAAGCTTGGGAAGAATGCGCTGGACAATCTCCTGCTGGCTTGCTTCTCGTTCGCTCCAGTCCTTGAGGCGGCCGAATGACATCATCCGTGTCACTTCACCAGCACCGACGATGACCAGCGCCGACTGCAGTTCCGGGATCCCTGCGAGAATTTCCTCAACCTGTGAGGAATAGCGCTGCGTATAAGCAAAGCTTGCGCCCTCTGGCGCGTTCCCTGAGACCTGGATGGTGCCGCGATCCTCGGTAGGCGAAAGCTCGGATTTCAGTTGCGTAAAGACATAACCGCCAGCGCCGGCCACCAGCAATCCGAGCAAGATGATAGCCCACCGTCCGCGCAGCGCCGCACGGAGAAGACTGCGATAAGCGAAGTCCAGCCCCTTGAGGACACGCTCGATGCCGCGCACCACGAAGTTCTGCTTCTCCGAATGGCGCAGGAGTTTTGATGACATCATCGGCGTAAGCGAGAGTGCAACAAAGCCCGACACCACGACAGCGCCGGCCAATGTCAGCGCGAACTCGAGGAACAGCCGGCCGGTGCGGCCCGGCGTGAAGGCAATCGGTGCATAGACAGCTGCGAGTGTCAGCGTCATTGCCACGATGGCGAAGCCGATTTCCCGCGCCCCCTTGATCGCCGCCTGGAACGGCTTCATGCCGTTTTCGATATGCCGGTAGATGTTCTCGAGCATGACGATGGCATCATCGACCACCAGGCCGATGGCAAGCACGAAGGCCAGCAGCGTCAGCGTGTTCACGGTCAGTCCGGCGGCAAACATGATGGCAAAGGCGGTGATTAGTGAAACCGGTATGGTCACGATGGGAATCAACGCCGCACGGAATGAATGCAGGAACACCAGGATGATCATCACGACCAGCAGCGCCGCCTCCAGAATGGTCATGAAGACATTGTGGATCGACCGTTCGATGAAGGTTGTTGAATTGAAGCCCACGGTCACCGTGGTGCCTTCCGGCATGGATTCGTTGACGCGCGGCAGCACCGCTTCCACGGCGTTGGAGACGTCAAGCGGGTTCGCCACCGCTTGCTTGATGATGCCGATGGAAATGGCGGTCTCCCCGCCATAGCGGCTCTCGCGCCGGAAATCGCCGGTGCCGAGTTCAACCTTGGCCACATCACCAAGCCGCACCTGCAGTCCGCCGGCCGCCTTCAAGACGATGTTGGAGAACTGCTCGGCTGTGCCAAGTGAAGTGCGCGACAGAACCGTGAACTCCCGCTCGGTGCTTTCGATGCGCCCCGCTGGAATTTCGGCATTCTGGTTGCGAATGGCGTTCTCCACATCCTGCACCGTCAGCGAATAGCCCGCCAGCCGCGCCGCATCGATCCACACCCGCATGGTGTAGCGCCGCTCGCCATTGACGCTGACATCCGCCACGCCGTCGAGATTCTTGAACCGGTCCACCACGAAGCGGTCGACATAGTCGGTGAGTTCGAGAGCCGACATGGTGGTCGACCGCATCACCAGGAAGATGATCGGCTGCGCGTCGGCCTCGACCTTGGAGATGACAGGCTCGGTAATTTCGTCTGGCAGCGAACGGCGCACCCGGCTGACCCGGTCGCGGACATCGCTGGTCGCCGAGTCGATGCTGACGCCGGCGCGGAATCGAATGGTGATGCGGCTCGATTCGGCGCGTGACGACGACTCGATGGTGTCGATCCCCTCGATGCCGGCCAGCGAGCCTTCCAGCACCTGCGTCACCTGGCTTTCGATGATTTCGGCCGACGCGCCATTGTAGCTCGTTGCCACCGAGACCTGCGGCTCGTCGATATTGGGATACTCGCGGATTGTCAGGCGGCTGTACGACATCAGGCCGATCAGGATCAGGATCAGGCTGAGGACTGTGGCGAAGACCGGCCGGCGGATGCAGAGTTCTGAAAGTCCCATGTCGGCCTCAGTTGGCGGCTTGCGGCTTGACGATCTGGATCGCGGAGCCGTTCGAAAGGCGCGTATTGCCTGCGGTAACAACCTTGGAACCGGGCTTGATGCCTTCAATGATTTCGACAGTGCCGTCGGCGCGCTTGCCGGTGCGCACCTTGGTTTCCGTAGCCTTGTCCTCTTCCGCAAGGAACACGATGCTGTCATTGCCACGCGGCACAATGGCCGCTTCAGGCACTGTCACAGCCTCGCGCGATGGTCCCTGTACCGTGACGCGGATCAGCATACCAGGCCTCAGCTTCAGTGCTGCGTTGTCGAGAAGAGCCTGCACCCTGAGCGCCCGCCCGCTGACTTCGACAAGGGGATCGATGGCGGCAATGGTTGCCGTGAATGTTTCGCCGGCGACCGCGTCCGCCGTTACCGCGACATTCTGGCCTGTGCTGAGGCGCGAGAATTGCAGTTCTGGCACACTGAAGCTCACCTTCAGCCGGTCGATTTTCTCCAGATGCACCAGTGGCGTTCCAGCGGTGACATAGGCTCCCGTGGAAACCTGCCTGAAGCCGAGCGTGCCGCTGAAGGGCGCGCGGATTTCGAGTTTATTCTTCAGCACCCGGGCCAAATCGAGCGCGCTGCGTGCCAGCGACAGCTCTGTCGCCGATTGGTCATAGGCACTCTGCGCTATGTTCTTTGATTTGAGCAGTGCCTCGTTGCGGCGAAAATTGGATTCGGCCAGCGCCAGCTTGGATTCGGCATCGGCAACCGTGGCCGAAATCAACTCGCCATCAAACCGAAACAGGATCGCTCCCTGTTCAACGCGGTCGCCGTCGGCAAAATTGATATCCACCACGCGTCCGCTGGTTTCGGGTGCAATGTCGACCGAGGCATCCGACAGCAGCGAGCCGATCGCTGTGATATCGTCGCTGAGCCGGACCTGCATGGCATCTGCCACCTCGACCGGCGTTGGCCCGCGATTGCCCCTCGTGGGCTGAGTGCTTCCTTCTGCCGCCGTCGCATTGCCCGTTTGGGCAGGCTGACCCAGCATTGCTGCTGCCGCGGGCCAATAACTCTGGAGTCTCCCCGTGCTCTGCAGCCAGTAGCCTCCCGCCCCGATGAGAATGAGCAGGAGAATGGCAAATATGGATGTTTTCATCCGCCGAAGAACCTCTCTGAAACGTATTGTTGCCGCTGGACGCAGGATGTTCCGCCGCGCACGGCGAACCCGGAAACGACCACACCTGTCCCATCGTGCATCTATTACTCTCATACGAAGACGGCGATGCAACCGATTTCCGTCGCAGCCGCCGCGGGCTGGTAACGCTTTCTTGATCTGTTGCGGCCCGGCCTATGGTTAATACGCCACCGAAAATTGGGTTCCCCGCCTTAATGGGACAGCAATCTGCCTCCCGTAATACTCGTCTTGTGGTGCGTGTTGCGCCATGTCGAGTGGCCTTTGTGGCAGAGCCCCACCGCCACTCACTTTTTCTTTTATGCAGAAATCAATGGAGCCAGTGCCGTGGCGAATTTCACCGGACGACAAAAAGCTGACCTTGCCGACGCAATCGCGGGCAAACTGACAGGTTTCAAGGGCAGTACACTGGCCCAGCTGCAGGATACGATTGGTGATTCGTTCACGGCCTCCAATGGCAACGACACGATCTTCAGCGGTTCCGGCAATGATTCGATCAACGCCGGAAAAGGTAATGATTCCATCAAGGGCGGCGCAGGCATCGATACGATTATCGGCGATGCTGGCAACGACTGGATATCGGGAGGTTCCGGACAGGACAGCATCAATGCGGGCGGCAATGATGATACCATCGCACTCTTTCAGGGCGACGAAGCCGACAACGTCGATGGTGGCGCCGGAATCGACCTGCTCAACCTGAGCGGGCTTACTCTCAACACGTCAATCGTCGATCTCGATGCGAATACCTGGTCGACATCGGCTGCCGCCGGTAACAAGACGGTTTCCAACATCGAAAATGTGACAGGCGGTGGTGCCGCTGACACGCTGATCGGCAATGCCGCGTCGAACGCCCTGACGGGCAATGGCGGCGACGATACCCTCACAGGCGATGCCGGCGCCGATACACTCAACGGCGGCGCTGGCGATGACCAGCTGGCAGGTGGTGCGGGCGCTGATTCGATTACCGGTGGTGCGGGCAACGACACGGTCTTCCTGCTTCAGGGTGAGTTCGGCGATACCATCAATGCGGGCGGCGACCGAGATCTCCTCGATCTCACGGGATTGGTCACGGCCGTTGCGACAGTCGATCTTGGCGCCGGCACCTGGTCTACCAGCGTCAATGCCACGGCCGGAACCATCAGCGGCGTCGAGGATGTCAAGGGCAGCGGCCTTGCCGACACGTTGCGTGGCGATGCTGGCGCAAACAGCTTTTCTGGCGGCAATGGTGGCGATGTACTTCAGGGCCGCGGCGGGTTCGATACGATTTCAGGCGGCGCAGGCAACGATGTCATTGTCCTGAATGAGGGCGACGAGGCCGACGACGTCGATGGCGGCAACGGCACCGATCATCTCAATCTTGGCGGCCTTCAGTCTGATGTGGCCAATGTCAATTTATCCAGCGGTAAATGGTCCACGACCGAGAACGCGGCCGTTCTCGATATCGTTGGCGTTGAAAACATCACGGGCGGCGATGCCAATGACAGGCTGATCGGCAACACCTTGGATAACGTGCTCTCCGGTGGTGTCGGCGCCGACACGATCAGTGGCGAAGCAGGCGTCGACACGCTGAATGGCGGCGATGGGAATGACGCGCTCTTGGTCAATCTCGGTGACATCGTCGCTGGCGATGAAATGAATGGCGGTGCTGGTCTGGATCGCCTGGTCCTCGGCTCGCAGGCATCGGCAAATCTTGCGCTCGATATTCGGACCGCATTGTTGTCCGGCATGGAGCGTTTCGAGTTCTCTGAATTTGCCGACATTGTGAAATCGGTGAAGGTTGGCGCCAGCCAGGTGACTGAACTTGCATCCGTCGATGGCAACCTGGGCGCTTCCGATCAATTGCGTATTGTCACCGGTGCCGCGACGCTGGTTAATCTCGCGGCGCTGACTTTCGCCGACTGGGATGCGGCTGGTACCGACAAGGATCGCGTCTACATTGTCGGCGATGCCTCGGCCGAAAGGCTTACCGGCTCGTCGCAGATCGACATTATCATGGCTGGCGGTGGCAACGATGTGCTGACGGGCGGTCTCGGCAAGGATGTGCTTAAGGGTGGCTTTGGCAACGACATCTATTTTGTCACTGCCAAGCAGGAAGCTGTGGAAAAAGCAGGGCAGGGCATCGATACGGTGAAGTCCCTCGTGACCATGTCGATCGGGGCAAATCTCGAGCACTTGACATTGATCGGAACGGTCAACGCGAATGCCACGGGCAATAGCCTTGCCAATCGCATTACCGGCAATTCTGGCGGAAACATCTTGAATGGCCAGCTTGGCAGCGACACTCTCGCTGGCGGCCTTGGCAACGATACTTACATCTTCGGCAAGGGCGACAAAATCGTCGAGAAATTGGCGCAGGGGATCGACACCATCAAATCGGCGGTTTCAACCGGGCTCGCCAGCAACGTCGAAAAACTGGTGCTGACCGGCACAGGCAACATCAACGGCACCGGCAACGGCCTGGCGAACACGCTGACCGGAAACGCCGGGGCAAACAGCTTGAACGGATTGGCGGGCAATGACACGCTGGTCGGCGGCAAGGGGGCGGACAAGTTTGTCTTCACTTCGGTGCTGAATGCCAGCAGCAATGTTGATGCCATCAAGGATTTCAACACCACAGCCGATCACCTCACGCTGGAAAATGGCATCTTCAAGGGCCTCGCGGCTGGCAAACTTGCCGCATCCGCCTTCCACATCGGGACATCGGCCGGCGACCTGAACGATCATATCATCTATAACGCTGCCACCGGCGCGCTCTCCTATGACGCCGATGGCAAAGGCGGCTTGGCTCAGGTCAAGTTTGCCCAGCTCGCCACCCATCTGGCCCTGAATGCCGGTGATTTCCTGGTCATCTGACCGCCAAAATCGGGACAGGCGAAAATAACGGGGCCAAGTTGCCCCGTTAACCATTTATTAGTGATCCGGCCCCTTGACGGGCCGGACTTGCCGGACTATTTCAACACCAACTGTTAGCACTCCTCAAATGTGAGTGCTAAGAGCGGCTGGAATGGGATTTCGCATCCGGCCAGAACCTTCAAAAACGCAAAAATGAGGAGATATACTCATGAATTTCCGTCCTCTGCACGATCGTGTGGTCGTGAAACGGGTCGAGGAAGATACCAAGACCAAGGGTGGCATCATCATTCCTGATACGGCCCAGGAAAAGCCGATGCAGGGTGAAGTCATCTCGGTCGGCCCCGGTGGCCGTGACGAAGCTGGCAAGCTCATCCCCATCGATTTGAAGACCGGCGACCTCGTTCTGTTCGGCAAGTGGTCGGGCACTGAAGTGAAGATCGATGGCACCGAATACCTGATTATGAAAGAGAGCGATATTATGGGCGTTCTCGAAGGCAAGGCTGCCGCCAAGAAGGCCGCCTGATCGGTTTGCCGAAAAATTTGACTCTTACGTTAACGTAAAGGAATACTAACATGGCAGCGAAAGACGTTCGCTTTTCCGCCGATGCCCGTGAGCGCATGCTCCGCGGCGTCGATATCCTCGCCAATGCGGTGAAGGTTACCCTCGGCCCCAAGGGCCGCAATGTCGTCATCGACAAGTCGTTTGGCGCCCCCCGCACCACCAAGGACGGTGTCACGGTCGCCAAGGAAATCGAGCTCGAGGACAAGTTCGAGAACATGGGCGCCCAGATGGTGCGCGAAGTCGCCTCCAAGACCAATGACGTCGCCGGCGACGGCACCACCACAGCCTGCGTGCTGGCTCAGGCCATCGTACGCGAGGGCGCCAAATCGGTTGCCGCCGGCATGAACCCGATGGACTTGAAGCGTGGCGTCGATCTCGCCGTCAAGACCGCCATCGAGGACCTCAAGAAGCGCTCCAAGAAGGTCAAGGGCACCGAGGAAATCATGCAGGTTGGCACGATTTCCGCCAATGGCGAGAAAGACATTGGCGAAATGATCGCCAAGGCCATGCAGAAAGTCGGCAACGAGGGCGTCATCACCGTCGAGGAAGCCAAGACCGCCGAAACCGAACTCGAAGTCGTCGAAGGCATGCAGTTCGACCGTGGCTATCTCTCGCCCTACTTCATCACCAACGCCGACAAGATGGTGGCCGAGCTTGAGGACGTTTACATCCTCCTGCACGAGAAGAAGCTGTCTGGCCTCCAGGCCATCCTGCCGATCCTCGAAGCCGTGGTGCAGAGCTCGCGTCCTCTCCTCATCATCGCTGAAGATATCGAAGGCGAGGCTTTGGCCACGCTTGTCGTCAACAAGCTCCGTGGCGGCCTCAAGGTCGCGGCCGTCAAGGCTCCGGGCTTCGGCGATCGCCGCAAGGCCATGCTGGAGGACATCGCCGTTCTCTCGGGCGGCCAGGTGATCTCGGAAGATCTCGGCATCAAGCTTGAGAACGTCACTCTCGACATGCTGGGCCGCGCCAAGCGGGTCAGGATCGAAAAGGAAAACACCACGATCGTCGATGGTGCCGGCAAGAAGGCCGACATCCAGGGCCGTTGCGCCCAGATCAAGGCGCAGATCGAGGAAACCACCAGCGATTACGACAAGGAAAAGCTCCAGGAGCGTCTCGCCAAGCTTGCCGGCGGCGTTGCTGTCATCAAGGTCGGCGGCTCGACCGAAGTCGAAGTCAAGGAGCGCAAGGACCGCGTTGACGACGCCTTGAACGCCACCCGCGCTGCCGTTGAAGAAGGCATCGTGCCGGGCGGCGGTGTCGCCCTGCTCAGGGCCAAGGCCGCTGTCGAAGCCTTGAAGTCGGACAACGCCGACATCCAGGCCGGCATCAACATCGTGTCGAAGGCGCTGGAAACGCCGCTCCGCCAGATCGTCGAGAACTCGGGCGTCGAAGGCTCGATCGTTGTCGGCAAGCTGCTCGAGAAGTCGGGCAACTGGGGCTTTGACGCGCAGAACGAAATCTACTGCGACATGGTTGAAGCCGGCATCGTCGACCCGACCAAGGTCGTGCGCACCGCTCTCCAGGATGCAGCCTCGGTTGCCTCGCTCCTGATCACCACGGAAGCGATGATCGCCGAACGTCCGAAGGACAAGCCTTCCATGGGCGGCATGCCCGGCGGCGGCATGGGCGGCGGCATGGGCGGCATGGATTTCTAAATCCAGCGCTCAGCGATACGAATGCAGAACCCCGGTGGCCACACCGGGGTTTTTTCATGAGGTGGATTTGGTCTGCCTCTGACCTGCCCCTGAAGATTTCCTCCGAAAGGAATTAGAGTCGGCGTCTGAAGAAGGCGTTTGCCGAACTCAGCATGCAGGATGAGGTGTTGCAGGGGTCTCTCGGAAAAATGAATCGGCCACTCAAGGCTCCTGATCAACTGACGCGCTTTGCCGGAAACTTGTGGATGGCCCGGCCACCCAGCATCCACACGTGGTAGGTGCGAGGGCTGAACAGCTTCTCGAACGGTTCGGCTGAAATGCCAAACGCTCCCGTGTAGCTGCCAAAGGCCGGCATGATCACCCGCCGTTCGTCGCCGATGAAACACTTGCACCGGATGCGATGCCCGCGCTGGGCGATGGATGCCGCCGGATGCAGGTGTCCCGCGATCTCGAACTCATCATCGCGCAGGCCCCGCGGCGCGTGACGCAATGTGACTGCACCCAGGACGACTTCCTCGGCGATATGGCCACCGATATCGGTTGGTGGCGCGGGATCGTGATTGCCACTGATCCAGATGGTCGGCAGCCGCGAGGTGATATTGCGAAGGCGGGCAAGATCTGTCGCGTCGATGCGGGCACGCGCCTCCCCGTCGTGAAAGCTGTCTCCGAGAAAGATCAACCGCTCCGGCTTTGTGCCAGCGATGGCGGCCTCAAGCTGGATGAGGCTTTCCCTTGTATCGTAAGGCGGCAAATGAACGCCCCGCCGGGCCAGGCTTGAACCTTTTTCCAGATGCAGGTCTGCGACAAGCAGCGTGGCAAATGCCGGTGCATACAACGCACCTGAAAGATCGGGAATGAAATCGAGCCCGCCAAGCCGGATGCTGGACGATCTAGACAAGCCGCATGGCCTCGTCGATGAGTTCGTCGGCGGCTTCGGCGAGAAGGGCATCATTGGCCGCGCCGTAAACGGATTCGCGCCCGATCTCAAGCATCACCGGAACCGCCAGCGGCGACACTGTGTCGAGCGCCCGGTGCACGATCTGGCCCCTGATCCGCTTCAGCATTGCCCCCAGCCGGTGCACATCGATCAGCCCATCCGCTGCATCGTCCCAGGCAGCGCGCAGCAGAATGTGATCCGGCTGGTGGGTTCGCAGCACGTCGTAGATGAGGTCGGAATTGACCGTCACTTGCCGGGCGGTTTTTTCCTTTCCCGGCCAGCGCCGTTCGATCAGCCCGGCAATGATAGCCGCATTCCTGAACGTGCGTTTCATGAGGCTCGATTCGGCAAGCCACGCTTCGAGATCGTCGCCCAGCATGTCTTCGTCGAACAGGCGCGGCAGGGACAGGCGCCCGCTCTCGACCATTAGAGAAACATCGCGAACCATCCACACGACCAGCGCATATTCGCTGGCGACAAAGCCAAGCGGATGGGCTCCCGCCCGTTCCAGCCGCCGCGTCAGCAGCATGCCCAGCGTCTGGTGTGCCAGGCGGCCCTCGAAGGGATAGCACACCATGTAATGCTTGTTGGCGCGCGGGAACGTCTCGATCAGCATTTGCGTGGGCGTCGGCAGGATCGATTTCCAGCGCTGCACTGAAAGCCAGTCCCCCACTTGCTGCGGCAGGGATTTCCATTGCCGGGGGTCGGCCAGCATCTCGCGCACCCGCTCCGCCAGATAGGTCGACAGGGGGAATTTACCGCCCTGATAAGAAGGGATCATCGGATCGGGTGATGTGCTGCGCGTCGCCAGCGCGCCAAACTCGTCGAGACCCTCGAAACGCAGGATCTCGCCGGCAAAGAGGAATGTGTCGCCATTCGAAAGTTGACTCAGGAACCATTCTTCCATTTCACCCAGCACCCGCCCGCCCGTGACGACGCGCTTGCCCAGCCGCTTGCGTACATATGCGAGCCTGAGCTTCAGCATTTCCTCTTCGACGATCGTGCCGCTGTTGAGGCGGTACATTTGTGCGAGAGACGGGTGCGCCAGGCGCAGCTTGCCGTCCGGTGTAGGCTTCAATTTGGCATAGCGCTCATAGGCCCGGAGCGCGTAGCCGCCTGTCGCCACATAGTCGAGGGTGCGGTCGAAGTCCTCGCGTGTCAGGTTGCGGTAGGTCCAGGCGCTTGTAACCTCGGAATAAAGCTCGTTTGCCGTGAATGGTCCCGCCACAGCGCGGCCCATGATATGTTGCGCCAGCACATCAAGCTTCAGGACGGCGGGATATTCCGTGTCCTGGGCATTGGCTTTGGCAGCCTGGAGCGCCGCTTCGCATTCCAGAACCTCAAAGCGATTGGAAGGCACCAGCAGGGCTTCGCTGGGAACATCGAGCCTGTGGTTGGACCGCCCGATCCTCTGCAGCAACCGGCTCGATCCCTTGGGAGCACCGACATGGATGACCAGATCGACGTCGCCCCAGTCGATACCGAGGTCGAGCGTTGAGGTGGCGACGACGGCGCGAAGTTTCCCCGCCGCCATGGCCGCCTCGACCTTGCGCCGTTGCGCCACGTCGAGAGACCCGTGATGCAGGGCGATCGGCAAATGGTCCTCATTGGCCTCCCACAGGCCCTGGAATGTCATCTCGGCCTGCGAGCGCGTATTGACGAAGACCAGCGCCATCCTTGCGCGTTTGATCTCGTCATAGACCTCGGCAATGGCATAGCGTGACGAATGCCCGGCCCACGGCACCCGTTCGGCCGATTTGAGGATGCGCACATTGGGCGGAGCGCCAGGCTGCCCAAGGACGAGCGGGGCCGCTACACTGCCGGTCGGCACCAGCCAGGCGCAAAGCGCGTCGGGATCGGCCACGGTGGCGGAAAGTCCGATCCGCCGCACTTCAGGCGCGTGGGCGTGAACCCGGGTCAGCGCCAGCGACAGCAATACGCCGCGCTTCGATGTCACCAGCGAATGCAGCTCGTCGAGGATCACCGTCCGCAGGCCCTTCATCATGTGGCCGGCGCCCGGATCGGCCATCAGCAGCGACACCTGCTCGGGCGTGGTGATCAGGATGCCGGGCGGCTTCTCGCGCTGGCGCTTGCGCCGCGAATGCGGCGTGTCCCCGGTACGTGTTTCAACACTGATGGGAAGCGCCATCTCCGCAATCGGCGCTTCCAGGTTGCGTGCGATATCGACGGCGAGCGCCTTCAGCGGTGAGATATAGAGTGTGTGAATGCCGTCGCGGGGCCGCCCGTCCGCCAGTTCGACCAGGCTCGGCAGGAATCCGGCCAGCGTCTTGCCTCCGCCCGTGGGCGAGATCAGCAACACGCTGTCGCCCTTCATCGCGTGTGAAAATACCTCAAGCTGATGCGGGCGCGGCACCCATCCGCGCGACGAAAACCAGGTACTAAATTGTGGCGGAAGGACGGACTCCATTCTTGCCCACTATAGCGCAATGCAGCTTCGCGGCATCAACCGCAAACCCGCAACCATCTTCGATGGATGGATGTGTTCAAGATGTGTCTTCGTATAGCGCGTCGCTGGCCAACCCATGGCACTCGCGCAGCACAAAGTCGATTTCCTCTCGAGGCTCCTTGCGATGACCGGGCGGGGGACCGGGGCGGAACGGCGACAAGAAGGTGGGTTTCTGCATCCGGTTGCGCCGGG
>JANMMJ010000210.1:0-4949 GCA_031373255.1 Hyphomicrobiales bacterium
GGAAAAAGTTGACCCCGCTCGATCTTCGACAACATGCCGGAAGACAAGCCCGTGTGCTCGCCGAGCTGAACGAGACCGAGGTCCTTTTTCTGGCGCAGCATCCTGATTTTCGGCCCAATCTGATAACCCTCAAGGCCAGAAGCCAAGGTCTCCGACAGCATTTTTCACTCCGATTGAATGTATGACGAAAAGTAATATCAGGTTTTTATCTACAAGACAAACATTTTTCTCTTCACGAAAATGTGAGTATCAATAAAATAGTTTTTCTCTAGAAGAACTATTGATGTTGCCCCTAGGGGTTGCACAGAAACCATACAACTGAGACTGCTGTTAAAAGGAGCTACTATGATGTTTGAACTCAGGAAATTCGCAGCCATCACGACCACCGTAATGGGTTTGGCATTGGCCAGCTCAACTGCCTTCTCGGCAGACGCAAACCAGGACATTGTCGACACCGCCGTGTCGGCGGGTCAGTTCAAGACGCTTGCTGCGGCACTCGGTGCCGCGGGGCTCGTCGAAACACTGAAGGGCGCTGGTCCATTCACGGTTTTCGCGCCCACCGATGACGCTTTTGCCAAGCTTCCGGCGGGCACCGTCGAGGAGCTGTTGAAGCCCGAAAACAAGTCCAAGCTGACGGCAATCCTCACCTACCACGTGGTGGCCGGGAATGTCATGGCCGCCGACATCGTCAAGCTTACGGAAGCCAAGACGCTCAACGGCATGATGGTCAAGGTCAAGGTCAACGGTGACACCGTGAAGATCAACGACGCCACCGTCACCTCAGCCGACATCGCGGCATCGAACGGCGTCATCCACGTCATCGACAGCGTACTGCTGCCGCCCGCCAACTAGAGCACAACAACTACCACTGTGATCTGGCAGGAATCCTCCAGCTAGACATCAGGCATTTAGATGGAGAATGACATGACAACCGAAAAGAACATCGTCGATATCGCAGTCGCGGCCGGCAACTTCAAAACACTGGCTGCGGCACTTGGTGCAGCTGGCTTGGTCGATACCGTGAGTGGCGATGGGCCATTCACTGTGTTTGCTCCGACCGACGCTGCCTTCGCAAAACTGCCGGCCGGCACGGTCGAAAACCTGTTGAAGCCAGAGAACAAGGATAAGCTGACCGCGATCCTCACCTACCATGTCGTACCGGGCAATGTCATGGCTGCCGATGTGGTCAAGCTTTCCGAAGCAAAGACGGTCAATGGCAAGATGCTCAAGGTGAAAGTGAACGGCGGCAAAGTCATGATCGATGATGCCAACGTCACCTCGACCGATATTGCCGCGTCGAATGGCGTCATTCACGTGATCGACAGCGTCATGATCCCGAAGGCCGCATAGGCCTTCAAACGCGAAAAATACCGGGATCGCTAACCGGTCCAAGGTTGGCGATCCAGGCTCGCAGCAATACAGATACAAACCACAACCCAATCCAGCTGAAAGGTCCACGTCCATGTTCACGACCACAAGTAACTACATCGTATATGCTTGGAACTTCATCTTCAATCACGAAGTAAGCCCGCTTCGCAACATTCCGGACGTCGCAATTCGGCATTACGTATTGCAGGCGCTGGGAGCAATGTGGGCAATCAGTTTTTCGCTTGCCATCGGAAGCTACACTTTTCTCGCCTGGAGCTTGATAGGGCATACGGTTTTGATTGCAGCGGCGGCGATTACGGTCGCGACCCTCACGGCTGCTGCGAAGACACCTCAGGTGTTCCTCCGCAGTTCAGGTCGCCGCCATGATGGCGAACATGTATAGGCGTGGATGGCGGGAGTGCACACATCGACCGTTGAGATTGCACGGTATTGTAGGCCCAATGGGCTGAGTTCACATTGGTTTGCCCCGGCCCACAGGATTGATTTGGCCCAGCACATCATCGCTTGGCTGGATGAGGAGATAAGAACGTGCGAGTACTGATTATTGGCGCGAGCAAAGGCATAGGGTTGGAAACGATCAGGCAAGAGCTTAACGCTGGCTATGACGTACTCGCGCTGGCGCGAACGGCAATAACGATCGGTTTTTCGCATCCACAGTTGGAGAAAGTAAACGGTGATGCGCTGAAAGCGCGAGACGTGGAAGTGGCGCTCGTCGGCGTCGACGCAGTGATCTTGACCCTTGGCGTTGGTCTTGGAGCCTTGTTCCGGCCCATTCATCTTTTCTCCAAAGCGATTGGTGTTCTAATCAAAGCCATGAAAGCTCAGAACGTCAAACGTCTGATCTGCGTCACGGGCTTTGGAGCAGGTGACAGCCGAGCGAGCATAAGCTGCCTTCAGCGGTTGTCGTTTCAGATCGTCTTCGGCCATGCCTATGAGGATAAATCGCGGCAGGAGCTGATGATCAAGGAGAGCGCGCTCGATTGGACGATCGCGCGACCGGGGGTCTTGACCGGGGGCTCGCGCTCTGGACGATACCGAATTCTTCGCGAACCCTCACAATGGCGAAATGGGATCATTTCGCGCGCCGATGTTGCAGACTTCCTCGTTCGACAAATCGGGTACTCGACCTACATCCATGTAGCGCCCCTGCTGGTCAATTGACTCTCAATTTCTCAAAAGACGCAGATAGACGTTGAACCCTTAAGTCCCACTGTGAATTTTGAAAGGTTCTGTTCCTTATGTCCGCCCGAGACCAGACGATCGCACCGATGCCATGACCGGCGACCCCCGTATTGCGCGCCCGGCCAATTTGATCCGCATGGCGATGCGCCCGCCACATGGCGGCGGTCGCATCGCGCTAGCCATTGGGCTCGGTCTGATCTGCCACACGGCATTTGCGGCGGCAGTGATGGCGATGATCGTTGCGATGTTTTTCGGCATGAGCGAGAGCCTCGGAAAAATGCCCTGGCCCTGGGCAGCACTCGCCAATGCGGCGCTGATCTCCCAGTTCCCGCTGGCCCATTCTGTTCTGCTGACCGGTCCAGGCGGGCGCTGGCTAGCCCGGCTTGTCCCCGGACCATATGGCGGGACGCTTGCCACGACAACCTACGCAATCATCGCATCGGTTCAGCTTCTGGCGCTGTTCTTTCTGTGAACCCGTCGGGCATTGTCTGGTGGCGGGCTGAAGGTACCATTTTTTGGGTGATTTGCATTGCCTACGCAGCGAGTTGGTTGCTCCTCGGGAAGGCAACCATTGATGCGGGGCGGAAGTCCAATCGGGAGCGCTGGGCTGGTTGTCGCTGATGGCGCGGATAAGGCCCGTATTCCCACCAATGCCCACCGTGGGCTTATTTCGTATCATTCGGCAGCCTATTTATGTTGCGTTCGCAATTACGCTCTGGACCGTGCCCGTCTGGACGCCGGACCAACTGGCGCTTGCCATCTGCTACACCACCTATTGCCTTTTGGCACCACGGTTGAAGGAACGACGCTTTGCCGCCCGTTATGGCGAGATGTTCGAACGCTACCGCGCAAACGTCCCTTATGCGGTGCTCCGCCTTCTGCCAGCGAAAGACCGCCCCGATGCGAAATGACCTAACGATCTATGACAAGGTGGCTGATCGCTGGTGGTCGGATGAGGTACGGTGGGTGCGTACCTTGAAGAATCTCGTGCCGGGGCGGCTCAAATGGTTCAACCGGCACATCGATTGGCGTGGTAAGGATGTGCTCGATCTGGGCTGCGCTGGAGGCTTCATGGCCGAAGCGATGACGGCACTCGGTGCACGTGTCACCGGGATCGACCCCGCTGCAGATGCGGTGGAGGCTGCGCGGAGGCATGCTCGCAACAGTGGCTCAGGCATCACCTATGACGTTGGTGTGGGCGAAGCGTTGCACTATGACAATGCCAGCTTTGACGCCGTGGTCTGCGTCGATGTGCTTGAACATGTGGCCGACCTGAACAAGGTGCTCGCCGAGGTGACCCGTGTACTGCGTCCAGGCGGACTGTTCCTATTCGATACAATCAACCGCAATCCCATTGCACGTTTTGCCACGATAACCTTGGCGGAGGACGTGCTGCGCCTCTTGCCCCGCGGGACGCATGATCCTGCTAAGTTCACAAAACCGCGCCAGTTGCGCGACGCCCTGGAAAGCGCGGGTCTGATGCCCGGGCCGATGACCGGCCTTTGCCCGCGTGGCATCAACCGGCGGGGCGATTTGACCTTTGGGCCGCTGCCGTTGACCGCGGTCCTCTACATGGGGCTTGCCCGCAAACCCAGCATGCTTGCTTGTGAATCGATGCCTCCAATTGAGGGAAATGCAGGTGGCAACTGAACTTTCAAAATCAACTTTGTACTATGATGGGTCATGTCCGCTCTGCCAAGCGGAGATCGGGCACTATCGTCGCAAAGATCAACGCGGTGCACTCTGCTTCGTAGATGTCTCGGCACAGGATGCTTTGCTTCCGGATGGACTCACTCAGCGGCGCGCGATGGAACGATTTCATGTGCGTGCTGCGAATGGACAACTGCTTTCTGGAGCAGCTGCATTTGTCGAAGTGTGGGCGCGATTGCCGCGTTGGCGCTGGGCATCGCGCGCTGCGGCTCTACCTGGGATGTTAGCGTTACTTGAACTGAGCTACCGACTCTTCCTGCCAGCCCGGCCGACGCTGGCGGCGATCTTTGGAAGGGTAAAACGTATCAGAAACATGCGTTGACCGCCCAGAAGGCCAGACCATACTGACAGTGAACGAGAGCACGACAGACCGCGTACAACGATCATGGATGAACAACCCCAGAAGGATTTGACAATTGAAGCTTCAAAAAACCCGCAACAATCTGAACTCTAACACCAGGACCTCTGTCGCGGCGCTGCTCAACGCCCGCTTGGCCGATGCGATCGATCTCGCCCTGATGACGAAACAGGCACATTGGAATCTGCGGGGCCGTCAGTTCATCGCCGTGCATGAAATGCTTGACAGCTTTCGCACTGAGATGGATGGGCATGCCGACATTCTGGCCGAGCGCGTCGTGCAGCTTGGCGGAATTGCGCTTGGCACGACC
>JANMMJ010000230.1:0-17513 GCA_031373255.1 Hyphomicrobiales bacterium
GATGAGTTGCGGAGCGCCAGCACCCAGCTGACCGAGCTGCTGCAATCGGTCAGCGGCAATATCGCCTATCACCTGAAAGCGACCTCGCACGAAGTGGCCCAGCAGATCGAAGCCTCAGGGGCCGACGTCACGAAGAAGCTCGAAGGTAGCCGCGGCGCCCTGAACGAGGGTCTGCAGGGTGTTGTCGGAGACTATATTGAGAAGGTCAGCCGCGCCCGCGCTGATCTCGAAAGCTTCATTGGCCAGGCTTCGGGTCAGGTTTCCGACCGGATTGACGACTCGACGGGCCGCCTGTTTACGCGCCTCGACGACGCCGCCAAGACCATCCACACCACGCTGGAAGAGAGCGGAACGGCCTACTCCTCCAGGCTGAGCGAGACGGCGACCGCAATTTCCGCCCAGATCAACACCCATACTGCGAAGCTTGATAGCCATCTTGAGGAAGGGGTCAGCCGTATAGTCGGCGGTCTCGACAGTGCGGCGATCAAGCTTGCGTCCAACGCCGACCAGACGGCCGCCCGCGTGGCCGGCCAGCTGAGCGGTGTCAGCGACGAGCTGGTAGGCGCGCTTGATCGGCGTGCCGCTGCCGCGGCGGAGCAGATCAATTCCATCGGCGGGCAATTGACGGCAGTGATGGATCAGACGGCCCAGCGCACCGCGGACCAGATATCCGGCGTGGGTGGCGAATTGCTGCGCACCATTGCAGGTTCGGCAGGCCGCCTGGCGGACGAGATCGGCGGCGCAAATCGCACATTCATCCTGACGCTCGATGAGGCCGCAAGCCGGGTCCTGGGCCAGATCGGCACGTCCAGTGAGCAGCTGCTGTCGGGTATCGACCAGACGGGGGCGCGAGTGACCGGCCACATTAGTGGCGTCAGCCAGGAACTGATCGGGTCGCTGACCGAGTCGACCGGCCGTTTCAGTTCCGACATGAATGCCATGAGCAGTGGTCTTGTCGCCTCAATGGACGATGCTGCAACGCGCGTAACGGGCCACATCGGCGGCATCAGCAGGGAACTTCTCACCTCGCTGGACGAAACCTCAGGGCGGGTCAGCGCCGGCATGGGCGATGCAAGCAGCCGCTTCATATCCAGCCTGGATAAAGCCACGCTACAGGCCGCGGGCCATATCAGTGGCACCAGCCATGAACTGATCACTGCCCTGAACCAGACAGCCGGCCGTATCGGCGCAGAGATGGAAGAATTGAGTGGTGGTTTTGTTGCGGCCGTGGACGATGCCGCAAATCGCGTCACCGGAAATGTCGGCGGCATGGGCGAAGAGCTCATCAATACGCTTAACGCAACGACCGAGCGCGTCAGCTCGGAACTGGGCGGCCTGAGCCAAACCTTTGCGTCGACAATCGACGCAGCAGCGGCTCGCGCCTCAGCGCAGATCGATTCCACGGGTGGTCAGCTTCTCACCGGGCTTGGCCGGACGGCATCAGATGTCAGTGGCCAGATCGGCGGTGCCGGCAAGGATCTTATCGCATCGATTGCCGCGATGTCGGAACGGATCACCAATCAGATCGGTCAATCGAGCGGCGCCATGACGCTCAGCCTCGACGATACCGCGGCTCGCATCCTGCATCACCTCTCATCGGCTGGAACCGAGATCACGTCGCGCATAGAGGATACCTCCGACCGGTTCCACGGCATCCTGGATGAGCGCTCGACCATGGTCAGCGCCAAGCTCGAGGAGTCGACCAATCGCCTCTATGCCGTGATTGGAGAGGCCTCGGAGCAGATGGCCGTCCGTATCGACGATTCAGCCAACCGTCTCTACGGCCAGATGGGCGAAAGCACCCAGTCAATCGCCAGCCGGATCGACGAGGCAACGGCTTCCGTCACCAGCCGCCTGCATGACACGTCCAGTTCGATTACGGGACAATTGCAGAATACCAGCGTCTCGCTCAACGACCTGCTGGTGACGACCAGCAGCGCCATCACCGGGCATCTCAAGGAGACCTCGGAGATTGTCGGCCGCCAGTTGCAGGAATCCGGCATCGCGCTCGCCCAGAACATCGAAGGCTCGGGCGGCCTCGTGACCGAAAAGCTCATCTCGGTATCTGGCGAGTTCGTGCAGAATGTAACGGCCGCGCGCGACGATTTGTTCACCCTGCTGCACCAGTCGACCAACCAGATGACCGGAAAGCTCGAGGAGACAACAGCCCAGCTTTACAGCCGCCTCGAACAAAGCTCGACCGCGATGTCGAGCCAGCTTGATGAAACCTCGTCTCGCCTGTTCTCGCGCCTCGACGAAACCTCGAATGCAATGACCAGCCGCCTCGAAGATACGGCAAACCGCATCACCGAGCATGTCGGCGAAACTGCTGCCGACGTCACCGAGAAAGTGGCCAACGTCACCAGCGATATGACCCGCCGCCTGAGCGGCGCGACGACGCAACTGAGCGCCTTGCTCGACGATACGTCGAGCCGGCTGACCGATCGCCTCGACAGCGCCACGGCTGAGCTGACCTCGCTCTTTACCGACAACACCGAGCGCATGACGGTTCAACTCGACCAGACGGCGGCGCGCATGACCACAGGCTTCCGCGACACGGCGAGCAGCGTGACCGAGCAGCTTGACAAGGTGTCGGGCGAAATGACCGAAAGGCTGGAAGACACGTCTACCCGGCTCTACGAGCATCTCGACACGGCAAACCAGCAGTGGACTCAGCGGCTCGACCACACCTTCCAGAGCGTTGCCGAGCGGCTCGATGGCGCCGGCAATACCATGTTCTCGCGCATCGACTCGACGGCGCGCGACCTGGGACAGCGCTTTGACGTCGCCACCACGTTGCTTGAGAAAGTCACCACCGATATTTCCGGCCGCATGGAAACAACACACAGCGACTTCACCAAGACCATCGATACCTCGACATCGCAGATCATTCAGGATCTGGGCCGCGCCAGCAATGCCTTTGCCGAAGGTCTTACCGAAACGACGCTGCAGATCAGCGGCCAGTTCGAACAGACCACCGGCCTTCTGGTCAATCGCATCGATGAGCTGACCCGCAACGTCGAAAACTCAACGTCGCGCACTTCCAACGCGCTGATATCGCGCGCCGACAGCACTGCGCGCGAAATCGATGGCGCAATCGAGAAGTCGACACTGGCCCTGACTGCGCAACTTACCGATGCCGTCGATACGATCCAGAGCGTGGCTGCGAAGTCGGAAACAGCGCTCTCCGAACAGATTGCCGATGTGGTCAAAGTTGTCGACGCAGTCACCCAGCGCTCGACAGCGCTGGTCGCCGGCCGGCTCGAAGATGCGGCGCAATCGATCGACAACACCGCCTCGCGCACCACGAACATCCTCGTTAGCCGCATCGACAAGGCTGCGAAAGATCACGAAACCGCTGCAACGGCCAACACCATCGCCGCCGTCGCCCGCATCGACAGGGCGCAGAAGGAATTCGACGGCACCACCGCTTCGACCGCGCGCCGTCTTGAAGAGTCGGGCGGCAAATTTGCCAAGCACGTCGAAGGCGCCAATGCCTTCCTTGCCGACCAGCTTAGCACCGCCGCTTCGACGCTCGATGAAAGGCTGGAAAGCACGGCCATGCAGCTGACCGGAAAGCTTGAATCGACGGGCCACCGGCTTGCCGACCGGCTCGAGGAAGTCAGCGGCGTGGTTGAGAAATCCATGGACCTGTTCAACGGCGAGATGGAGCGCATGTTGCACAATCGCGAAGGCGCGCTGGCCGATATGGTTGGCTCCCTCGGCAAGAAGGCCCAGGATGTGGACGCCATGATGCGCAACTATATGGGACTCATCGAAGAGTCGCTCTCTGCCGCGGAAGCCCGTTCCAAGGAAATCGGCAGGCTGATTGCAACGCAGACCGCCGCCGCCACCGAAACGCTTGAACTCGAGATCAAGAAGCTCGGCCACGCCACGGACGGCCAGATTTCGCATGCGGCGAAACTGTTGCGCGACCAGCACGAGCGCTCGGTCAACTCGATGAACGAGATGCTTGCAGTCACCGCTTCTGAATTCCAGCAGACGGCCCAGGATATGCGGGTCACGGCTCAGCAGGTCGTCAGGGACATTGAAAGCGCCCGAGGCGAGCTCAAACGCGCCATCCTCGAACTTCCCGAAGAGACCCGCTCCAACGCCGATGCCATGCGTCGCGTCGTGTCTGACCAGATTTCGGCCCTCAATGCGCTTGCCGATGTGGTCAAACGGCAATCGACGACGCTCGATATATCTGGGCCGGGCATATACCTATCGCAGAACCCGAGGGAGACCAGCTCGGGAAAATCTGAGGGCACCCCGTCCGCCGCTCCCCAATTGAGGACGCAGGGTGCCCAGGAAGCCAAAGTGGAGCGGAACATCGTTGAGCTCTCCGGCACGCCGCCGGCTGCTTTGCGCGAAAGGCCGGTCGGCGACCTGATGAAGGTTCCTGCCGCCGATGACTCGGAAGACCTTCTTCCTCACCTCGTTCGCGAGGCGGGCGGCAGCACCGGCGAAGCCCGCAATATCGGGCGTGAGGTAGAGTCGCTCGTTTCGAAATTGAATGGTGCAGCACGCGATCTGGTCGAGGCGCTGGACGGCAATCTCAACCGCGAGTTCGAGAAGCGCTACAATGCGGGCGAAGCCCACATCTATATGCACCAGCTTTATCTGCATCGCGGCCCCAAGCTGCTCAATGCCGTCACCAATCGCTACACCAGTGTCAGGCTGGTGCGCGGCCGTGTGGACGGCTTCATCCGGCTCTTCGAGCGCCTTCTCGATACGCTGTCGGAATCAGCAGGTGGCGAACAGATGGTCGATGCCTGTCTTGCCGCGGAATCGGGAAAGCTCTACCTGCTGCTGGCCAAGGCGGCGGGCCGCATTTCCTGATCATTGTCCGTAGGCGGGATCAATGCCGCAACTCAGCATCCGTCACGAAAGCTGGCCCATTGCCGGCAGCTTCACCATTGCAAGGGGCGCGAAGACCGTCGCCGATGTCGTTGTCGTAACGCTGACCGAGCACAGCCACACCGGCCGCGGCGAATGTGTGCCCTATGCCCGTTATGGGGAAACCGTGCCGGCAGTGATCGCCGAAATCGAAGCGGCACGCTCTGTCATTGAGGCCGGTCTTGACCGCCAAGGCATTGCGTCACGGATCAGCCTGAAAGCCGCCCGCAATGCGCTGGATTGCGCCATGTGGGATCTTGAGGCCAAACGCACCGACAATTCCGTGTGGCAACTTGCCGGGATGACGCGGCCTGTTCCGCGAGAAACCGCGTTCACCATCAGCCTCGGCCCGCCGGAAGTGATGGCCGGGCAGGCCGCCCTGCAGGATCGCAATCTGCTCAAGCTGAAGCTGGGCCGCGACGATGACGCGGTCCGGCTTCAGGCCATCCGCGCAGCGGTTCCGGCAAAGCGCCTGATTGTCGACGCTAACGAAGGCTGGAACAGCACTAACATCGAAGCCATGCTGGCAGCCTGTGCCGCAGCGGGCGTCGAGCTTGTCGAGCAGCCCCTGCCCGCCGCGGACGATGCGGTACTCGCCAAGATCGCCCATCCTGTCACGATATGCGCTGACGAGTCGGTGCATGGCCTGGAAAGCCTCGCGGGACTCGCCGGAAAATATGACGCCATCAACATCAAGCTCGACAAGACGGGAGGTTTGACGGCCGCCCTGGACTTGGTGCGCGCCGGGGAAGCGAATGGATTCCAGCTTATGGTGGGGTGCATGCTGGCGACGTCGCTTTCCATGGCGCCGGCCTTTCTGGTGGCGCAGCGCGCTCAATACGTCGATCTCGACGGTCCATTGCTGCTGCACAACGACCGTTCGCCCGGCATCCGCTATGATGGCGCTATGATGTTTGAGCCTCCGCCCGAACTCTGGGGCTGAGCCGCAACAGCAAAAGCGCAAACAGGCTCGCAAGAGTTGAGAGCGCCGCCATCGCCAGATAGGCACCACCACCATAGTCGCGATAGAGGGGACCTGAGAACACCGTGACCAGGCTCATGACCAGTCCACCGGAAACTGCCGCATAAACTCCCTGTGCGGTATTGCGGAGTGCTGGCGACACCGCTTGCTGGATGAACAGCATGGTGCCCAGATGGGTGAGCGTGAAGGAAAACGCATGCAGTGTCTGTGCACAGAAAAGCACCGGCAGCCAGGGGTCGGTGGCCGTCACAAACCAGCGCAGTGCGCCTCCCATTGTTCCAGCGACAATGACCAGAACAGGCCCTACAGCGAGCGCCGCCCTGCCCGACACGGCGAAAACCAGAACCTCGGCAACGCCGCCAACCAGCCACAGAATGCCGATCACGCTCTCCGAATAGCCAAGCGCATTCCAATGCACCGACCCAAAGCCGTAATAGACGGCATGGCTCGCCTGCCCGAGACTGACCGCAGCGATGAACACCACGAACACCGGCGATGAAAACAGGTTGAACGCATCGGCAACACGGAGTTTCGGCGCATCGTCCTGCCGGCTCGCGGATGACGGGTCATCCGGCAACGAAAAAGCCACACCCGCCAGCATCAACTGCGCCAGCGTGATCATGTAGATGACGTTCGATACGGCAATGACTTCGAGGAGCGCGCCCGCAACAATGTTGCCAGCCATGAAGCTGACGGTGCCCCACAGCCGCAGCCGCCCATAGTCCAGCTTGTGAACGAAAGCCCCATCGACCGCAAAGCTTTCGGCCAGGGGCACGATCATCGAGAACAACGAACCTGCCAGCAGTGCTGCCAGGAGGATCATCCAGAATCCTTGCGCCAGGCAAAGCAGCGCATAGCCGGCAGCGGCGAGTGACGCACCCCAGATGATCATCGCGCGGCGGTTGCCGAGCCGGTCGGCAAGAAATGCGCCGATGGGCGCTGAAATCAGCCGGATGGCAATCTGGGCCGCCAGAATGAAAGCTATGTCGGGCGCCGAAAGACCCTTGTCCGCGAGCCATAGCGGCAGGAACGGCAACTGGATTCCCATCCCGAAAAACAGGAACAGGAAGAACAGCGACACGCGAATGGCAAAGACGCGGGAGATCATCGAATCCGGAGGTCGTGCGAGAAGATGTCCGCCTCTAAACCAATCATTCACCGTTTTCCATAATAGTCTGTCGACTGAGTGGCACAGCAACGGCTGGGCTGGGTAAATAGGATGTCAGTTGTGAGTATGGTTCAGAGTAACCAGGCTTTTCCTGGTCTTGACTACGACGCGCTTGAAACCGCCGTCATGGAATCTTCGCGGGGCCGCTGGTTCCTTGAGGAATATGCCCGAAGGCACCGTAGCGCCGACACCAAGATCCTGCTTGATGCCATCGGCAAGCTCGAAAACCTGATGATCGCCCGTTCATCGACGCTCTCGCAAGGTTCAGGCCAGGCCGAAATCACTTCGCTGCTCAACACAATCCGCAAGACGCGCTCCGAGATCGCGGCAGTTCGCAATCATCTTCTCGCGGATGGCGGCGCGATCGAAGACAATCCGGCTCTTTTCGACAGGCTCGCAGAAACCGCCAGGACAGCGGCAAACCATCTGATGTCGCGGACAGAGGCGCTTCAGCAGACGTCACGGACTCTCAGGGCCGATAGCCCGGACAACCCCGCAATCACCCAGATCGACGGCGAAGTGGGTGGCCTTCAGTCGCTCGCCTGGACGCAGGACGTCCTTAGCCAGCGCATCGCCAAGGCCATGGGTCTCCTTTCGCATATCGACGAGCGCGTATCGGCATTGGCCGGCGAGAATCCGCTGGCTGCCGGCCGGCAAGCGCCAGGTTCCAAGCTTTCCTACTTCAAGCAGGATGAAGAGATTTTCGCGCCAGTCGAGACCAAGCCCGCAATAAAAATTGTTGCGGCGCCGAAGCCTGCCGCAAAGATCGACGTCGAACCTGTTCCGGAACCGGAAAAACGCGCTCGTGTCATCGTCAAGCGTTATGCGCCTGAGCAGGAAATCACAGAAGCACCAACTCCCACGGCTGCGGCAGCAACTGAAGTTCCCGAATTCGTCATGCCCGCCGAAACGACGGTGCCGCTTGTCGAGGCGCCAGCCACCATTCAGGCTGAAGCTCCGAAGCCATCACTAGCACAGGCCGCATCTCCAGAGCGAAAGCGCGTCGTCATCGTCCGCCGCAAATCCGGCGACAGCCAGGACATCCCGCTGACGAACGAAATTCCGGAATCTGTAGCAAGCTAACTTCCGGCAGGCTTAATTGACCTGATTTAGCTCAATCCTGCTGCTCGCAATCCCTGGCAGTAAAGTTGCCGGTGCTGCAATTGCACAATGGGATGATAACGTTCCACCCACTCGAGACTGAGCGTGGGTTGCAAGCGCTTCGCCTCAGTTAGAGCCGTTTGTGCTGTTTCGATCTCCCCTGCGAGACCTGCGGCCGCAGCATAGGTCCGCCAGGCAGTTCCGAAATGGGGACGAAGCTGCACGGCCTTCCGCTCAAAACTCATCGCATCACGAAACTGGCCACCAATAAGGTGGCAAAGCCCGGTAACGGAATAGTTTGCGGCCTGGGTGATGTCCCGTGGGCTAAGGCGCGTAGCAATACCGAGATGATGTAACGCTTCCTTGCTCATGCCATTGTAGGCATAAGTCGACCCCGCAATCAGGTGTGCAAGAGATAGACTTGGGTTGAGGTTCAATGCTTCCAGCAGAGACTCGATGGCGAGTTCAAAGTTCCGCGACACCATCTGGACATATCCCAGTGCAAAGTGTGTCCACGCGTCATGAGGATCGGTCTGCATGGCCAGCATCGCGGTGGTCTTGGCGAAGGCAAGCCGCTCCTCAGCCAGAGGATGACCGGTGTGTGCCTGTGCCGCGTATGTCCAGGCCAGCAGGCTGTTGGCGCGCGCGTAGACCGGATCGATGGCAATGGCCGACCGCAGGAGTCCTTGCGCCATGTCGATCTCCTCGGGCGAACCCCAAGTCCAGATCGACGGCATGGCCCGCATCACATAACCCCAGGCATCGAGGCTCTGTGGTGCCCGGCTTTGAAATCGCTCGTTCTCGGCGCGGTATAGCTCGGGCTCAATAGCCGCCAGAACACTCTCGGCAATGTCGTCCTGGAGCGAAAAGAAGTCACTGAGCACAAGCTCATAACGCTCCGCCCAGGCCTGCTCTCCTGTTTCGGCCATATTGAGTTGTGCCGTCACCCGCAGGCGCTCTCCCGAACGCCTGACGCTTCCGCTCAGCACATAACGCACACCAAGCTCCTGACCCACGCGTTTGATGTCGACACCCTTTGCTTGATAGGTGAAGGACGAATTGCGTGCCGAAACAAACAGCCAGGACAAGCGCGAAAGCCGTGTGATGATGTCTTCCGCCAGGCCTTCCGCAAAATACTGTTGCTCAGCGTCCAATGCCAGGTTGACGAAAGGCAGAACGGCAATCGAGGGACCGGGATCGGCCGCATGATTGCTGATATCTGGCTGAGCCAATGCGAAGGTCTTTTGCTCGACTGCACCCGCAAACCGGTATCCGATGCGGGGGACATTCACGATGTAGTCATTGCCATCGGGAGCAGCACCCAGAGCCTTGCGAAGGACCGCCACCTGGGTGGACAAATTACCTTCCTCAACCACCATGTCTGGCCAAACGGCATCCAGCAGTTCGTCTTTGGAAACAATACTTCCCGCTTTCCGGACAAGTACGGAAAGAAGCATCAGGCCCCGGTATGAAACAGGCACCGGAGAGCCTTCGCGGAACAGCGTGCCCGTCTCGGTATCGAGCAGGAACGCCCCGAATTTGAACCCGCCCTCAGACATTGAGACAAGTTATCACAGGTTTTCGGAGCTTTTCAGAAGTTTTGAGGACCCGTCCGATACGGCAAGGGCCGGATTGTGGAGATTGAAATCGTGGCTGGAACGCATGTCCAGACCAAAAGCAAAACAAGAGATCGCCATGACGCCCCACGATGACATGAGTTTCGGCCAATCCCGTCCGGCAGACGAAAAGTCCCAAGCCTATGCCGGCAGCTTTGCCAGGTTAGCCCCGCCTCCTTCCGCGAGTCTGGCTGAGGAACGTCAGAGCCGCAAGCAGCGGCTGGCCGCCGGATTCCGCGCCCTCTCCGCCCTTGGGTTGGCGGAAGGCGTTGCCGGTCACATCACCATGCGGGACCCCGAATTTCTCGATACGCTGTGGGTAAACCCATTTGGCATGCACTTTGGCCACATCTGCTGTTCCGACCTCATACGTGTCGATGAGCGTGGCGCCGTCGTCGAAGGCGATGGGGTCCTCAACGTATCGGCGTTTGCCATCCATTCGGCGATCCATCAGGCCCGCCCCGATGTGATTGCAGCTGCGCATACGCATTCCATCTACGGGAAATCATGGTCCTCGCTTGGCCGCCTCCTCGATCCGATCAGCCAGGACGCCTGCGCGTTTTTCGAAGACCATGCATTTTTTGACGATACCCGGGTGTTGGTGACCGAGAAGACTGAAGGCGAGGCGCTTGCTGCGACTTTGGGTTCGAGCAAGGCAATGATCCTGCGCAACCACGGCCTTCTCACGGTGGGCCACAGTGTCGATGAAGCTGTATGGTGGTTCATCGCCATGGAGCGCTGTTGCCAGTCTCAGTTCCTGGCGGAGTCGATCGGAAGACCGCTGTTGGTCGATGCGGAAAATGCCCGAGCCGCACGCACTGTCTCCGGCTCTCACTTCGTTGGATGGCTGCAGTTTCAGCCTTTGTGGAACCGCATGATCCGCGAGCAGCCCGACCTGCTCGAATGAACTGCGAACACCGCAAGGTGCATCGCGGAACTGGGCGCTGTCATAAACTTTGTCCGCAACGAGTTTCTTAAGCTGCGGATAGATCGATGGCGCCCCAAGTTTAGGTTCCGGAAAGAATATCCCTGAACAACCCGGAATCGACATTGCCACCCGACGCAATAACGGCAACGTTGCGGCCCTTGCATTCGATCTTGCCGGCCAGCACTGCGGCCAGCGCCACGCTGCCGCCGGGCTCGACGACAAGTTTGAGAGTTTCAAACGCAAAGCGCACCGCCGTGCGAACCTCCGCTTCGGAAACGGCAAGTCCGCCGGCAAGGCGGGGCTGAGTGATTGCAAAAGTCATCTCGCCGGGCTGCGCAGTCAACAGCGCATCGCAAATCGAACCGCTGCTTCTTGGATTTTTCTCCCGCTGCCCCGAAACCAGTGACCGGCGATAGTCGTCAAATCCTTCCGGCTCCACCGCAAAAACGCGCGTCCGGGGCGATTTTCCTTCGATGGCCAGGGCAATTCCCGCCGTAAGCCCGCCGCCGCTGCAGCACACGAGAACATCCTCGAGTTCCACGCCAGCGCTGCGCGCTTGTTCGGCAAGCTCAAGCCCTGTAGTACCCTGGCCCGAAATGACATCGCGATGCTCGAACGGCGGAACCAGCACAGCGCCTGTTTCAGCAACAATTTTGTCGGCTATGGCCTCCCGGCTTTCGGTTGCACGGTCATAAAGCACGATCTTGGCGCCATAGCCGCGCGTGTTCGCCTTTTTGATCTCGGGCGTATCGGAAGGCATGACGATTGTTGCCGGAAACCCGCGCAATTGGGCCGCCGCCGCGACGCCCTGCGCATGGTTGCCGGAAGAATATGCAACGACGCCACACGAGGAAATCTCGGAACCGAGCTGCGAAATACAGTTCCAGGCACCGCGAAACTTGAATGAACCGGTGCGTTGCAGGCACTCTGCCTTGACGAAAATCCTGCCCCCCGTGATTTCATTGAGCTTGGCGTTTTCGATGAGCGGCGTCTTGACCGCGAACCCTTCAAGTCGGCGAGCAGCGGCTTCGATATCTCCGAATTCAGGCAATGTCCGGATCATGTTGCAGCGCACGCTACGCGAAGCCCTTGACGTTGTAAACGCAGACACCAAATGTAACCAGCTACTGAAACGGAGGGCAAAATCATGATTTCGAATGCACGCCAGCGCCGCTGGTCACCCTTGGCGATCTTCGCCGTGATTATGGGTTTTGTTGTGTGGTGGCCGCTGGGCTTTCTGGCGATTGGCTATATCCTGTGGGGCGGAAGCATCGACGGGTTGGTTGACGATGCAGCCAGCCAGTTGAAGTCCTACATCAGCCCTGCCCGCAAAACCGCCGCGACTGGAAATGCTGCCTTCGATGCCTACAAGACCCAGACCCTGAAGCGCCTTGAGGATGAGGAAGCTGCTTTCGCGGCGCACATACAGAAGCTTCGCGAAGCCCGCGACAGCGAGGAATTTGAACGCTTCCTGTCAGAGCGTGGAAATCCGGGTTAAGTTCGGTTTCACCAATCCAGAGTGGCGCCTGCGGAAATGATATGCAGCTGCTGCTCGAAATTTGCGGTCAGTGGCGATGGCGCCGCGAGGTTGATCGAACCATCTTCGACGAAAACATAGCTGTAGGCCAGGTTGGCGGTGATCCAGTCATTGACCCTGTAGCTCGCACCCGCTGACAGCCAGTATCTGTCATTGTCGGGAACCCGGGGCGTACGTGTGGCATCGGGCACGCCCGAGTCCTCATAGGCAAATCCGGCCCGTACCAGGAGGTCGTCGTTCATCTGATATTCGGCGCCGATTGAGAAAAACCACGAGTCTTTCCACTTTTCAGGAGTGGTGGCCAGCACTGCGCCGGTATCGTCGCGGATCACATCGAGGCTCTTGAAGCGGCTCCAGTTGGCCCATTCCACGCCAGCCATGAGCGTCAGATCTTCATCGACTTTTTGCCGGATGCCGAAGGTAATGGTTTCCGGCGAGTCGAAGTCAGCACTGACATCGCCATCGTAGCCAGCCGTCAGCAGCGATCCGTCACCTTGCAGCGAATGACTGATTGACGAGCGGAACCCAAGGCCAATCGACGTCATATCGCTGGGTTCGAATAGGATGCCCGCAGTAAAGCCAAAGCCGATATCGTCGGCGCTCGCCCGGAACACCTGCGTACCAGTTGGAATAGCGCCGCCGCCGAGCGGAAACGGCGTGTCGGATGTGAGTCTCACCTTCATGTATTCGGCTTGCACACCGACAGCCACACTCAGCACATCGTTGAATTTGTAGGCAATGTTGGGATTGGCGTTGAACGTGACGACCGATGATTCATCACCGTGCAGCGATCCAGCCCAAAGGTCAGCATTGGTGGAAAGCCCGAATGGCGCGCCCATGGCCAACCCCACGGTAATATCATCGGTCAGGCCGTAGACATTGTAGGATGCCGGTGCCAGCCCCCAGTCCGAAATGTTGCCGCTGTTGGAGTCGCCCGGAAAACCCGCCCCGTCATCGGCACGCGAAGTGGGCGCGATCAGGCTGAAATTCGACTCGGAACTGTACCCCTGCTCGTTGTGCTGGGTGATAGTCGCCGGGTTCCAGAACATCGAGGACAAACCGTTCGTACCCGCAGCCACGCCGGCAAAGGACGAACCTTGGCCTTCAACCGATTGTTCTCGAACGGCAAATCCAGCCGCAACCGCCGGTCCATCCGACGCGCCCACCGTGAAGGCCACGACGCCGGCTCCGGCAAGCAGGTGTTTCAGTGAAAGCTTCATGATCTGCCCCATCTAGCGGCCACGCTTTGTGCATTCAGCCGTTCCCCAAGCCAATAGAATACCGAAATCGAAGAAACTTCAAGCCACGGCGTAGCGTCTGTTGCTGGATTACCACACTCGCATTTGCTAGGAGTTTGCCTCCATTTCAAAGGCAGATCATGCGCGATCCACGTTACGATATCCTTTTTGAACCGGTCCGCATCGGCCCCCTGACGGCACGCAACCGCTTTTACCAGGTTCCCCATTGCAACGGCATGGGCTGGCGCGATGCCTCGGCTAACGCGGCCATGCGCGGTGTCAAGGCCGAGGGCGGCTGGGCAGTAGTGTGCACCGAGATGGCGGAAATCCACCCCGGAGCCGACGTGACGCCATATGTGGAACTCCGCATATGGAGCGATCAGGATATCCCCATGCTGGCCCGCATTGCCTCAAGCATAAGAGCCCACGGCTCGCTGGCCGGCATCGAGCTGTGCCATTCAGGTTTCACCGCGGTAAATCTGTGGTCGCGCGAAGCCCCCATGGCGCCCCGCGCCCTGCCCGCTGCCAGTTACAATCATGATCCGGTCCAGGCCCGTGCCATGGACCGCAGCGATATCCGCAACCTCCGCCAGATGCACCGCCAGGCCGCCTTGCGCGCCCGCACAGCGGGTTTCGATATTATCTACGTCTATGCGGGCCATGGCCTTGGAATCTTCCAGCAGTTCCTCTCCCGCGCCACCAATGACCGCAGCGATGAATATGGTGGCAGCCTTGAAAACCGCGTTCGCCTCCTGCGCGAAGTGATCGAGGATACAAAGGACGCCGTCGGCGATACCTGTGCGGTGCCTGTCCGCATTGCGATGAGTGAGTTCATGGGGCCTGATGGCCTTGAGCCCGCCGAAGTCGAGGACGCGATTTCGATGATCGCCGAACTCCCCGATCTCTGGGACCTTTCATTGGCCCATTGGGACCACGACTCACAGACTTCGCGATTCTCGGAAGAAGGGTTCCAGGAGCCCTACATCAGCGGCGTCAAGAAGCTCACGACCAAACCGGTCGTTGGTGTCGGCCGCTACACCTCGCCCGATGCCATGGTGCGGGTCATCCGCCAGGGCATCATGGACATGATCGGTGCGGCCCGCCCCTCGATTGCCGATCCCTTCCTGCCCAAGAAGATCGAAGAAGGACGCCTTGACGACATTCGCGAATGCATCGGCTGCAACGTCTGCGTCACTGGCGATTACACCATGTCGCCGATCCGCTGCACCCAGAATCCGTCAATGGGCGAGGAGTGGCGCCGGGGATGGCATCCGGAGCGCATCAGCGTCGCTCATGCGGCCGAATCCGTCCTGATCATCGGGGCCGGACCGGCCGGGCTCGAAGCAGGACGCGCCCTTGGCCAGCGTGGCTATCAGGTCACTATCGCCGATGCGGCGGGTGAGGCTGGCGGGCGTGTCGCAAGGGAGTGCCGCCTGCCGGGGCTCTCTGCATGGGGCCGGGTTCGCGATTGGCGTATGTTGCAGATCGGCAAGATGACCAATGTGAACGTCTACCTAGAAAGCCCGATGACCGCAGCACAGGTGGCGGAATTCGGGGCTGATCACGTGGTGCTGGCCACCGGCGCAAAATGGCGTGCCGACGGCATCGGACGCCAGTTGCTGAAGCCACTCGAAATTGCGGCTGACGCCCAGGTCCTTACGCCCGATGATTTGCTGGACGGCAGGCTGCCCCAATCCGAAAGCGTCGTGATCTTCGATGACGATCACTATTATATGGGCGGTGTGCTGGCCGAGCTTCTCGTCAAGCATGGCAGGAAAGTGACACTCGTAACGCCTTCCGCCCTTGCCTCCAGCTACACCCGCGCATCTCTCGAACAATCGCGAATTCAGTCGCGGCTTCTGGAGCGCGGCGTCGTGATCGTGGCCAACCGGACATTTGCGCAGGTTGCGCCCGATCACGTGGTCACAAGTTGCGTATTCTCCGGCGACCAGCAGAAACATGAGTGTGGCGCCGTGGTGCTTGTCACCATGCGGCTGCCAGAGGCTGGTTTGACCGAGGAACTACAGGCCGTTGGAGCAGCATTTCGCGTCATCGGCGATGCCTGGGCGCCGGCCACCATCGCCCACGCCGTTCACGCCGGACGCCGCTATGCCGAAGAATTGGGTCAACCCGCACCCGGCCCCGATGAATTACCCTACAGGCGGGAAGTCATGGGTCTATCCATCACTTGATCTTAACAGGCGGTTTACCAACATTGTGGAGTCTGGGGGCTGGCTTCAGATCCCCAAAGGAAACGCCCCGTGTTCATGAGTACCCGCCGCTCCCTCCTGCTTGGCTTGTTTGTGGCAGGCACAGCACCCGCCTGGGCCGAGCAGACAGGCTCGATCGCCACCCTTCCAGCCAAGGCCGGCAAGGCCGTCACGCAGACGGAAATCCTTGCCGGGCAGGAAGAATCGGCCATGCTCTCAGCTAATTCCGGCGAGGCCATGCAGCAGGCAATCGCCATGTATCAGGATATCACCGTGAACGGTGGCTGGCCGGTGCTGCCGGAGCAAAAGCTTGCCCGTGGTGACAGCCGCGACGAGGTTATACTTCTCAGGCAGCGATTGATCCGCGAGGGTTACCTCACCATCGACGCACTTGCGATTGAAAAACCGGAGAAATTTGACCTCGATGTTGAAAAGGCGGTGCGGGCTTTTCAGTCCAATCACGGCTTGGCTGTAAGCGGCAAGGTCCAGGTGCGCACCCTGGCGGAGCTCAATGTTGCAGCCGAGACACGGCTTTTCCAGCTTGAAGCCAATTACCCCCGCGTGCTCAAGCACATTGAAGCGTTGGGACCACGCTACATCCTGGTCAATGTGCCATCGGCACAATTGGAAACCGTCAACGGAACGACGGTCTATTCCCGCCACAACATTGTCGCCGGCAAGCCTTCGCGCCCATCGCCGGCACTCAATTCGCAGATCAGCGAAATCAACTTCAATCCTTACTGGAATGCGCCCGCTTCGATTGTCCAGAAGGATCTGATCCCCAAACTGCTCGCCGATCCGCATGCCCTTGAGTCAATGCAGATCCGGGTTTTCGACAGCGTCGGCGGTCCGGAAATCGATCCACTCACTGTGGATTGGTCGGCAGTCTCCGCTGACCGCTACTTCTTCCGCCAGGAGCCCGGCGACCAGAACGCCATGGCTTCGGTAAAGATCAATTTCCACAATCCCTTCCATGTCTATCTGCACGATACGCCGCACAAGGAACTGTTCGCCGAGAGCAACCGCTACCAGAGTTCGGGATGCATCCGCATCGACAAGGTGCATGATCTGGTGGACTGGATTCTCGCCGGCCAGGATGGCTTCGACCTCGCCTATATCGAGGAAATCGCCACCAGCCAGCAGCGCTATGACGTGACCGTGCGCAAGCGGGCCGAAGTGCGCATCATGTACCTCACCGCCTGGGCCAGCCAGGACGGCCGCGTACAGTTCCGCCCCGACATCTACCAGCTTGACGGAACCGGATTCATCGACGGACAGCCTCTCCCCGTCGACGGCACGTGAACGCCAGCAAACTGATTCCACCATAGCACAACAAGGCCTCACGGCATCAACCGCGAACCCGCCGCCTCTTCGATGGCTACATGGGCTCAGGACGTGTCTTCATAGAGTGCGTCCCGGGCCAGCCCATGGCACTCGCGCAGCACAAAGTCGATTTCCTCTATGGCCTCCTTGCGATGGCCGGGCGGCGGACCGGGGCGGAACGGCGACAAGAAGGCGGGTTTTTGCATCCGGTCGCGCCGGGCTTCCAGCGCGCCAGGCGCCTGGCTTGTTGCGGCTGGTTCTCCAGCGCCATCTTCACCGCGGCGAGACGGCGGCCGAGGCGCGTCGCATCGACGATGTCGACCGTCTCATCCGGCTCAGGGATGGGACTCTCAACTGGCCGGGGCAGAAACAACGGGACGAGCGGACTGTCGGCAAAGACGTGAATGCGGGGAATGACCGTGGCGGAAGTACGTCTTCGTTTGAAGCGGCTGAACCTCTGGCGCGTGTCGAACAGCTGAAACGCGATCTGTCCGCCGCCCTTTCCGGCGAA
>JANMMJ010000284.1:0-2075 GCA_031373255.1 Hyphomicrobiales bacterium
GACCCATTCCGGTCTTCCGCAGAAATGCCAGACCGCCTATAGTGCGTCGGCTTCCCAAGAGAACAGCGGAAGTGAAAGCTGCTCGGCACATTACTGGACTGGACTATCGGACAGCTGTGGATCATCAAACTAAGCGCTGCGCTGACGAAAAGACCCGCCTAGCAACACGGGTTCTTGTTTCTCTACATTGTTATCGCCAGCTTGGCTCTAAGGGGATCAACAATGGCCATGCGATGCTTGTCGATAACGACGAGCCTGATTCTGTGGGCAACCTTGTCCACCGTGAACGCGCAAGAGACCGCCAAAGCCATTGCTGACTATTGCCGCTTCGTGCCGGAGGTGACCACGGGGGCCCCTACAAGTGCTCGAGCTGCGTCATCCTTCGGGCTCTGTCTTGGATTCATAATGGGTGTGACCGATGGATACGTAATCGGTTCGATCAAGTCCGGGAGCACTGCGCTGCCGTGGTGTCTGAACGGGCAACAGGCGACACGGGAGCAGCAAGCAGCGATCTGGGTCAAATGGATGGACAAGACCCCTCAGCGGTGGCACGAGCCGGCAAGCATCACATTTGTTGCCGCGATGCGGGAGGCTTTCCCGTGCCGTAATTGAAGGACGACCTAATGACTGACGTCCATATCCGAATGACAATCTCGCACGAGCATCCCGGCGTCCATGATGGGCGAGGCGGGGTGCACCGTTCCGGCTCAACTCCGAAACTTCCCGAAGACGTGGCAGCAGAATTCGTAAAGATGGGGCATGCCGAATACTCAGAGCACTGGCCTGTTCGATTGATACGTAGTGTCGGCAGGAAGTGGCAGCAGTTGGAGTATCGCGAAAAAATGGCGACCATCGCACTGGTTGTGGCAATCTTTGGCCTGCTCACAGCATTCATGAAGAAGTGATGCTTTAGGGCGCGCCGCGGGGTGCCTGCGGACCAGCGGAAAGGGCCGCCCGTGACTGTCTGCTTCCGAAAATTGCTGAAGTCGTTCGCACGACATCGGAGATCGGCAGCACCTGTGCAGGTTTCTCGGACGCCGGTGGCGACGCCGTCACCCCACGCAGCATAGGCCGGCGTCGGAGAAGCGCCAAGGCAGGAAGTCGCGAGAGGTGGGGCCGTGACGGTGCGGCAGGCTCTATGGGGATTCAGCGGTTGGCGTTGTCGCGGTGAAGCTCAGTCGCCCGCAGGAGTGGCTCCTTGATCCGGCGCGACGGATCGGCTTGCAGGCCGGTCGAGGGCACAGGACCGTTGCTTGGGAGTGCCGACAATGGTCATTTTCCAGTCGATCGAGGCCGATGGCGCAGCCGGGTTGGTTGCCGGTGCGGAACCAGCAAGTTCGATCGTCTGTTGCGTAGGCCAGACGGCGCGATTGCCTCATGACGTATCCAACCTCATGACGGCCGGTGTCGGCGATGGGTGATGCCTCGGGAGCTTGCCCGGCTCGAACGTCTCGATGACGTGCATGCGTCCGCCGCAGCAGGGGCATAGTGTCGGCAGCACGCGCGGCTCGTCGGCGGCAGGCTTGGCGGGCTCGGGTTTGGGCGGCGGCGGCGCCACGGCCAACAGCTCGCGCGCCCGGGCGATGGCGTCGGCCCGATTGCCGTTGGCGAACAACCCGTAGTGGCGGATGCGATGGAAGCCCTTGGGCAAGACGTGCAGCAGGAACCGCCGGATGAACTCGTGGGGATGCAGGGTCATCGTCTTCCAGCGCTCGGGACCGTCGACACGATAGTCCTTCCAACGGAACGCCACGCCGCCATCGTCGGCCGCCACCAGCCGGCGATTGGAGATGGCGACGCGGTGCGTGTAGCGCGACAGGTAGCGCAGCACCTGTTCGGGGCCGCCGAACGGGTCTTTGCAATAGACGACCCAGTCGATCCGATACAGCGGCCCAATGAGCCGCTTGAACGTCTTCTTGTTGGCAAGGCCTGCAAGCCGCCCATGGAACTGCAGGCGGCCATCGGCGTGCGCCTGGATGAGCAGGCCCAGGAACTTGCCCCGGAACAGAGCCGATAGCACATTGACGTGCACCAGGAAGTCCGGCTTGGCCGACACCCACTTGGCGCTTTCTTGC
>JANMMJ010000293.1:0-10860 GCA_031373255.1 Hyphomicrobiales bacterium
GAGGTCTCGCGCGTCACCATCCGCAAGGCATTCCGCGAACTCGTGACAGAAGGCGTATTGGTGCAGCGCCGTGGATCTGGAACCTACGTGAACGGACATCCGCGCCGGATCGAGCAACCGCTTTCGCGCCTCACCAGCTTCACCCAGGACATGCAATTGCGCGGTCTTCACACCGATGCCGACTGGCTGGATCGTTCAACTGGATTGCCGACACCCGAGGAAGCCCTCAAGCTCTCTGTCTCGCCAGGTGAAACAGTGTCGCGCTTCCATCGCCTGCGCCGCGCCGGCGGCATACCCATGGCGATTGAACATGCTGTCATTCCCTTCCGCTTCCTGCCCAATCCCGAGGAGGTGGGCAGTTCGCTCTACGCCGCACTTGAAGTCCGGGGATTTCGCCCTGTACGGGCTTTACAGCGGCTTCATGCGACGGCCTTGACGGCCAGCGAAGCGCGGCTCCTGGGCCAGGCCGAGGCAAGTCCGGCATTGTTCATCGAGCGCATTTCCTACTTGGCCGACGGCCGGATCGTCGAGTTCACCAGATCGCACTATCGCGGCGACTCTTATGATTTTGTCGCCGAGCTTTCCCTTGCTGGAGAGCCCCGTCCATGAGCCACATGGCCCGCGAAGCCGCAGAATCGCCAGAGGCGGTCGCACGCTTTCTTGACCGGAATAGCAAGGTCATCAGGGACCTTGGCCGGCGATTGCGCGAACTCTCTCCGCCCGTTGTGCTCACTTCGGCACGCGGCAGCTCCGACAACGCCGCGGGATACTTCAAATATCTGACGGAGATTCTCACCGGCACACCCTGCTGCTCGATTGGTGCATCGGTCGTCTCGGTCTATGGCGCCCAGCTTCACGCCAGGGGTGCTGTTTGCATCACAATTTCCCAATCGGGAAAGAGCCCTGACATCGTTGCTCTCCAGGAGGCAGCGCGAAAGGCCGGCGCCCTGACGGTGGCACTGGTCAATGTCGAGGATTCACCCGCTGCTCGCAGTGCCGACATTTGCCTCGGATTGAATGCAGGGGAGGAATTGAGCGTCGCAGCGACAAAGTCATTCATCGTCTCTCTGGCCGCGGGTGCGGCCATTGTCGCGCACTGGCTTGATGACATTCAAATGATCGCGGCCGTAGGCGATCTGCCCGAAACATTGAGCCGGGCGTCTCGGATCGACTGGCCGGAGGTATTGGACCTGGCGAAAGGCGCCGAGTCGCTTTACGTGCTGGGTCGCGGGCCATCTCAACCCATTGCCGCCGAAACCGCGCTCAAACTCAAGGAAACATGCGCCATTCATGCCGAGGCCTATTCGATTGCCGAAGTCATGCACGGCCCGCTTGAGCTCCTTGGGGATGGATTTCCTGTTTTGGTTTATTCACCCGGCGACCAGTCCAGACCATCGACAGTGGAAGCGATCGCCAAAATGCGGAGAACCGGAGCAAATGTCGTTGTGATTGAAGGTGAGGGTGTCTCCTTCGAGTCCACGCGGCATGCTCTGCTTGACCCTGTTTCAATCATCCAGACGGCCTATCCCTGCATCGAACGTGTCGCCAGATCATTGGGGCGCGATCCGGATCGCCCGCGTCTTCTCCGAAAAGTGACGGAGACGATTTGATGGCTTTTGCCCTCACCGGCGCCCGTATTTTTGACGGCGAGGATTTCCGGGATGATCAGGCAGTCATCGTCGAAGGCAGGCGCATTGTTGCGATAGAATCAACTCAACAGGTTTCCTCGGGAATCGAGATCCGGCATCTGGACGGCGGCCTTCTTGTGCCAGGTTTCATCGATGTGCAGGTCAACGGCGGAGGTGGCGTCCTTCTGAATGAAACCCCGACGATTGAAGGGGTCAACGCCATCGCCTCCGCCCACCGCCTGTTCGGCACGACGGGGCTTTTGCCCACGGTCATCACCGACGCGCCAGAAGTGACAATCAGCGCGATCACGGCAGTCCGCGACGCGCGTGTGAAGGGAAATGCTGCCGTCCTCGGGATACATGTGGAAGGTCCGTTCCTCGACGCGAAGCGCAAGGGCGCCCATGACCAGCGCTTCATCCGGGCGCTGACCGAAAGCGATATCGAAACCCTGGCTGCGGCCGATTGCGGAAGGCTGATGCTGACCCTTGCGCCCAACTGCGTATCGCCATCGATGATCGCTGAGCTTGTCAGCAAGGGTGTTCTCGTCAGCCTTGGCCATGCCGAGGCGACGGCCGCAGAAGCATTGGCCGCGTTGCAGGCAGGCGCCACCGCCTTCACTCATATCTTCAATGCCATGAGCCAGATGACCGGCCGTGAGGCCGGCATGGTCGGCACCGCCCTCGCCAGCCCCAACAGCTTTTGTGGGCTCATTGCCGATGGCTACCACGTCCAGGACATCGCCATGCGGGTAGCAATTGCCGCCAAGCGCGGTGACCGCATCATGTTGATTACCGATGCCATGCCGCCGGCAGCAGGCGGCCCCGATACCTTTGAATTGCAGGGCCGCAAGGTTGCTCGCATCGATGGCCGCCTGCAATTGCCCGATGGAACGCTGGCTGGCTCAAACCTGACGATCGATGAGGCTGTCCGCTACTGCGTGAACACGCTGGACGTTCCCTTGGCCGATGCGTTGCGCATGGCATCGCTCAATCCAGCCACGTTTTTGCATCTCGATAGAGAACTGGGCCGGATCGCCAAGGGATACCTTGCGAGCCTCGTTCATCTCGGCGATGAATTGATCGTTCAAAAGACCTGGATTGAGGGAGCATGAAGAAGATCAGCGTTCTGGTGGTTGGCCTCGGCAACATGGGCTTGAGCCATGCCCGCGCCTACAAATCAATCGAAGGCTTCGAGATCGCCGGTCTGTGCAGCCGTGGTATTCACGACGTTCCGGCGATTGCCGCGGAATTCCCCGGCGTCCCGCTGTTTGCTGACTATGCCGAAGCGTTGCGGATCTTGGCGCCCGGCGCGGTATCGATCAATACCTGGCCGGATACCCATGCCGCCTACGCCAGGATTGCACTCGCTGCCGGTTGCCACGTCTTTATCGAAAAGCCGCTCGCCGAGACAGTCGCTGAGGCCGAGGAGATCGCGGCGCTGGCGAAGCAGGCCGGACGGAAACTGGTCATCGGTTACATTCTGCGCGTTCATCCTTCCTGGGTAAGGTTCGTCGAGATCGGCAAGACGCTGGGCAAGCCCCTTGTGATGCGCATGAATCTCAACCAGCAGTCTTCCGGCGCGCAATGGCAAGTGCACAAGCATCTGATGAATTCGATCTCACCTATCGTCGACTGCGGGGTTCACTATGTCGATGTCATGTGCCAGGTGACGGAAGCACGGCCTCTCCGCGTACATGCCATTGGTGCGCGGCTGACAAATGAAGTCCATGAAAGCATGTACAACTATGGCCACCTTCACGTGACGTTCGATGACGGCTCGATTGGCTGGTATGAGGCCGGTTGGGGGCCAATGATGAGCGAGGTGGCTTTCTTCGTGAAGGACATGATTGGACCCAGGGGTTGTGTTTCGATTGTCATGGAAGAATCAAAGACTGATTCCGCCGATATCGACAGTCATACGAGGACCAGTGCGCTCAGGCTGCATCATGGCCTGCTGACTCCCGAAGGCACATTTGCTTCACCTGATGAAGTCATCCGCATGGAAGACGAACCCGGCCACCAGGAGCTCTGCAACCGCGAACAGCAGCAGTTTCTCGATGCGATTGTCAATGACATCGACACATCGCCGCATGTCGCCGATGCCATCAATTCGCTGCGCATCGTGCTGGCGGCTGACGAAAGTGTTAGGACCGGACAGGTTGTGACCCTCTGACATGTCACTTCGCCTCGCAGGATCGGTCTGCGATGGTGCGGGCGCCGTAAATGAGGATAGGGCTGGTTACCTCGGCGATCGGTCGGCGATCACGGCCGCATGGGTTCTCGATGGCGTCACTGGAATCAACAAGCAATCTCTCTATCCGGCGGGAAGCGACGCGGCCTGGTTTGTTCAGACTGTCGATACTGAACTGAAACGCCTGCTGGTCGAACCAGTGCCCTTGCCGGTGATCATGTCTGCGTTGGTGGATCATCTGGTTTCTGCGAAAGTTGATGCCCCGCCTGGCTACGATCCCCCCGCATGCTGCCTGCTTCTTGCCCGCGAACACGAGGGACGCTGGGATGCCCTGCGGATCGGCGACTCCAGCCTTCTCGTTTCCGAAAGGAACGGTACATTCTTTGAATACACCGAATTTCCCCTGCAATGGCTGGACCGTGAGCTGAAGCTGAAAACCGAGGTATTGCGCCGGAGAGGCCTTTCCCAGGAACAGATCGTCCACGAGTTCCGGCCAATGATCCTGGAGGCACGCCAGAAGCGAAATCGGCCGGGCGGCTACGGTATTCTCGAGGCCGACCCCTCGTGCCTGCAGTTCGTGCAATACATTGCAATCGAGGATCCGCGCACGATGCTGTTATGTACCGACGGATTCTACCGGCTGGTCGAAAACTATCGGGCCTATGATGATGAAAGCCTCCTCGCGGCGGCTGCAAACCGGGGGCCTGAAAGCCTGCTCGCCGAACTTAGAACTATTGAAGCGGGTGATCCGGAGTGCCGGAAGTACCCGCGATTTAAGCCTCGCGACGATGCGGCGGCCGTATGCCTGATCTCCGAAAATTGGCCCTAGCCCGGCACAGGGCCTGCCGCTACATAGCCCGATCACATGAACGCCGGAGAATGATACGTCATGGCCAGGGGCGGCAATCAGCTACTGTTCGAACTTTACCGCACCATGAGGCGCATCCGCACCTTCGAGGAGCGCGTCAATGAACTGTTCATCCGTGGCCAGACGGCCGGCTCCATGCTGCACATGTCGATTGGCGAAGAGGCTGTCGCAGGCATCGTAAACGCCATGGAGCCGGGCGACACCTTCACCACGCATCATCGCGGTCACGGTATATTCATTGCGCGGGGTGCCGATCCGAAGAAGATGATGTCGGAAATCGCCGGCAAGGAAGATGGCTATTGCAAGGGCAAGGGCGGCTCCATGCATATCGCCGACATGGCGCTGGGCCATCTCGGCGCCAATGCGATCGTGGGCGGCGGCATCCCCCATGTCGTCGGCGCCGGACTCTCGTACAAGCGCTTTGGCAAATCCAATGTTTCAATCGCATTCTTCGGCGATGGCGCGATGCAGCAGGGCGTACTTTACGAATCGATGAACATGGCAGCGCTTTGGGGGCTGCCCGTCGTGTTCTGTTGCATCAACAACCAGTACGGCATGGGAACTCGGGTTGACCGTTCTGCCGGGCGTGTGGCTTTCGATGAAAGAGCGAGAGCCTTTGGCCTCAATGCTGCGATTATTGACGGACAGGATGTCGAACAGGCCGCTGAAGAGGCGGAGCGTATCATTACCGGCGCGAGAAATGGCAAGCCGGGGTTTATTTCGCTGACCTGCTTCCGGTTTTTCGGCCACGCCCGTCTCGACAAGAGCCCCTACCGGACCGACGCGGAAGAAGCCGAAGGCCGCAAAAAGGACCCGGTGGTCCATGCCCGCGAGACCTTGATTTCCCGAAAGACCGTGACAGCCGAGAAGCTTGACGCGCTCGACAGTGATGTAACGCGCGAAATGGACGCCGCCGTGGATCATGCCATCGCCAGCGCGGCTCCCGGTCTTTCAACCATGTTCGACCACGTGTTTGACGCGGGCGAGCCGCCACCCAAACCCTTGCGCCAGCATCTCGTCGAAATCCTCGGTGAGGATCGGGCATGAGCGCCATTGAAACCACCTATCGCGAGGCGCTTCGCCAGGCCCTGATCGATGCGATGCGCGAGGATGACTCGATTGTCGTCCTGGGTGAGGAGGTGGGTGTCTATGGCGGCGCCTATGGCGTAACCAAGGGCATGATCGACGAATTCGGTCCGCAGCGCCTGATCGATACGCCCATATCCGAGCCGGGTATTACGGGTGCCGCAATAGGCGCTGCCATGACCGGCCTCAGGCCCGTGGCCGAACTCATGTACGTCGATTTTGCCGGGCTGGTCATGGACCAGATTGCCAATCAGGCCGCAAAAAGCCGGTACATGTTTGGCGGCCAGATCGGCGTGCCTGCCGTGTTCCGCATGCAGGGCGGAACCGGCCGCTCCGGAGCCGCTCAGCATTCGCAATCGCTCGAAGCCTGGTTCACCCACATCCCGGGCCTGCGCGTCGCCATGCCGGCAACGGTCAACGACGCCTATCATCTCCTCCGGGCTGCCTTGACCAAGCCCGATCCGGTGATCTTCATCGAGCACAAGGGATTGTATGTACGGAAGGGCACGCTCGACGCGGGTATGGCAGACGCCGAATGGGGCAAGTCGGTTGTGCGCCGTACAGGGCGTGATCTGACCATCGTCACCTATTCGAAGATGGTTTTTGAATCGCTTTCTGCCGCCAATATCCTGAAGGACCATGGCGTTGAAACGGAAGTCATCGATCTGCGCACGCTCAATCCACTGGACGACGGGACGATCTTTGAGTCCGTCCGCCGCACCGGCCGCGCCATGGTTGTATCCGAAGCGCCCGTGACGGGAGGTTTTGCAGCGGAGATCAGCGCGCGGATTTCCGAGCACTGCTTTGATTATCTCGAGGAGCCCGTGATCCGCGTGGCGGGGGAGGATATTCCAATTCCGGTTTCGCCGGTTCTCGAGAAAGGTGCCGTGCCGCAAGCACAGCTCATTGCCGAAACTGCCCTCTGGCTGGTCAACCGGGTAGCGCCATCATGGGCCGCATAATCGATATGCCGCTCCCCCGGCTCGGGGAAACCATGGAGGAGGGGCGCATCATTGCCTGGCTGAAGCAGCCGGGAGAATCATTCCGGCGTGGCGAAACACTGCTTGAAGTCGAAACCGACAAAACCGTTGTTGAATGTCCCGCACTTATGGATGGCAAACTTGTCGAGCATCTGGTGAAGGCCGAAGACCGGGTCCCGGTTGATGCTGCGATCGCCCGGGTCGAAGTGGAGGGCGAAGCACCTGTCGCTTTCGTCCCTGCCATCACGGCACCGGTCCCTGACAATGCTAAGCCAAAGGTCATCGCTTCACCCCATCCTGTGAGCGGCAAGGTCCGCGCCAGCGGCAAAGCCCGTTCCGTTGCCCGCAGGACCGGCACGGATCTGACAAAACTTTCGGGAACCGGACGTGGCGGACGCATCGTCGCCCAGGATGTCGTGGCGGCGGGCCAGGGGCAATCATCGGCTCGCGTCATCCTTATTCACGGGCTCTTTGCTGATGCGGCATCCTTTGCGCTGCTGAAACTCATGCTTGAGCGCTCGGGCTTTGTTGTGATGGCCATCGATCTGCCGGGACATGGCGCTTCGACAAAGAGCGCCGCCACTCTTGATGAAGCAATCGAGGCTGTCGAGACGGAGCTTCCCGCTGGTGATCTTGTGCTTGTCGGTCATTCACTGGGGGCCATTGTTGCTGCACGAATTGCCGCGCGGCTCGGCGCGCGTGTCAAACACCTGATCCTGCTTTCACCCGCAGGGTTTGGCATCGATATCAACGGCGCCTTCATTGACGCCATGATGAATGCCCGAAACGAGGATCAGCTGCTCGATGCGCTCCAGATGCTTGGACCAGTCAAGGCATCGCGCGCATTTGCAGGTGCGCAGTTGCAGCGCATGGCAGACGGCCGCGGCACACTCACCCGCCTTGTTTCATCAGTTGCAGAGGGCAGTTTTCAGAAGGTCGCGATCACCAGGGACCTGGTGAAATTGGCGATGCCGGTCACCGCCGTTTTCAGCCGGGACGACCCGATCGTTCCCGCGCATCATGCACTTGCCGCACCAGGCAATGTTGAAGTCCGCATGATCAGTGGCTGCGGACACGTGCCTCACTGGTTCAAGGCAGATTTTATCGTGGGCCTGCTCAAAAGGTAGCGCCGACATGCCAGGGAACGAACTCGTTGTTGCCGTAGCCCAACTCTTCGGACTTTGATTTTTCGCCCGAGGCAACCCTGAGAACCTTCTCGAATATCTCTGCACCCTTGTCCTGCAGCGAGATGCCGTCGAGAACATCCCCGCAATTGATGTCCATGTCGTCGATCATGCGGAGGTAGATATCGGTGTTCGTGGCAAGTTTGATCGAAGGTGTGGGCTTGCAGCCATAAGCCGACCCGCGTCCGGTTGTGAAACACAGCATATTGGCGCCGCCTGCCACTTGTCCTGTCGCCGATACCGGATCGTAACCGGGCGTATCCATGAAGACGAAGCCCTTCTCTGTTACTGGCTCGGCGTAACGATAGACGGCGGTCATTGTTGTCGATCCGCCCTTTGCGGCGGCACCAAGCGATTTCTCGAGAATTGTCGTCAGGCCGCCAAGCTTGTTTCCAGGCGATGGGTTATTGTTCATCTCCATCAAATTCCGCTTGGCGTAATCCTCCCACCACTTGATGATCTCGACCAGCTTTTCACCAACTTCGCGTGTTGCCGCGCGCCGGGTCAGCAAATGCTCCGCGCCATAGATTTCCGGCGTTTCCGATAAGATCGCCGTGCCCCCGTTGCGAACCAGAATATCGGCGGCAATGCCAAGTGCCGGATTGGCCGTAATGCCGGAATAGCCGTCCGATCCTCCGCATTGCAAAGCCAGCATGAGCTCGGACGAAGGCCGCGTCTCGCGCTTCACATTGTTGACGACGGGGAGCATCGCTTTCACCGCCTCGACCCCGGCGGCCACCGTCTTCTTCGTGCCGCCAATTTCCTGGATGGTCATTGTGCGAAATATGTCGCTCTCCGTGACGCCATAGGCCTCCTTGAAGCGCGGGATCTGGAACCCTTCGCAGCCCAGTCCCACCATCAGAACACCGCCCATGTTGGGATTGGTCGCGTATCCCCAACTGGTTCTCTTGAGGATATCGAAGATCGCGCCGCGATAGTCGATGACACAGCCATTGTCGAGCGTGAGGGCCACGATCCCGTCGATGTTGGGATAGTCCGCGAGAATCCCCGACCGCTCAACTTCGCGCGCAATGAATGTTGCAACGGTAGCCGAGCAATTCACGCTCGTCATGATACCGATGTAATTGCGCGTCCCGGTCTTGCCATTGGCGCGGCGCAACCCCTCGAACGTGCTCTGCTGCGCAACCGGAAGAATGGCTTCACGCTTGGAGTCTTGTGCAAATGCGTAATCGCGCGCGAATTCTCCCATCTCTACGTTGTGCTCATGTACCCATTCACCGGGCGCAATGTCCGATTTGGCAAAACCGATGACCTGTCCGAACTTGCGGACCGGCTCGCCCTTGGCGATTTTCTGAAGCGCCATCTTGTGGCCCTTCGGGATGCGCTGTCCGGCTTTGATGCCCGAACTGGTCTTTCCGGCATCGACGGCATCGACTGCCGTCGCAACATTGTCCTGGGGGTTCAAGCGAAGCGTGCGGGGCTCTTTTTCGGACGATTGTACGAGTTCCATGCTGGCGACTTTCGATTTGACTCTGCGATGTTTGTTCTTAACCTATTGCCATGCAATAAGCGATCAGGATCAATGAAAACCAGCATTTTCAAGGCGCCATCGGGCGCCGAAATTTCCTTTACCGAGCTGGGCTTTGGCTCGGCCCCGCTGGGCAATCTTTTTCGCTCTTGGTCGGAAGAAGAGGCGCAAGCGGTCCTCCAGGCCCAGTGGGATGCCGGCATTCGCTATATCGATACAGCGCCGCTTTACGGTCTTGGGCTATCCGAGACCCGCATCAATCATTTCCTCAGGGGAAGGGCCCGCGATCAGTATGTGCTGTCCACCAAGGTGGGCCGCATAATGGAGGCCTGCAAGCCGGAGGAACGCACTGGCATTGGCAAGTTTTTCGACACCCCTTCCCGCCGCGAGGTCTACGACTACTCCTATGACGGAGTTATGCGTTCGTTGGAATTTTCGCTCGAGCGTCTCGGCGTCGATTCTGTCGATATTCTGCTCTGCCACGACATTGATCTGTTCAATCACAAGACAGAGGCTGTGCGCGACGCCCACATCGCCACTTTCATGAAGGGTGGCTACAAGGCGCTTGCCAGGCTCCGTGACGAAAAAATCATCAAGGCGCTGGGCGGCGGGGTCAACGAATGGCAGGCGTGTGAAATTCTGGCAAGGCAAGGCGATTTTGATCTGTTTCTGCTCGCAGGCCGTTACACACTGCTGGAGCAGGAGTCGATCGAAAGCTTCCTGCCTCTGTGCCAGAAGCGCGGCATCGGCATCATCATTGGTGGCGCTTACAACTCCGGTATTCTCGCCACTGGTCCGGTGCAAGGAGCTTGGTACAATTACGAGCCGGCACCACCGGGCATTCTTGATCGTGTCGGAAAAATCCAGAACATCTGCGAGTCCCATGGTGTGAAACTTGTGGAGGCTGCGCTCCGCTTTCCGTTGGCGCACCCGTCCGTCGTCTGCGTCATTCCGGGCGCCTCTGTTCCGGCCGAAGTCGCGCTCAACATGAAAACCTTAGGCGCAAACATTCCCTCCAGTCTGTGGAGCGATTTGAAAACCGCGGGATTGCTGCACAAGGATGCACCCGTACCCCTTTAGACTGGAGAAACCGGAAAGCCCCCGGCACCCCGTACGGGAGTTTGCTCCGGAGCTGGTCAGCATTCCGGCGATGGCGAGGTCTTGACAGAGTTCTTGTTTTGTTCTAGCTGGGCTGGAGGAGGACTTTGACGGACACATGGACTGGCACAGGGTCATCGAGCGTAACCAAGCGGCACTCATCCGCATCGTCGCGACACTCATCGCCATGGTGGAAATGGGAAGTGGCGCCATGGCGGTACTGCTTCCGCCGTCGCTCTATCGCGCGGTGTCGCGCATGTTGCGCCCAACCGAATCTGCGGTGCGCCGCCTGATTGCCATTGCGGCGCGCGGGCTCAAGGTGAAACCCGCTCCGGC
>JANMMJ010000077.1:0-6161 GCA_031373255.1 Hyphomicrobiales bacterium
ATTATGTTCTATTTGTCCTATGGAAGGAATTTCAGAACACATGGACTGGGACAGGGTCATCGAGCGCAACCAGGCAGCACTCAGCCGCATCGTGGCGATGCTCATCGCCATGGTGGAAATGGGAACAGGTGGCATGGTGGCGTTGCTTCCGCCGTCTCTCTACAACGCGGTGTCGCGGATGTTGCTCCCAACGGAATCGGCGGTGCGCCGCCTGATTGCCATCGCGGCGCGCGGACTCAAGGTGAAACCCCCTGCACTCCGTCCGATGCCCAAGGGGCTTGTTCTTGCCCGAAACGGCGGCGGACAGATCGCGTTTCAGCTGTTTGACACGCGCCAGCGGTTCAGCCGCACCAGCCGGAGGCGTTTTGCGGCGACGGTCATCCCTCGCGTTCACGTCTTTGCCGACAGTCCGCTCGTTCCGTTGTTCCAGCCCCGGCCAGTTGAGATTCCCATCCCTGAGCCGGATGACAAGATCGATGTGATCGACGCGACGCGCCTCGGACGCCGTCTCGCCGCGGTGAAGATGGCGCTCGACAACCTGCCGCAACAAGCCAGGCGTCTGGCGCGCTGGAAAGCCCGGCGCAACCGGATGCAAAAACCCACCTTCTTGTTACCGTTCCGCCCCGGTCCGCCGCCCGGCCATCGCAAGGAGGCTATAGAGGAAATCGACTTTGTGCTGCGCGAGTGCCATGGGCTGGCCCGTGATGCACTATATGAAGACACGTCCTGATCACATCCTGCCATCCAGGAGGCGGCGGGTTTGCGGTTGATTCCGTGAAGCTGCGTTCCGCTAGTGCCTTCAACAAACAGATGGTGCGGCCAAGAGGACTCGAACCTCCACGATGTTACTCGCTAGCACCTCAAGCTAGTGCGTCTACCAATTCCGCCATGGCCGCAAAGCAATGGAAGCGGGCGGTGTTTAACAGGCCGATAGGGTGAAAGCAACCGCTTCTTTCCGGCGCCGGAGCGTTGCTGTAAGACCGCTGCAATGACGTCCAGAGACATGATCAGGCCGCAACTGCGCTCTCGCCAACCCGTCGCGTGGGAGGTTTCGAGCGGGCTGGTGGCGTATGAATTTGCCGTCAAGAGGATGGAGCAAGAGGCTGCCGGCATCGCCGCCGGAAAGGCGCCGGAAAGGGTCTGGCTGATCGAGCATCCGCCGCTTTTCACTGCCGGAACCAGCGCCAATGACGCCGATCTCCTCTGGCGCGACCGTTTCCCGGTGCACCGGACCGGACGGGGCGGCCAATATACCTATCATGGGCCAGGGCAACGGGTGGCCTATGTCATGCTCGATCTCAAACGCCGGGGCAGCGATGTGCGAGCCTTCGTGACAGGGCTTGAGGACTGGCTGATCGCAAGTCTCGCGGCGCTTGGCGTCAAGGGAGAGCGGCGGGAGGACCGGGTCGGTGTGTGGGTCCGGCGGCCAGACCGGGGTGCTGCGGTCGAGGACAAGATCGCCGCCATCGGCATCAGGGTCAGGCACTGGGTATCGTTCCACGGCATCAGCCTGAATGTCGATCCCGACCTTTCGCATTTCGACGGCATCGTGCCCTGCGGGGTCAGCAACCACGGCGTCACCAGCCTGGCGGACCTGGGCTTGCCGGCCGGCATGGCAGCAGCGGATGCCGCGCTCATGGCTGCATTTGCCGACATTTTTGGACCGGTCGATGTGTAACCGCGCGCGCATCCAGTCCAGTCAATAAACTGTTACTTGTTTAGTTGCATATTCCTGATAAGGCTGTGACATTGCAAATCAGGAGGGATTCCATGAAACTTTATTACTCACCCGGTGCATGCTCGCTTGCGCCCCATATTGTATTGCGTGAGCTTGGCAAGAAATTCGATCTCGAGAAGGTCGATCTCTCGGTCAAGACGACGGAAGGCGGCAAGAACTTCCTCGACATCAACGGCAAGGGCTATGTCCCCACGCTGGAAATGAAGGAGAACGAGGTTCTCACCGAGGTTTCGACCATCGTCCAGTACCTCGCGGACAAGGCGGATGCGACCGAACTGCTGCCCAAGGCCGGCACCATGGGCCGCTATCGCGCCATGGAAACGCTGAATTTTGTGGCGTCGGAGATTCACAAGGCGATGGGAAGCCTGTTCAACAAGGCCATGCCGGAGGATGCCAAGAAGATCATCATCGACCGGCTTTCGACACGCCTCGACTACGTGGACAATCTGCTTTCCGGCAACAAGTTCATGCTGGGCAAGTCATTCTCGGTTGCCGACGCCTACGCCTTTACCGTGCTGCGCTGGGGCCAGTGGGTCGGCGTCGATGTCAAGAAATGGAAGAATATCACCGACTTCATGGAACGCGTGGCGGCCCGCCCCGCGGTTCAGGATGCGCTCAGGGCCGAAGGGTTGGCGTAATCGCACATTGCGTTGGCCGGGTGAAAATCCGGCCAACGTCGCGCCGTCAGCCGAACTCCATGATGACCGCGTCAACGGCCAGGCTATCGCCCTGCCTGGCGCTGATCTTCTTCACGGTTACGTCGCGCTCGGCGCGCAGGATGTTTTCCATCTTCATGGCCTCGACGATGGCAAGCGACTCGCCGGCTTTCACTTCCTGCCCCTCTGTCACATTGATCGAAACGACCAGACCCGGCATGGGGCAAAGCAGTTTCATGGACGTATCGGCTGCGGGCTTCTCCGGCATAAGTCTCGCGAGTTCAGCTTCGCGCGGATTGAAAACATAAGCGTCCACAACGACGCCGCGGCTGGCCAGGCGATAGCCGTTCGGAATGCGCCGCACTTGTACCGTGACCTGCTGGCCATCGATTTCACCACTCCAGACCGGATTGCCCGGCACCCAATTGCTACTGATGGCGCACGCACCGCCGTCCACGCCGGCGAGCTGGATCTGGATCAGGCGATCGGTCTCGTGGACAATCTCGACCGTGTGCCAATCCTTGCCTAGCCTGACCACGCGGGTGCTGGCGAAGGACACGCGCTTGCCGTTCATCTGGCCTGAAATGCTGCGTTTCCGGCGGTTTTCGACACAATCCAGGACACTAGCCACGCTGGCCAAAGTGTTCGCAAGGCTTACGGAAAGTTCCGTGCCGTGAAAGCCGCCAGGAAACTCCTCAGCAATAAACCCGGTCGACAGATTGCCGCTCTGCCAGCGCTTGTTGCCCATGATTGCCGACAGGAACGGCACGTTGTGCTGGATGCCGTCGATGTAGAATGCATCGAGGGCGCCCGCCATGGCGGAGACCGCCTTGTCGCGCGTGTCGGCGTGGGTGCAGAGCTTGGCGATCATCGGATCGTACCAGATCGAGATTTCACCGCCTTCATAAACGCCGGTGTCATTCCTCACTGTCACGCCATCATGCCTGCTTTCGGCGGGAGGCCGATACTTGATGAGCCGCCCGGTCGAGGGCAGGAAATTTCGATAGGGGTCTTCTGCGTAGATGCGGCTTTCGACAGCCCAGCCTTTCAGCTTCACATCGCCCTGCCTGATCGCGAGTTTTTCTCCTGCCGCCACGCGAATCATCTGCTCGACCAGATCGATGCCGGTGACCAGTTCCGTTACTGGATGCTCGACCTGTAGGCGGGTGTTCATTTCAAGGAAGAAGAACGACTTGTCCTGGCCAGCGACAAATTCGACGGTGCCTGCCGAATCGTAGCCGACGGCCTTGGCCAAAGCGACAGCCTGCTCGCCCATGGCCTTGCGGGTTCTGGCATCAAGGAGCGGCGATGGTGCTTCCTCGATGACTTTCTGATTGCGACGTTGGATCGAGCATTCGCGCTCGCCGAGGTAGATGACATTGCCATGCTTGTCGCCCAGCACCTGGATTTCAATGTGCCGCGGATTGACGATGAATTTTTCGATGAAAACACGGTCATCGCCGAACGAAGATTTGGCCTCCGACCTGGCACGGGCAAAGCCATCGTGGACTTCCGATGCCGAATGGGCGATGCGCATGCCCTTGCCGCCACCCCCGGCAGAGGCCTTGATCATCACCGGGTAACCGATCTCGCCGGCGATCCTCGCTGCTTCCTCAGCGGTATCGATGATGCCCATGTATCCCGGAACGGTCGATACACCAGCCGCCGCTGCGGCTTTCTTAGACTCGATCTTGTCGCCCATCGCATCGATCGCATGTGCGTTGGGACCAATGAAAACAATGCCGGCCTCGGTCAGCGCCTTGGGAAATGCCGATCGCTCGGACAGGAAGCCATAGCCCGGGTGGACCGCCTCTGCACCGGTCTGGCGGCAGGCTTCAATCATCTTCTCTATCAGCAGGTAGGATTGCGCGGCCTGGGGCGGGCCGATGTTTACCCTCTCGTCGGCCATCTCGACATGCAGGGCGCGCGCGTCCGCATCCGAATAGACGGCGACCGTGGCGATGCCGAGTTTGCGTGCCGATTTGATGATACGGCAGGCAATCTCGCCACGGTTGGCGATCAGGATCTTCTTGAACATGTGCGGCCCGAACCCCTTGTTTGAGACCGCTATCTATAGATCATGGGCGAGCCCGGCAACTCAACCAAAGGCCATGTCAGGCTGCCACCTCGTCTTCGACACGGCCATTGCCAAGTCCGAGCAACTTGATTTTCCGGTGAAGTGCGGAGCGCTCCATGCCGACGAAGGCGGCGGTGCGGGAAATATTGCCGCCGAATCTGGCCATCTGGGCGGTCAGGTAATCGCGCTCGAATGCTTCGCGGGCCTCACGCAGCGGCATGGCCAGCAAGTGTTCAACCCCGAAACCGCCATGTCCCGGAGTGAGCGAACTGCCGACATCGGCCGGCAGCATGGAGGCGGTGATCTCGCCCGCCGCATCGCCGCTGGCCAGGATCATGATGCGTTCCACATTGTTGCGCAGCTGGCGTACGTTGCCCGGCCAATCCTGGGTCTGAAGAATGGCAATTGCATCGTCGCCGAAGCGGCGCAACGGCTGGCCGGAAACGGCCGAATACTGCCGAACAAAATGTTCGATCAACTCCGGAATGTCCTCCCGGCGTTCGGAGAGCGACGGAACCCGGATCGGCACCACGCTGAGGCGGTGATAAAGGTCCTCGCGAAACAATCCATCGGCGATGAGGCTGCCAAGGTCACGGCTGGTGGATGTGACGACCCGCACATCAACCTTGACCTTCTTGGGGCTGCCGACACGCTGGAAAGTCTGGTCGACGAGAACGCGAAGCACCTTTGCCTGAGTCTCGAGTGGCATGTCCGCCACTTCGTCAATGAACAGGGTGCCGTTGTGGGCTTCCTCAAGCGCGCCGACGCGGGGCTTGTCGCTGCCGTGATCCTCGCAGCCGAACAGCTCTTCCTCCATGCGCTCGGGCGCCATGGTGGCGGCGCTCAGAATCACAAACGGACCATCGACCCGGCCCGAGGTTGCATGCAGCACGCGCGCGGCCAGTTCTTTGCCTGCTCCCATTTCGCCGGAAATCAATACGCGGCTATTGGCGGGAGCGACCTTCTTCATGGTCTGGCGAAGATGCCGCATGGCGATCGAACTACCGAGCAACTCGGTCTCGACGCCTGCCCGGCCCTTCAGAACCTCGTTCTCGCGCTTCAACCGGCTGGCATCGAGGGCCCGGCCGATGACATGAATCAAACGGTCCGCTTTGAAGGGCTTTTCGATATATTCATAAGCACCGCGCTTGATCGCCGACACCGCGGTTTCGATATTGCCGTGACCGGAAATGATCACAACGGGCAATTCGGGATGTTTTTCCTTGATCACGTTCAAAAGATCGAGGCCATCCAGTTTCGAGCCTTGCAGCCAGATATCGAGAACAATCAGCGATGGACGGCGATCGGCGATGACTGCAAGTGCCGCATCACTATTGTGGGCGAGGCGCGTTTCATAGCCTTCGTCCTGCAGGATGCCGGCGATCAATTCGCGAATATCGGCCTCGTCGTCGACGATGAGTATATCTGCACTCATGCGGGCTTACCTTTCAGTCATGCATTGACCGCCACCGGCGGGCTTTTCTTTTCCTGGCTGTCGGCCACGGGACCGTTGAACAAAAGTTCCACACGGGCACCATAACCACTTCCGAATTCTTCAGGCGCGTCATTCAGGGTCAGGCGACCCTGATGTTCTTCCATAATGCGCTTGACGATGGCAAGCCCCAAACCTGTCCCCTTTTCGCGGGTGGTCATGTAGGGCTCGGTGAGTCTATGGCGATTTTCCTTGGGC
>JANMMJ010000090.1:0-2715 GCA_031373255.1 Hyphomicrobiales bacterium
AGAAATGCCCCGCAAATCACGGCCTGGAAGCCCGCTGAAACGTCTCGGCGCTGTTCCGGCTCGGGTAAGGCGCATCCGGAACCGGCATTCCGAGATGGGCACAGAGCGGCGCCCAGCCATCGCCGAGCCTGTGGACCAGCAGGCGCTCCGGCGCCACCTCCGCTTTGACCGCGGTGACATGCGCTTCGTAGATGGCGATGGCCCGCTCCCGGTCCTCCGGCCTGCCGCCGAAGACCTGCCGGGCGATCAGGGCGACGCCGAGCGACTCGGTCTCGACGCTCGTTGCCAGCACCGGCAGGATGGTCTTCTCGAAACTCGCCCACCAGCTCTCCGCGCTGCGCCAGGTGAGAATGACTTTCGCGCCGGGATAGGCCGCGGTCAGCTCCCGCCAGAAATGCGCCGCCGGCCAGTCCATGCATGAGGTGTAGCCCGCGAAAAGCTGTTCCCAGCCGGGCGCCACACCCGCCGCAAGGGCGCGCCACAGCCGCTTCTGTTCCGGGTTCGCCATAACTTCATACATGTGATGGCACGGCCCCAGGCCCAGCATGTTCAACGCCTCCCGCATCGAATCCGTTCCAGTCCGCCCGAATCCGGCACCGATCACTTTCAGGGGCATGCAGGTTCTCCCGATGGCGCGGGAAGTATTGCCTCGATGTGGCCCAGCGACAATGATGTTTTCGCGCGGAGCGACGAACTCAAAACGTCTTATCCTTTCGGATCGTAGTTTGGAATTTCAAAAAGGACACCAACAACTTCCAACAAGTCTGTCAGCTTAGGAAAAGCGTGCGAACCGTCCAAGCTAAGCAATTGTGCGGGTGTAGTGCCGTCTGGATTAAGGCTTTCCAGGACAATAAGGGGATCATGAACTCGCAGCCGCTTGAAATAGCGCGCGCCATCTTCGTCCACCGCAACAACAAGTCGGCCTTCCAAGCGCTTCAAGGTGTCGGCACCAAACTGGGCGAGGTGTGTGATCAGAAATTGCTTATCCAGCGCGATAGGCTCCGCACTTCGGCCCTGCACCTCAAAAAGTCGCGCATTTTCCAACAATCTTTCAACCAATGACATGTCGGTAACCGCGACAATTTCCTGACTGATTACTTTTGGCGGCGGTGGTGTGAGGTGTGAGACAAATAGCGTTCCGACGACTTTCTTTTGCTTCACTTTCTCTTTCGGCGCGATTACTGGCTGAGGAAGATCGTGTGGTTCAAGCGTTTGGCCAGTCAGGACTACCATATCAGGGTGCAAGTCTGTTTCACTATGTCGACGAGCCAATAGCTGATCGCCAAACGTCGCAACGACGAGGCTGTGCTTGGTCACAGGTGCAAAGTTGGACACGATGAGGAAATCGCCGATCCCCGCAATGGGATCAAGCGTACCTGCGGCGAGCTGATACACATCATGATTAAACAACTGAATAGGCTGCGCCGATTCCCACTCCTTGAGAGTGACTATGCCATCACCAGCCCGACCATCCGTCTTCGCCGCAGCCGCGACACCTGTCTTCATGAGCGTGAGCTTCTTGATCGCGTCTTTGTGCCCACTTGGGAAGTCAACGACGTTGTCTTGCCATGCAAACAGGCGAGGCTCCCCCGCGAATGCTTCGAATTGGGCGCACACGTGGAATGCTTGGTACAGCTTTTGCCGAAGTTGATTGTCCCAGAACTTTTTGATGTCTTTTGCCTGCGCGACACCAAGAGTTTCACTGTCCTTATGGTGAGGTTCGTTGATGATTTTCATCGCATTGCCGCCGCCACCCATGAGCATGTCGACCAGTTCTTTGAACACTTGGCGGTTGAACGGTTGCACGTGCGCTTCGCGTAAGCGTTTAAGCTCTTTACGGAGCACATCTAAGTTCATATCGGCAATCTCGGGTCCTTCGGCTCGCATCATGCTCTTAAGCAAATCCTCGCTATATACTCTGACGGCAGAAATGAATTGCCGGGCGATGGTGTCGTCATTGTTTGCCTCCGCCTTGTTGTAGAGCTGATCAACGTTCGTACCGTTGACGATGGTCACAACCGGCGAACCCTTATTGACGGACGCCACAAGACCATGCTGGCCCTTCAGCAGGTGCTCATCGACGAGGAATTGGAAGAACTGTCGCTCATGAGTGGTGACGATGAGGTGCATTCCAGCGGGATCCGACATATCAGCATTGGCTAGGCGCGCAATCTCTTGCGCCCACTTCCTCTTGTTGCGCGGGTCAAACGTGACTTGCGGGTCGTCCAGCAGCACAAGTGGCATAGGATTGGAACCAGCCTGCTCAATTGTCTCCTCGCGCAGGGCAAAAACAAATGCCCAAAGGATTGCGCGGAGCCATGACGTGTTTGCCACGAGCAGGGCGTCGATCTGTACGCCCGGATCAAAGCTGCCTTCGACGTTGACCGCCTTACGGCCAAGAGACGTGTCTTGATAGGCGAAGCGCTCTTTAAGATGGATTTTCTCAAGAACCGTCTTGATGCGGCCCGAGAGCGTTGTGATCGACCTGGCCGTTTCCGCTCCAACGAGGTGCCGCAATTCCTTCAGGGGTTCCAGCGCTTCGATGATTGCCTCACGAACCCGCTGATGCTCCTGAATTTTCTCCCACTTGACCACGGCTTCTGCTGCGTCGGTTAGGCATCCCGCGAATTGATCGAGCGGCTCGGCCTTCTCGATGGCCTGCTCCAGCTTCTGAAGCTGCCCGGCGATCGAACGTTCAGGGACTTCGTCCTTTTC
>JANMMJ010000097.1:0-32046 GCA_031373255.1 Hyphomicrobiales bacterium
CCGGTTCGGCGCTGTCGGAATCACTCCCCGCCGGCCTGATCCTGAACCAAGCGACGTAGAGGGCGGGCAGGAAGAACAGGGTGAGGAGTGTTGCGACCGCCAGGCCGCCCATGACAGCGTAGGCCATGGGGCCCCAGAACACCGTGGGTGCTATGGGGATCATGCCGAGGATGGCGGCCGCCGCTGTCAGCAGGATGGGGCGGAGGCGATGTTCGGTGGCGCCGATCACCGCCTGCCACGGCGCTTCGCCCGCGGCGATGTGATTGTCGATCTGCACAATGAGGATCACCGAATTGCGGATGACCATGCCGATCAGCGAGATGATGCCGAGAATTGCCACGAAACCCATGGGTGCGCCGGAGACGAGGAAGGCCGCCGCCACGCCAATGAGCGCCAGGGGTGCCGTAAGGAAGACCAGGAAGAGGCGCTGGAAGCTCATCAGCTGGATCATCAGGATGGTGGCCATGAGAAACAGCATGAGCGGCACGCCGGCTGCAATGCTGGCCTGGCTCTTGGCGCTGTCCTCGGTGACGCCGCCGGCGGCCACGGCATAGCCCGCAGGCAGATTGCGGCGGAACTCCTCAATCGGGCCTTCCAGCTGCTTGATCACCGTCTGGGCTTCGATGCCGGGCGAGACATCGGCCTGGACGGTGACAGTGGGCAGGCGCTGGCGGCGCCAGACAAGCGGCGGCTCAAGCTCGAATGAAGCGGTGGCGATCTGGGCGAGAGGGACGTGGCCGCCATTGGCGGTGGTCAGTGTCAGGCTGCGCAGCGTATCAATGGTGGCGCGCTCGCCAGCCGCAGCACGGGCGACGATATCGATCAGATATGTAGCGTCGCGAAGCTGGGTAATGGTGGTTCCGGTGAGCGTTGCATTGATGGCGGAGGAAAGCTGCTGCGAGGTGATGCCCAAGGCGCGGGCGCGATCCTGGTCGACCTTGATGCGGATGACCTTGGACAATTCATTCCAGTCATAGTTGATGTTCTCGACGTGCGGATTGCTGCCGATCAACTGGGCGAACTGGTGGGCCACTTCGCGGGTATGGATGGGATCATTGCCGCTGACGCGGAACTTGACCGGCCAGCCGACCGGGGGCCCTAGTTCAAGCGGGCTGATCCGGATGAGCGCATCATCGAAGCCTTGCGACAGCGCTTGTTCGAGGCGGGCCTGCACGCCATGGCGCTGTTCGTAACCCTTGGTGACGACCACAGCCTGGGCGAAGAAGTCGTTGGCCAATTGCTGATCGAGCGGCAGGTAGAAACGCAGCGCGCCCTGGCCGACATAGAAGCTCCAGTATTCGATATCGGGATCAGCCTTGAGAAGGGCTTCGACGCGCTCGACCGTCTTTGCGGTTTCGTGAATCGAAGCGCCCTGCGGCAGGGTGAGATTAACAAAAAACTCGGAGCGATCGGAGGATGGGAAGAACTCCTGCTGGACATAGTTCATGCCGACAATCGAGAGCGCGAACAGGCCGGCGGTTGCCGCAATCGTCACGTATTTGAATCGCAGGGCAGTGGTGAGCAGCCGTTTAAACAGCGACGCCATGAAGGATTTGCGGTGTCCGCCATGGCCCTTGAGCTTGCTCGAAAGGATGAGCACGCCGGTCAACGGCGTGAACAGGACGGCGACGATCCATGACACGCTGAGTGCTATGGCGATGACGACGAACATGGTGAAGGTATATTCGCCAGCACCACTCTTGGCGAAGCCGATGGGTACAAAGCCTGCGATGGTCACCAACGTGCCGGTCAGCATCGGAAAGGCCGTGGAGGTATAGGCGTAGGCTGCGGCGCTCACCTTGTCGAAGCCTTCCTCGAGCTTGGTGATCATCATTTCGACGGCGATCATGGCATCATCCACCAGAAGGCCCAGCGCGATGATGAGTGCGCCCAGCGAAATCCGCTGCAAGGCGACACCAAGGTATTGCATGATGACGAAGGTGATGGCGAGAACCAACGGAATGGCAATGGCGACGACGATGCCGGGACGCCAGCCGAGCGCGAAGAAACTGACCGCCAGCACGATGGCAATGGCTTCAAAGAGGCTTTTGGTGAATTCGCCCACGGCTTCTTCGACGACATGGGGCTGATTGGCGACCAGGTGTATGTCGATGCCGATCGGCAGGTTGGCGGTAATCTCCGCGATGCGATGCTCGATGTGTTCGCCGAGTGCCAGCACGTCGCCGTTTCGCACCATGGAGATGGCGAGGCCGATGGCCGGTTCGCCGTTGAAGCGGAACATCGGCTGGGGCGGATCTGCATAGGATTTGGTGATTTTGGCGATGTCGCTGAGGCGGAAGTTGCGGCCATTGTGGGTGAAGTTGACGAGCTTGAGGCTGTCAACCGATTCAAAACCGCCGGTGACGCGGATGGCGATGCGCTCTGGGCCTGAATCAACCGTGCCGCTAGGTACAACGGCATTCTGGCTCTGCAGCGTCTGGATCAGTGTGTTGGGGTCGAGGCCCAACGAGGAGAGCTGGTTGACCGAGAATTCGAGATAGATCTTCTCGTCCTGGGTGCCGACGAAATCGACCTTGGCAACATCGGGCACGCGAAGCAGTTCGGCGCGGACGATATCGAGTTGGTCGCGCAGCTCGCGATGGGTGAAGCCATCGGTGGTGAAGGCATAGATGATCGAATAGGTGTCGCCGAAATCATCGTTGAAGAAGGGACCCCGGATATCGGAGGGCAGGCTGGCGCGGATATCGCCGATCTTCTTGCGCACCTGATACCAGAGATCGGGTACGGCGGAGGCTTTGACGCTGTCCTTGAGATTGACGAAGACGGTTGAATCGCCGGGCTTGGTGTAGCTCCGCACATAGTCGAGGCCGGGCACTTCCTCGAGCTTCTTCTCAATGCGGTCGGTGACATGGCGAATGGTTTCGTCGGCTGTGGCGCCGGGCCAGAGGGTGCGCACCACCATGGTCTTGATGGTGAAGGGCGGGTCTTCCTCACGGCCGAGACTGCCATAGGCCATGATGCCGGCAATGGCGGAGATGGCCATCAGGTAGATGACGAAGCTCTTGTGACGGAGCGCCCATTCCGAAAGATTGAAGCCGGTTGCCATTATTGCGCCTCGGAGAGACGCACTTCCTGGCCTTCGCGCAACCGGTTGACGCCGGCTGTCACGACGATATCGCCCTTGACGAGGCCTTCGGCAATGATGACGCGATCGGTTTCGTAGCTGGCGATGGCCACGGGCTTGAGCGTCACCGACTTCGACGCAGCCTGGTACAGCCAAACGGCAGGCTTTCCGGCCTGATCGAATATGGCACTGCCGGGCAGCACGACGGCATCGACCGGGGATTCTCTGAGACGCACGGCCACGCTGGCACCGAACATCATCTGCGGCGGGGCTTCGGCCAGTGTGGCCTTCACCTGATAGGTGCGGGTTTCAGGATCGGCGATGGGCGAGACTTCGCGGACGACACCCTGCACAGAGATTTCAGGATTGCTGAGCAGCGACACGGTGACCTGTGGCCGGTCATCGACAGCGCGGTCCTGGAACATCGCCTCGGCGACGGAGAACACCGCATCCTTTTCGCTCGGCGGGGCGAGGCGGACGATCATCTGGCCGACATTGACGACCTGGCCGGCTTCGGCGCCGACGGCGGTGACGATGCCGTCGAGACTTGCGGCGAGACCGGTGTAGGCGAGCTGGTCGGTGGCCATGGCGCTGGCGGCGCGCGATGAATCACGCATGGCCTCGGCCGAGCGCAGGTTCTTCAGGGCAACATCGTAATTCGCCCGCGTCGTGGTGCCCGACGCCATCAACTGGCGCTGGCGCATCTCGGTGCTCCTGGCTTCGGCGGCCGTGGCCTCGGCGGCGACGAGGTCAGCCTCGGCCGAGCGCAACTTGTTGCGGTAGTCCTGTTCGTCGAGGCGGGCAAGGAGATCGCCCTTCGTGACGGTTGCACCGACATCCACGGGGCGGGCAATGAGCTTTCCGGACACCTGGAAGCTTAGATCGGTTTCCTGGCGCGGGCGAATTTCGCCAACGGCCATGCGATTGTCAGCGATAGGCTGGGGTTCGATCACAACCGTGCGCACGGGGCGGATGACCGGCGCCACGGCTGCGACTTCTTCTTCGCAAGCGGTCAGGCCGAGCAACAGCCCGAGGAAAGCCACCTGTGCAAGGCTTTTGTGCATGAGGATACCCCTCAAGAATGTCTCTTCACGCGCCCGGTATCCGCTACGATAACTTTCCGGCGTGACGCAATCAAGACACATTGCATTGGTGTTCAACAGCCTCGCGTTCGCCATTGCGTGAACACCCGCCACAATATTGCCGCACGATCTTCCAAGTCCGGCCCCGGGTTGACACCATATGAAGCTCTTGACGGGGAACTTTGGGGCCGTCCGGCGGTTAGTGTGTGCTGCCCCGGTGGTGGCCTGCGAGGAGGGTTTTATATGATACAGGTATTTTCGCGCCGCAGGCTGATGCTCAGCGGGATTGCGCTGATGGCGGGTGCCGTGGCTGCGCGGGCTGGGGTCAACGATTATTTCGATGAAGACGGCAATTTCATCGAACCGCCGGGCGCCGGCGCTCCGGTAGAACCAGGCGCCACCATGCCAGAAGGCGATGGCCGCGATCCTTCGCTGTTCCCGCCGCCCGAGGCGGCAGAGGATTTTCCGATCGAGCCGGTCGATCTCAAGACCATACCGGCGCAGTTCAGGCGGCAGATCGTGCGCTATGAAGGCGGCGAGTGGCCGGGAACAGTGGTGGTCGATCCGCAGGCCCGGCATCTCTATCTTGTGCTGGAGGGCGGAGAAGCGATCCGCTATGGCGTCGGCGTTGGCCGTGCCGGGTTTGAATGGTCGGGCAGCGCCAAGATCGGCATGAAGCGGCGCTGGCCGCGCTGGCTGCCGCCAATCGAGATGGTGGCGCGCGACAAGAATGCCGCGAAATGGACCAACGGGCAGCCGGGTGGCCCGGGCAATCCGCTCGGCGCACGGGCGCTTTATCTCTATGCCGATGGCGCCGACACGCTATACCGCATCCATGGCACCAATGACCCGAAATCGATCGGCAAGGCGATGTCGTCAGGCTGCATCCGGATGCTCAATGAAGACGTCGAAGACCTGTTCAGGCGCGTGCTGGTGGGCAGCCAGGTGATCGTGCGGGGCGGGCAAAACCCAGCGTCGGTGAATATTTCCGTCAGCGGCGATGCGCCGGGTTAATCTTGCCCTTGCCACAGTTCTGTGACACAAGCCGCCTCCTTCAAAGGTTATGAATCGGACGGCATGATGTTGCGAAAGTCTGGCCTGATGGCGCTGGCGGCGATCACGATTGTGGTCGCGGGGTGCGAGGGCGGTGCGAACAAGAACATTCGGGTGGTGGATGGCGCGGCGACCAGCCGGGCCGAGCCGGAGCCGATCCGCACGCTTTCGGCGGAGGAAATTTTCGGCACCGTTTCGGGAAAGACCTTCCAGTACACACGGGCCGAAGGCACCGGACTGATCACCTTCAGCAGCGACGGCACATCGACCATCCAGGACGACGTGAAGGGTACTCTGAGCGGCACGTGGAGCGCCAATGGCGGTGAACTTTGCGAGAGCGTGGCCGGAACCCCTACACGGTGTGGCGAGTTCAAGAGCACGGGTGACGCGTATTTCGCCGGCAAGGACCGCTTCGTGGAGATGAAACTCAATTGAGCGGGTTTCATTGGGGTGGTTGCTTTCCCGGTGCAGTTGTGGAAATGACGTTTCTAGCGGACCTGGGGAGGGTCACTTCATGAGGTTTCTTCACGTTGCCGGACTGGGCGCTCTTCTGGGCCTGACAGCCTGCACCAGCAGCGGCAGCGATGTTTCGTTCAGCGATTCAGGGCCGACCAGCATGAGCGCCAGCGATATTTCGACGGCGCTGGGCGGCAAAACCTTTGCCTATGAAGGCGGCGGGCTGAAAGGCACCATCATCTATGCCGCCGACGGCTCATCGCTCTATACCGAGGATGGCAAGGGCAATGGCACCGGCAAGTGGCGGAGCAAGGACGGTCAATTGTGCCAGAGTTTCGACCCCGCCGATTTCCTGCCAAGCGGACGGCCCGAGACCTGCTCGGCGTTCCAGCGTTCCGGCACGGGCTATGCCGCCGGGCCTTTGGTGCTTACCGACATATCCGGATAGAAGCGCGCCGTTTCCGGCACGCTCCCCTTTACCGACGTCAGTTGACGGCGGTGGCGATTGCTGTGGAAAGGTCCCGATATTCTTCGCACTTGTCGCCGCAGCGCAGGGCGATTTCGCCCAGTTCGATGCGGGCCAGATCGATTCGGCCGGCAGCCACGTAACCTTCGCCCAAGTACTCGCGGGCGAGCACGAAGTTCGGGTTGATGGCCAGCGCCTTGCGATAATAGCTAATGCCGGTTTCGAGGCGGCCGGCCTTGCGGTGGCTGTAGCCGGTATAATTGAGCACGCGCGGATCGTTCTGGTTCGAGATCGCGGCCAAAACCTGAAGGGCCCATTCATAGCGGCCTTCCTTGGCGAGGGCGCGGCCCTGCTGGTACAGTTCCTCGTCGTTCAAGATGCCGGAAGACGCCTTGACGCAGGCTTTCTTCTTGGCATCCCACACTTCGCCCTTCTTGCACTGGCTGGCCGGGCTGACGGTGGTTGAGTCCTCGCCAGCGGCAAAGACGGGCGTGGCGAAGGCCAGGCCGGCGGCAACGAGGACTGAGGTGAAAGTGATGGTCTTCATGATGAGTCTCCTAAAGTTTGTGCTTGGTGCACGGCCAATCTGCATTACGGGTTCGACGCATTCTGTGTTACGGATCACATCAGGGAGAAGATGCCCTGCCGATCGCTGAATTGAGATCGCGGTACTCCTCGCATTGTGTTCCGCAACGAACAGCGATTTCCTTCAACTGGGCGCGGGCGAGCTCCAGGCGCCCGGCCATGGCATAACCTTCACCGAGATATTCACGGACCCGGACCATATCGGGGGCGATGGCCAGGGCGCGCCTGTAGTAGCTGATGCCGGTTTCAAGGCGGCCGGCCTTGCGGTGGCAATAGCCGAGCAGGCCGAGCAGGGCGGGATCGCTGTCATCCTGGGCCACATCCAAGACTTCAATGGCCCAATCGTAATGCCCGGTCTCGGCCAGAACGGAGGCCTGTTCGATGAGGTCGCCATCGGGAATAAGACCCGAGCCGGTCTGGATGCATTTCTTTTTCTTCTTGTTCCAGATTTCGCCCTTCTTGCACTTCTTCACTTCCGAAGCGGTGGAGGACTTCTGGCGCGGCTGGGTGACGGCGCCCGCAGGCACGAGACTGGCCGCAAAGGCCAGTAAGGTTACCAGAAGCATTGCTCGCATATGAACCACGTTTCCAATCCGGCATTGCATGACTACATCCTTATACGATTAGAGTGTGACGGGTATTCCAGACCTGATTAAGGCAAATGAATACCTCCTGAACGTGATGTTCAGCACAGACTCAGGACAAGTTCGCTAATTTCGTCTCCATCGATCCACAGAGATCATCAACCCCTTGGAGGAAGTCATGCTCAAGTCCCTTAATCTTACATCGATCGTTTCGGCCAGCACATTCGCGCTCGGCGTCATCATTCTTTCGGCATCAGGCACGCCAAGCGAAGCCAAGACAACCATGTCGCAGTGCCAAGGTTCGCGGGTGCAGACCATCGCCTGCTGCGAGCAAGCGCAGAAGCCGGTATGGTGGAAGCGCTCGGGCGACAGCTGCAAGAGCAATGTGAGCTGCAAAGGCACGTTCTCGCCAAACAATCCTTGCCGCATCATCCAGATCGAAGGTTCGAGCCACGGCATCAGCCGCGGCAAGCGCTAAACCCCACCATTTTCAAGCGGAACCGGGCTTCGGCCCGGTTTTCGCATTTTTGTGCATCAGTCCGGCCTGTATGCATAAATCCAGGCGAGCCTGCCGAGGAAAAGCCCAGGCGGTGACAGGCCGATGATGGCGTTGCGGGCGAGGCGCTTCGCACCGCCGGCGTGGTAAATACCGGCCATGCGGCGCGACTGTGCCTGGACGCGGCGGGTGCGGGCCAGGCGTGAGGCCGTGTAGCGCGGGAAATCTTCCCAGTATTGCGCGAGGGCTACGGCATCCTCCAGCGCCATGGCGGCGCCCTGGGCCAGATAGGGCACGGCGGCATGGGCGGCGTCACCGAGCATGACAACGCGGCCGTCATGCCAGTTGTCTGGCGGGGCGACATCTGCAGCCGCCCATTTAAGCCAGAGATGGGGCAGAGACATGATTGCTGCGAGATCCGGGCATGCCTTCGCGCTAGCGGCCGCGATATCGGCACCCGATACCGGTTCGCTCCAGGTCTTCGACGTCCACGGACTGTCGATGGCGACCAGGAGATTGACGTTTTCGCCGCCACTGACGGGATAATGGACGGCATGAAATCCGGGCGCCAGCCAGAGGGTCACAACGGGGCGCTTCAATGTGGTGGCCGCGGCGCTGGCGGGAAGCAGGGCGCGGTAGATAGCCTGACCGGCATAGCGGGGCTCAACACCGGGCAGCATCTGGGCGCGAATGGTGGAGCGAATGCCATCCGCCGCCACGAGATGGCTGCCGGAGATGGCGCTGCCGTCGCCCATGACTGCCTCTACAGATTCGGGATGGTTGCGATAACCGGCGACCTGGGCGCCGGTTGTAATGGTGATGTCATTGGTGCGGCTGGCGGTCGCCAGCAGGGCTTCCAGCAGGCCGGCGCGATGGGCGACGCGATAGGGTGCGCCGAAGCGGTTTTCGAAGGTGCCGCCGAGGGGAATATGCTGGAGTGTCGATCCGGTGACACCGTCCCTAATCTCGATTGCTTCAGGACTGACGCAGCGCGGTTCAAGTGCCTCCCAGGCGCCCAGTTTCTGCAGCGCCTTGACCGCGTTGGGACCGATCTGGAGACCGGCGCCCACGGTTTCAATGACCGGGGCCTTTTCGAGAATCCTGACCCTATGGCCGTTGGTAGCGAGCCCGAGGGCGGCAGCAACGCCGGCAATGCCGCCGCCGGCAATCAGGATGGGGAGATTCGCCATGGCGGGCGAACATACATGACGGCAGGATGCATGGCTCACGCGATTATGGCTTGATGGCTCGGGGGGCTCCGGCTAGGACAAACGCCGACTGAATAAGGACGGCATTTCATGGGTTTCATTTCCGATTCGCTGAACCGCATTCAACCTTCCGCGACGATTGCGATTTCCAATAAGGCGATGGCGCTCAAGGCGGAAGGACGCGATGTCATCGGACTTGCACAAGGGGAACCCGATTTCGACACGCCGGAAAACGTCAAGGAAGCGGCAATCGCGGCGATCCGCCGGGGCGAAACGAAATATACGCCGGTCGATGGAATCCCCGAGCTCAAGAAAGCGATCTGCGCCAAGCTGAAGCGCGAGAACGGGCTCGACTACAAGCCTTCGCAGGTGAGTGTGGGCACGGGTGGAAAGCAGATTCTCTTCAATGCATTGATGGCGACAGTGAATCCGGGAGATGAAGTCATCGTGCTGGCGCCCTATTGGGTGAGCTACCCCGATATCGTGATGCTGGCGGGCGGCACGCCGATATTCATCGCGACGAGGCCTGAGGACGGTTTCAAGCTGACTGGGCCGGCGCTGGAGAAGGCCATCACGCCCAAGACCAAATGGCTGGTGCTCAATTCGCCTTCCAACCCGAGCGGTGCCGCCTATTCGCATGCTGAACTGAAGGCGCTGACCGATGTGCTGCTGAAGCACCCGCAGGTGTGGATGCTGACCGACGACATGTATGAGCACCTGGTCTATGACGACTTTACATTTTACACGCCAGCGCAGGTGGAACCGAAGCTCTATGAGCGGACGCTGACGATGAATGGCGTTTCCAAGGCCTATTGCATGACCGGTTGGCGCATAGGTTATGGGGCGGGGCCGGAAGCCCTGATCAAGGCGATGAGCAAGCTGCAATCGCAATCGACATCAAATCCTTCCTCGATAGCGCAATGGGCGGCGGTGGAAGCGCTGAACGGGCCGCAGGATTTCATCGCGAAGCACAACGAGGTATTCAAGGGGCGCCGCGATCTTGTGGTTTCCATGCTGAACCAGGCCAAGGGGTTGACCTGCCTCACTCCCGAGGGCGCGTTTTATGTTTATCCCTCCTGTGCGGCCGCCATCGGCAAGACGGCGCCTTCGGGCAAGGCGATCAACAGCGACGAGGATTTCGTAACGGAGCTGCTTGCGGCGGAAGGGGTTGCGGCGGTGCATGGCGCGGCCTTCGGCATGTCGCCGTATTTCCGCATTTCATACGCCACGGCGACGGAAACCCTGGAAGATGCCTGCCGCCGGATCCAGAGATTCTGCGGAAACCTGAGATAGAAAAGAGTGAATCATGTTCGATAGTTCGGTTACGGTCATCACGCATTTTCTCAACGCACTTTCGACCATCCTAAAAAAGGCCGAGGCGCATTGCGAGGCAAAGAAGATCGATCCCAATGCCCTCTTGCAGGCGCGGCTTTATCCGGACATGTTTCCGCTGGTGCGCCAGGTGATGCTGGTGACGGATTTTTCCAAGGGGACATCGGCGCGCCTCGCAGGCGTCGAGGTGCCAAGCTATGCCGATACCGAAAAGACCTTTGGCGAATTGCAGGAGCGGATCGCCAAGACCCTGGCGTTCGTCACTTCGCTCGATAAAGCGAAGTTCGCGGATGCGGCGGGACGCACGGTGACGCTGAAAGTGGCGGGGCAGGACATGAGCTTCAAGGGAAGCGAGTATCTTTCCAACTTCGCCCTGCCGAACCTCTATTTCCATCTGACGACGGCCTATAATATCCTGCGCCACAATGGGCTGGAAATCGGCAAGATGGATTTCATGGGGCGGGCGCGGCCCTAACCCATGCTTGCTGCCGCGGCATCGCGGCGTTTCAGCCACCATCCAACAACAATAACAAAAGCTGCACCGATGAACGCGGCTGCGTAGTGGGCGGTGTTGCCCTGTGGCAGGCCGAGTCCGTGAAGGGCTGGGTCCTTTACCAGCATTTCACCCGCAATCCATCCGAGGAGACCGGCGCCAGCCCAGATGAAGATGGGAAAACGTTCTATGATGCTGCTGATTAGGGATGCACCGGCGATGATCAGCGGGATGGACAGAAGAAGCCCGAACACGAAAAGCCAGTAGTCGCCGCCTGAGGCCGCCGAAATGGCGATGACATTGTCGAGACTCATCACGGCGTCGGCCATGGCAATGGTGCGGACGGCGGGCCACAGCCGGTCCGCCGCCTTGATATCGCGCTCGCCGTTTTCCTCGCCGCGCAGCAGCTTGACGGCGATCCAGAGCAGCAGAAGGGCACCGGCGGACATGAGAAAGGGCACCAGCATGATCTGCGAGATGACCAGCGCAAAGGCAATCCTGAGGCCAACCGCAGCGCCCGCACCAAGAAGAATGCCGGTGCGGCGCTGATTTTCGGGAAGAGAGCGGCAGGCCAGCGCGATGACGACGGCATTATCGCCGGAGAGGAGGAGATCGATCCAGATGATTTTCAGGATGGCGAGCAGGTATTCCGGCGAAATATCCATGAGTCCTCGAAGCTGATCTCCCTAGCTGGTAATGGAGAGTCGCGGATGCAAGGCTGGTGTTAGCGATTGCGGCGGATATCCGCAAGGAGGACGCGCGCCGCATTGTGGCCGGGCGCTCCGGTGACGCCGCCGCCCGGATGGGTGCCCGAGCCGCACATGTAAAGACCTGGAATGGGGCCGCGATAATCGGCATGGCCCAGCATGGGGCGGGCCGAGAACAGCTGATCGAGACTCAGCGCGCCATGGAAGATATCGCCGCCCACGAGACCGAATTTCCGCTCGAGATCGAGCGGGGAATGGATCTGGCGGGCAATGACGCTGGCGGCAAAGCCCGGTGCGTACTCATCGACGGTGCGGATCATCAGATCGGCAACCTCTTCGCGATGATCGTCCCACGAGGTGCTGCCGGGAAGCTCGGGCGCCACGTGCTGACAGAACATGCTGGCGACATGAGCGCCCTTTGGCGCAAGGCTGTCGTCCAGGGTTGAAGGGATCAACACTTCGACGATGGGCTTGCGGCTCCAGCCAAACTGGCGGGCATCGTGATAGGCTTGGTCCATGTAGGTGAGGGTGGGGGCGATGATGATCCCCGAGGTGTGGTGATCGGCAAGGTCCTTGCCGGGAAGGGCGGTAAAGCCGGGCAATTCGGACAGCGCCACATTCATGCGGAAGGTGCCGGAGCCGCATTTCCAGTGCGAGATGCGATCGCTGAATGCGGCGGGAACGGCGCCCTCCGGCATAAGCTTGCCAAACAGCAGGCGAGGATTGAGATTGGAGACGACATAGCGGCAATGGAAGCTGCGGCCATCCTCCAGTTTGACGCCGGTGGCGCGGCCTTTCTCAACCAGAACCTCGCTCACGGGTGCGTCGAGTTCAAAGGTCACGCCGCGCTGTTCACAAGCCTTGCGCATGGCCTGGGTGATCGCACCCATGCCACCGATGGCGTGACCCCATGCACCCTTCTTGCCATTGACCTCGCCAAAGCAGTGGTGGAGCTGGACGTAGGCGGTGCCCGGCGTCATGGGACTGGAGAAGGCACCCACGGTGGCGTCGAAACCGAAGACCGCCTTGACGCTGTCGTTCTCGAAGAAGCGGTCGAGATAGTCCGATGCGGACTTGGTGAAGAGATCAAGCAGGGCGCGCTGCAGCGGCAGGGAGAGCTGGCGGAGGTTCGAGCCGATCGACAGGGCCTTCAACATCTCCGGCAGGGCCTGCAATACTCCGCCATCGGTAACGTTGGGCGGGGCCTTCAGCACGAGACCACGCAGCACATCGGCAATGGCATCAATTTCCTCCGTATACTGATCATAGTGGTCAGCATCGCGATTGGAGAATTTCGCCAGTTCGGATTTAGTGCGCCCCGGACCGGTGAGAAGGTAGCGGCCATCGGGCTGGGGGATGAAGTTTGAGGCGCGGCGCTCGACGATCTTTAGACCATGGGCATGGAGATCCATGTCCGCAATGATCTTCGGGTTCAGCAGGCTCACAGTGTATGAGGCGGTGGAATTGCGGAAGCCCGGATGAAATTCCTCGGTGACGGCCGCGCCGCCGACAATATGACGGCGCTCGACGACCCTGACCTTGTGTCCGGCACGGCCAAGATAAAATGCGCAGACGAGGCCATTGTGGCCTCCGCCAATGACGAGGCAATCGCTATCCAAAGCCGGCATTGGGTTCTCGTTTGTCGCCCGGGAATCGTTTCACGCCTGACCTTGCAGAATTAAGGTTAAATCGCAATTGGGTTATAGGCAGCCGCGCAGAGGAACCTTCCGTTAGCGGATGCGTTATATGCATGGCTGCCCGTTTGGCAGGGTGTGTTGCGTGACCTTTTTTGACCAAAAAGCGGTCACAATCCGCCCTCATAGGGCCAGTGTTCAGTACAATAAAGGAATTCAATCATGAAATTATTTGCAGCAGCTGCGGCGGCCGTATCACTCGCCCTGTTTGCCGCGCCGGCCCAGTCGGCGTCGGGCGTGAAGATCGGCGTGTTGACCTGCGATATCGACGAGGGCTTCGGCTACATCATAGGCTCGTCCAAGTCGGTCGATTGCACCTATCAGCCGGCCAGCCGCCGCGAGGCGGAGCACTATTCGGGCAACCTCGGCCGCTTCGGCGTCGATGTCGGCTATACCGCGGGCGCCAAGCTGGTGTGGGCCGTGATTTCAGTTGGCAAGGTGGATGCCGGTGCGCTGGAAGGCCATTATGGCGGCGCTGGCGCCGAGGCCACTGCGATCATCGGACCGGGCGCCAATGTGCTCATCGGCGGTTTCAAGAAGTCGATCGTGCTGCAGCCGGTGAGCCTGCAAGGCCAGGCGGGCCTGAATGTCGCCGCCGGCCTCGCTTCACTGAAGCTCGATTACGCCGGACACTGAATCCGGTAACTCACGTCTGACGAACCGGCGCCATGAGAACTGGCGCCGGTTTTTTTGTTGCGTGCACTACGTTTCGGGAGAGGTACTCGCTGCAACCGACACTGACTTACCTGCCGCGCGCATCGTCGCGGTCATCGAGCCATCGCACTCGGCTTTGGTCGAAAGCGCTTAGCCACGAGGTTGTTCGCGGCGTCAGCAACTGCCTAAGAAGTTACCCGACAGGGAGGATGAGGGGCGTTGCCCCGTGACGGCGCTTGCCGGGCGGGGTTCCCCGGTGCTATACAAGTATATCAGGAGATATGTATCATGCTAGCGCTCAGACTGCCGCCAGAAATCGAGGAGCGGCTTGCCAAGCTTGCGCGCAAGACGGGACGGACCAAGAGCTATTATGCGCGCGAGGCGATACTCGAGCATCTCGGCGACCTCGAAGCCGCATATATCGCAAGGCAGCGGCTCAAGCCGGGACGCCCACGCGTAAGTCTTGAAGAGATTGAAGCCGGGCTCGATGAGCCGTGAGTGGCGTGTCGAATTCGACGCGGTTGCGGCGAAGGAACTGAAAAGGCTGGGAGGCGCCGAGCAGCGCCGTATTGCGAGATTCCTGCGCGAGCGAATTGCGGTGAACGGCGATCCGCGCAGGCTGGGCACGGCTCTCACGGGGGACTTCGCAGGCCTGTGGCGATATCGCGTGGGCGATTACCGGCTCATCGCTTCGATTGAGGATCGGAGGTTCACCGTTCTTGTATTGCATGCAGGGCATCGCCGCGAAGTTTACCGCTAAACATTCTTCCCTACACAACTCCATCACATTCCCCCTTGCCAACGTCCGCATTCGGCGCAAGCATGTGGCTTGTGAGGAACCGCCCCTGAGTGGTTCCACGACTAGAAGGGCGGTCCTTCGATGCTTTCGCGGCAATCAAAGGAGGAACTCCCTATGGATACAGTCAATGGCAGAAGGCCCTCGGGTCCCCGGTGCGTGGCACTTGTGGGCCCCTATCTGAGCGGCAAGACAACTCTCCTCGAATCCATCCTGTTTCGTACTGGCGCCATCCAGCGGCAGGGCCGGGTCTCCGACAAATCCACAATGGGCGATGCAGCACCGGAAGCGCGGGCGCATGGCATGAGCGTGGAGCTCAACGTGGCCTCGACAAATTTCATGGGGGACACCTACACCTTTCTCGATTGCCCGGGATCGATCGAATTCACCCAGGAGGCGCGCGGCGCGCTTTCCGCCTGCGATTGCGCGGTGGTTGTGTGCGAGCCCGATGACAAGAAGGTGCCGGCGCTGCAGGTGATCCTCAAGCAGCTAGACGATCTCAAGGTGCCGCACGTGCTGTTTCTCAACAAGATCGACAAGGCCGAGGGCAACGTTCGCGACGTGCTGGCTTATCTTCAAGGAGCAAGCGCCACGCCGCTCATTCTCCGGCAGCTGGCAATCTGGAACAACGGCATCGTGACCGGATTTGTCGACTTGGCGCTGGAGCGCGCCTTTGTGTATCGCGAGCATGCGCCATCGGAACTGATCGACATGCCTGCCGACATGAAGGATCTGGAAAAGCAGGAACGCTTCGCCATGATGGAGAAGCTCGCCGACTATGACGACGAGTTGATGGAGCAGCTGCTCTCCGATATCGAACCGCCGCGCGACCGGGTTTTCGCCGACCTGGCGCGGGAACTTTCGGAAGACCTGATCACGCCGGTGCTGATCGGATCGGCAGAAAACGGCAATGGCATCCTGCGATTGATGAAGGCGCTCCGGCATGAATTGCCGACAGTCGAGGCTGTCACCAAGCGGCTGGGCCTTAAAAGCAGCGGCGGGGCCACGGTGCAGGTGCTCAAGACCTTCCACACGGCACATGGCGGCAAGCTGTCGCTCGGGCGCGTGCTGGCGGGCGAGTTTGGCGATGGCGCCATCTTCTACGGCGGCAAGGGACAGGACGGGCGCGTTGCCGGGCTGTTCACCATGATGGGGCAGACGCCGGCCAAGGTGGCGAAAGCCGTGGTGGGCGATACGTTGGCGCTGGGACGCCTCGATGCCATGGCAACAGGGGAAACCATCTCCACCGCCAAGGGTTCGACGCCACAGCTCTTCGGGCTGGTAGCGCCGGCAGGTGTCTACGGCATGGCGATCTCGGTTTCGGACCGCAAGGACGAGGTGAAACTGACCAGCGCCATATCCAAACTCATCGAGGAAGATCCATCGCTGGCACTCGAGCATAATCACGATACACACGAGATCGTGCTGTGGGGGCAGGGGGAAATGCACTTGCGGGTGGCGCTGGAACGGCTGCAGGGCAAGTTCGGGGTTCATGCGCAGGCGCGGCAGCGGCGCATCGCCTACAAGGAAACGATCCGCAAATCGACGCAGATCCGCGGGCGCCACAAGAAGCAATCGGGCGGACACGGGCAATTCGGCGACGTGGTGGTGGAGATCAAGCCGATGGCGCGGGGCGAGGGCTTCGTGTTCAGCGACTCGATCACCGGCGGCGTGGTGCCGAAGCAGTATATTCCGGCGGTCGAGTCCGGGGTTCGCGACTGGATGGGCACGGGACCGCTGGGCTTTCCGGTGGTCGACTTCGCGGTCAACCTTTCCGACGGCTCGTATCATGACGTCGACTCCTCCGAAATGGCCTTCAAGACGGCGGCGCGCATCGCCATGGTAGAGGGCATGCCGCAATGCTCGCCGGTGCTGCTGGAACCGATCGTGGCGGTGGATATCCACGTGCCAAGCGATGCGACGGCGCGGGTCAACCAGATCGTCACCGGGCATCGCGGCCAGCTTCTGGGTTTTGACGGACGGGACGGCTGGTCCGGCTGGGATACGGTGAAGGCACATATGCCCGAATCCGAGATCGGCTCGCTGATCATCGAATTGCGCTCGGCCACGGCGGGGGTGGGCACGTTCACGTTCAGCCAGGACCACATGGCGGAGCTTATCGGGCGGGCGGCCGATCAGGTGATCGCCGGGCGAAAGGCGGAAGCGGCCTGACGCGCGCAGGTTGAAATTCTCGCAAAGGCGTGAAGCGGCTTGATTTGCACCAAGGCGCCTGTCGAACTAGGTTACGTGTCAGGTTCACAGGAGATCGCCGATGCATATCAAGCGCATTCACGGGTGGGAAATTGCCGAAAGCCAGGTGACGCCTGAGCATATGTTTCTCAACCGGCGGGCGTTCCTGACGGGTGCTGCGGGGGCATCGGCGCTATTCCTTGGCGGCCGCGCGGCACGGGCCGAGGACGATCCATCGTCCGGACTTTACCCTGCGCCAATGAACACGATCTTCAAGGATGCCGGGCGGCCAATCACGGCCGAGGAATACAACACCACATTCAACAATTTCTATGAGTTCGGCACGTCAAAGCGCATTGCGCGGGCGGCGGAAGCCCTGCCAACGCGGCCCTGGGAGATCATGTTCGATGGCGAAATCGAGAAGCCATTCACGCTCGGCATCGACGACTTGCTCAAGAAGGTGTCGCTCGAGGAGCGGATCATCCGGCACCGCTGTGTCGAGGCGTGGGCCATGGTGGTGCCGTGGACGGGCTTTCCGGTGAAGCAGATCATCGACCTTGCCAAGCCCACGGGCGAGGCCAAGTTCATGCAGCTTCAGACGTTCAACCTTCCTGACATCGCTCCCGGCCAACAGGCTGGATTGTTTACGGAATATCCCTGGCCCTATACCGAGGGACTGACCATGGCGGAGGCCCAGAACGAACTCGCCTTCATGGTGACCGGGGCCTATGGCAAGCCGCTGCCCAAGTCCATGGGTGCGCCGATCCGGCTGCACCTGCCGTGGAAATACGGGTTCAAGTCGGTCAAGTCGGTGGTCAGGATCAGTTTCGTCAAGGAACGGCCGAAGAGCTTCTGGGAGGTCCTGGGGCCGAGCGAATATGGCTTCTGGGCCAATGTGAACCCGGAGGTGCCGCATCCGCGCTGGAGCCAGGCGCAGGAGCGTGTGCTCGGCACGGATGAGATGGTGCCAACGCAAATCTTCAATGGTTACGGGAGTTTCGTCGCCGATCTTTACAAGGGACTGGAAGGCGAAAGGCTGTACGTCTGAGACGAAAAAGCCCGGCCACAAGGGCCGGGCCAGGAGTTGGAATTTGCCCACCTAGGGCAAAGCCGGAACCTGATGAGGCAGGGAACCGGAAACTTCAGCGGAAAGGTACAAGGGGAGGGAGTAACTTCCGCCGTCGCGGACGAACGCGATGGATCAAAGATGCCTCCTTGCACCGAATCGGACAAGCCACAGCGCGAAATGGGAGCCATGCAGAAGGTGCATGAAGATGACTTTATGTCAGAATTCTGCCGTGCCATAACAGGTCATGACTGCTGACCTTCTTGCTACGCTTTTCGTCTTTGCCTTTGTCACTTCGATTACGCCGGGCCCCAACAATCTCATGCTGCTGGCATCGGGCGTGAACTTCGGATTCCGGCGGACGGTTCCGCATGTGCTGGGGATCAGTTTTGGCTTTGCGCTGATGCTGGTGCTGATCGGATTGGGGCTTGGCAAGGTATTCGAGACCTACCCGCCGCTCTACACCGTGCTGGAAGCCGTGGGTGCGATCTACATGCTTTACCTTGCGTGGAAGATTGCCACGTCCGGACCGGTGGGCGAGGGCACTTCGCGCGGCAGCCCGATGAATTTTGCTCAAGCCGCGGCTTTCCAGTGGGTCAATCCGAAGGCCTGGGTCGTGTCGGTTGCGGCAAATACGACATACGCGCTGCCCCACGACGCGTGGTGGCCACCGCTGGTGTTGGCGGCGGTCTACACGGTCGTCGGCACTCCCTCCGTCGCCGTCTGGTTGCTGTTCGGCACGGGACTGAAGGCCCTGCTGACCAGACCTGCGATCCTGAAAGGGTTCAATATCGCGATGGCCGCGCTGCTGGTGCTGTCGCTCTGGCCGATGCTAACCCAGCATTGAGCCTATGTGTTCGCGGCGATCTGTTCGGCTTTCTTGACCAGCACCTCGGCCTGGCGGATCGAGGCGTAGTCGATAAGGCGGCCATCGAGGGAAACCGCACCTTTGCCGGCCTTGGCCGCTTCTTCCATGGCGACGAGAATGCGCTTGGCGCGATTCACGTCTGCCTCGGAGGGGCTCATCACCTCGTTGGCGAGACCGATCTGCGATGGATGGATGGCCCATTTGCCCTCGCAGCCGAGGACGGCGGCGCGGAAGGCTGCCGCCCTGAAGGCTTCGGGATCGGAAAAATTGCCGAACGGACCATCGACGGGGCGAAGGCCGTTGGCGCGGGCGGCGACCACCATGCGGGCCAGCGCATAGTGCCACATGTCGCCCCAATGGGTCTGGCGGCTGCCATCGGCAAGCGGTTCGGTGAGGACGGCGTAGTCCTGGTTGGCGCCTCCGATCGAGGTGGTGCGGGCGCGGGTCGAGGCAGCGTAATCGGCAACGCCGAAGTGGAGCGATTCATTACGCTTGGAAGCTGCGGAAATTTCGTGGACGTTCTGCATGCCGAGTGCGGTTTCGATGATCATCTCGAAGCCGACGCGCTTCTTGCGGCCCTTTGCCGTTTCAACCTGGGTGCAGAGCATATCGATGGCGTAGACATCTGACGCGGTTCCGACCTTGGGAATCATGATGAGATCGAGACGCTCGGATGCCTGCTCAAGGACGTCGACAACGTCGCGATACATATAGTGGGTGTCGAGGCCATTGATGCGAACCGAGAGCGCCTTGTTGCCCCAATCGATATCGCCGATGGCCTGGATGATGTTCTTGCGGGCCTGGGCCTTGTCGTCAGGAGCGACGGCGTCCTCGAGATCGAGGAAGACCACGTCTGCTGTCGATTTTGCAGCCTTGTCAAAGAGTTGCGGTTGGCTGCCGGGGACCGCCAGCTCGCTGCGATTGAGCCTTGCGGCGGCCTGTTCGACGGTGAAAAAACTCATGGCAGCGACCTCTCCGGATTGGTTGTGTGGGCCTGCGAGTCACCATTTCGAGGACCGCCCTGTCAAGACCGGTGCGACAATTGGAGACCGCAAAATTATTCCGTGGGCGGATTAATCGCGGGATTTCGGAAGCTGGATTGCGCTTTCGGAATAGTAGAAGGCGATGGCCTGGGCGCGGTTACGGAAGCCGAGTTTTTCGTAAAGATTGCGCAGGTGGAATTTGACGGTGTTGATGGAAATTCCCATGTCGCTGGCGAGCTCGTTGTTGGTGCGGCCGCGGGCGAGGGCGGCGAGCAAGGTTTTTTCGCGCTCGGTGAGATCCTCGATGGGATCGCGTTTGAGTTCGCGCACATCGAGGAAGGGGAAGACCATCTTGCCCTGGGCCACGGTGGCGGCCATGTCGAGCAATTGCTCGGAACCGGTTTCGCGGGTGCAGTAGCCGGCGGCACCCGCCGCCATGGCGCGGCGGGCAATGGCCGGATCGGCGGAGGAGGCGTAGACCACGATGCGCGGGGCATTGGGATTTTCGCGCAGGATCGCCATGACGCGCTCGGCGCCGAGGACCGGCAGCGACCAATCGATGATGCCGACAGGAACGGGCGCACGGAGGACTGCTTCAAGAAAGCCTTCCGCCGTCTTGGCCGTGGCGACGAGGCTGAAGCGCTTGTCGCGCTCGAAGATTTCGCCGAGCGCCTGCAACATGAGCGGATTGGGGTCGCCGAGGATGACTTCGATGGGTGCTGGCATGGCAAATCCTACCCTGCTGGGTAGGTATGCTGCAAGTGCTAACTCAAAATCCTATTAATTCGGGTAGTAAATACCCGCCCATCTGGATGCCAACAGGCTAGTATTCCGGGTGTTGTGCGATTCCCACCTACCCGCTCTTATGGCAGCCAGAAACAACGGCGCAAGCGCCACAAAGGAGGAGACGGGCATGCCAGGAATCAAGGGTCTTTTCATTCCAGGACCGACCAATGTTCCCCAGGCGGTGCGGCTCGCCATGGATATCGGCATGGAAGACCAGCGCGCGCCGGATCTTCCGGCCTTCACGCTGCCGCTGTTCGAGGACGTGAAAAAGGTTTTCAAATCGCGCGAGGGCCAGGTGTTCCTGTGGCCAGCATCCGGCACCGGCGGCTGGGAAGCGGCGATGACCAATACGCTTTCACCCGGCGACAAGGTGCTGATCGCACGCTTCGGGCAATTCTCGCTGTTGTGGGCCGACCTGTGCCAGCGCCATGGGCTTGATGTCGAGATCGTCGATGTCGAGTGGGGCGAGGGCACGCCGCCGGAAATTTTCGCGGAGCGGCTCAAGGCCGACAAGAGGCATGCGATCAAGGCGGTGCTGGTCACGCAAAATGAAACGGCGACGGGTGTCACCAGCGATGTAGCGGCGGTGCGGCGCGCCATGGATGAGGCGAAGCATCCGGCATTGCTGTTTGTCGATGCAGTGAGTTCGCTTGCATCGATCGATTTTCGCATGGACGAATGGGCTGTCGATATCTGCGTGTCGGGATCGCAGAAGGGTTTCATGATGCCGGCGGGCCTCGCGATCGTCTGCGTTTCGCAAAAGGCGCTGGCGGCACGCAAGGCGGCTGGCCTGCGGCGGGCCTATTTCGATTTCGAAGACATGATCAAGACCAACAAGGACGGGTACTTCCCGTACACACCGCCGATGCAGATGCTGCGTGGCCTCAGGGCGGCGGTCGACCTGCTGCTTGATGAAGGCCTGGAGGAAGTTTTTGCGCGGCACCACCGGCTGGCTGAAGGTGTTCGTCAGGCGGTCTCGGCCTGGGGGATGAGGCTCTGCGCCAAGGCGCCGAAGTGGCAATCGGATACAGTCAGCGCCATCATCATTCCGGAAGGCTTTGATTCAGCGGCGTTGGTCAAGCATGCCTATACGCGGTACGGGCTGTCGCTTGGCGTCGGCCTGAACAAGGTTGCGGGCCGCGTGTTCCGCATCGGGCATCTGGGCGATCTCAACGAGCTGATGTGCCTTATGGCCATCGCCGGTGCCGAAATGACAATGCGCGACATGGGCATTCCGATCACTGCTGGATCGGGTGTGGGTGCTGCCGAAGAGTACTACCGCAACAGCCATACGGCACAGATCAAGAAGGCCGCATAAGGGAGGAATGCAAAATGGACATTCACGAGTATCAGGCAAAGGAAATCCTGGCGCGGTTTGGCGTGCCGGTGCCGCGCGGCGCGCTGGCCTATAGTCCGGAGCAGGCCGCCTACCGGGCGCGCGAGATCGGCGGGAAATCCTGGGTGGTCAAGGCGCAGGTGCATACCGGCGGGCGCGGCAAGGCAGGCGGCGTCAAGTTCTGCCTTTCGGAAGACGACGTGCTCGACGCGGCGAATGACCTCCTCGGCAAGAAACTAGTGACGCACCAGTCGGGGCCAGCCGGCAAGATCGTCTACCGCCTTTATGTGGAAGGCGCTGTTTCGATCGCACGCGAGCTTTACCTGGGCTTTGTGCTCGACCGCAAATCCGAACGCGTGATGGTGGTGGCGTCGGCAGCGGGCGGCATGGAGATCGAAGATATCGCCGCCGACAAGCCGGATACCATCATCCGCGTCAGCGTCGAACCGGCGGTCGGCATGCAGGCCTTCCAGGCGCGCGAAATCGCATTCGGGCTTGGACTTGCGCCGGGACAGATCCAGCAGGCGGCGAACACCATTCTCGGGTGCTACCGCGCTTTCGAAGAACTCGACGCTACCATGCTGGAAATCAATCCGATGATCGTGACCGAGGACGGCTCGATCGTGGCGCTCGACGCCAAGATGACATTCGACGACAACGCGCTGTTCCGGCACGCGGCAATCGCCGAACTTCGCGACAAGTCGCAGGAGGATGCGCGCGAAACGCGAGCGGCCGATCGCGGGCTTTCGTACGTGGGCCTATCAGGGAATATCGGCTGCATCGTCAATGGCGCCGGTCTTGCCATGGCGACGATGGACATGATCAAGCTGGCGGGCGGCGAGCCCGCCAACTTTCTCGACATTGGCGGCGGGGCCACGCCGGACCGGGTGGCCAAGGCTTTCCGGCTGGTGACTTCGGATGACAATGTCGAGGCCATCCTGGTCAATATCTTTGCCGGCATCAACCGCTGCGACTGGGTGGCCGAGGGCATCGTGCAGGCGCTGGAAAAAACGCCGGTGAGTGTTCCGGTCATCGTGCGGCTGGCGGGTACGCATGTGGAAGAGGGCCGGAAGATCCTGGCCAAGAGCGGGTTGCCGGTGATCCGGGCCAACACGCTGGCGGAGGCGGCACAGCGCGCCGTGGCCGCATGGAAGAACGACAGGAACGCAACCCTCAAGGCCGTGGTGAACGCATGACCATCCTTCTCGACCGCACAACGCCGATCATCGTTCAGGGCATTACCGGCAAGATCGGTTCGTTCCATACCAAGGAAATGATGGATTACGGCACCAACGTCGTTGGTGGCGTGACGCCCGGTAAGGGCGGCACATTCGAGCACGGGGTGCCGGTGTTCGACACGATGAAGGATGCCGTTGCCAAGACGGGGGCCACGGGCAGCATCGTGTTCGTGCCACCGCCCTTTGCCGCCGACTCGATCATGGAGGCAGCGGATGCCGGCATCAAGTTCTGCGTGGCGATCACCGACGGCATTCCGGCGCAGGACATGATCCGGGTGAAGCGCTACATGCGGCGCTACCGGGCGGAAAACCGGATGCAGTTGATCGGACCCAATTGTGCCGGGGTGATTTCGCCAGGCAAGGCTTTACTCGGGATCATGCCGGGGCACATCTATCTTCAGGGGCATGTGGGCATCGTCGGGCGTTCGGGCACGCTTGGTTATGAAGCGGCGGCACAGATGAAGGATCTCGGCATCGGCGTTTCGACCAGCGTCGGGATCGGCGGCGATCCGATCAACGGCTCGTCCTTCAAGGATATCCTGGAACTGTTCGAGGCCGATCCCGAAACCCATGCCGTGGTGATGATCGGCGAAATCGGTGGACCGCAGGAAGCCGAAGCGGCCGAGTTCATCCGCGATCACATGAAGAAACCTGTTGCGGCTTACGTGGCCGGACTATCGGCGCCCAAGGGCCGCAAGATGGGCCATGCCGGAGCGATCATCTCGGCTTTCGGCGAGAGTGCCTCCGAAAAAGTCGAGATCCTGCGGGACGTCGGTGTGATCATCGCGCCAACGCCCGCCGAAATCGGCGACGCGGCGCAGCGGATGCTCAGGGCGGCTTAAGCGCAGAATTGTTTCAAAAGCCCCATTCCTTGGCTTTTGAAACAATGAAATCGCGGAAGACGGTGACGCGCTTGGTATCCTTCAACTCTTCGGGATAGACGAAGTAGGTGTCGAAGGAGGGCGTATCGGGACCGAGATTGATCTGCACCAGGCCCGCATCCTTGTTGATGATGTAATCGGGGATTGAAGCAATGCCGATGCCGGTTTCCACGGCACGGCGGAGCGCATAGGCATTGTTGATCCTGACCGCGGCGCGGCGTGGCGTGTCGTCGGCGCGGCCAGCGTTCTCAAGCCAGTTAATTGTGGTGAGATACTGCGGCGCCTGGCCAAAGGTGACGATGGTGTGGTTGTCGAGATCCTCGAGCGATTTCGGCATGCCCTGGCGGCGAATGTATTCCGACGACGCATAGACGTGGTGATGCACAGTGAAGAGCTTGCGCTGGATAAGGTCAGGCTGGGTCGGTCTTCGCAAGCGGATCGCCACATCGGCCTGGCGCATCGAGAGATCGAGTTCGGTGTCGTCGAGAATCAGGATGACATCGATATCGGGATAAAGTTCGATGAATTCCGAGATGCGCGGCGTGAGCCAGAGGGAACCGAGCCCGACAGTTGTCGTGATGCGCAGTTCGCCGGTGGGTTTGTCCTTGGAATCCATCAGCCGGGTCTGGGCTGCGGCCAGCTTGGTGAAAACATCATGGGCGGTGCGAAACAACATCTCACCCTGTTCGGTGAGAATGAGGCCTCGCGCGTGACGGTGGAAGAGGGGGACACGCAGGTCCTCCTCGAGCGACGATATCTGGCGGCTGACGGCGGACTGCGAAAGACCGAGTTCATGGCCGGCGTGGGTAAAACTTCCCGCATCCGCCACCGCGTGAAAAATCCTGAGCTTGTCCCAATCCATGAGGGTTCCGCCTAAGCAGCGGCCTCCTCAAGATTTTGGTGTTCAGCGAGGAAGCGGTTGGCGTCAAGTGCTGCCATGCAGCCCATGCCAGCGGCGGTGACAGCCTGGCGATAGATATCGTCAGTGACATCGCCGGCCGCGAAAACGCCCGGGATGGTGGTGCCGACGGGCGTGCCCTCGGGAATGATATAGCCGCCGCTGTTCATTTTGAGCTGGCCCTGGAAGAGCTCGGTGGCGGGCTTGTGGCCGATGGCGACGAAGATGCCATCGCATTCCATCTGCTGCACGGCACCAGTCTTGATGTTTTTCAGTCTGGCGCTGGTCACGCCTTTCGGTGTCTCGGTTCCGATGACTTCCTCAAGCACCGAGTCCCAGATCACCTTGATCTTGGGATGGGCGAAGAGCCGGTTTTGCAGGATGCGTTCGGCCTTGAACTCGTCGCGGCGGTGCACGACGGTGACCTCGCTGGCGAAATTGGTGAGGAACAGGGCCTCTTCAACTGCTGTGTTGCCGCCGCCAATGACCAGCACCTTGCGATCGCGATAGAAGAAGCCATCGCAGGTGGCGCAGGCGGAGACGCCGAAGCCCTGGAATTTTTCCTCCGAGGGCAGGCCCAGCCATTTGGCCTGGGCACCGGTGCAGATGATGAGGCTGTCGCAGGTGTAGGTATTGCCGGAATCGCCCTTCAGCCAGAAGGGACGACGGTCAAGCTCGACGGCAACAATGTGATCCGACATGATTTCGGTGCCGACATGTTCAGCCTGGGCGTGCATCTGCTCCATCAGCCAAGGACCCTGTATGGTTTCGGCGAAACCGGGGTAGTTTTCGACGTCGGTTGTTATGGTGAGCTGGCCTCCGGGCTGAATACCCTGAATCATCAATGGCTTGAGCATCGCCCGGGCGGCATAGATGGCGGCGGTGTATCCAGCAGGGCCCGAGCCGAGAATCAGGACACGGGCATGGCGGGCGGTCATGGGAGTCTCCAACAAGCTATGTGGAAATAACATAGCTCATTTGGGCCAGTTCTCAAGAGCGACACAAGTGATTGTGAACAATCAGAAGAAATGCCTAGGATATGCCTGACAAATTCAGGCTATTGCAGGGTATTCAACCGGGGGGAGCGGGGCGGCGCAAATGAGAGACTGCTACTGAATTGACCACGGGCGGCGCCATCGGCCTTGATGTCATCGACTGGAAGATCCTGCGGGAGCTTCAGGCGAACGGGCGCATTACTAATGTGGAACTTGCAGCACGGGTCGGACTTTCGGCGCCGCCGTGCCTCAGGCGGGTGCGGGCGCTGGAAAAAGCCGGATTGATCCGGGGCTACCGCGCCATTCTCAATGTCGATCCGCTGGGCTTCAAGGTGGAACTCTTCGCCATGGTGGGCCTCAAGAGCCAGTCGGAGGCATCACTCAAGGATTTCGAGGCGCGGATCAGAAACTGGCCCATGGTGCGCGAGGCCTATGCGCTTTCCGGTGAAGTGGATTTCCTGCTCAAGTGCATTGCACGCGACCTGCACACGGTGCAGGAATTCGTCATCAACGAGCTAACCGCAGCGCCAAACGTCGATCACGTGAAGACGACGCTTATCCTGCGCGTGGCAAAATACGAACCGGGGCTGCCTCTCTGATGTTGTCATTGCGTGAATGGATGCAGGTGTCGTCATCGGCGCTTACCGCGATCATCGTGGGATTCGCCTCGACCATCCTGGTCATCATGGAAGCGGCAAGGGCCGTTGGCGCCACGCCGGCGCAGCAGGCCTCGTGGGCCATGGCACTCTGCATCGGCATGGCGGTGACGTCTTTCATCCTGTCCTGGCGCTACCGCATGCCGATCATTACGGCATGGTCGACACCTGGTGCAGCACTGATTGCCACAAGTGCCGCGGGGATCTCCTATGCCAATGCGCTTGGCGCCTTCGTGGTGGCCGGTGTGCTCATGTGCCTTGCCGCCTTGATTACACCGCTGGCGCGGCTCATCGAAAAGATTCCCGGTCCGGTTGCCTCGGCGATGCTGGCCGGCGTGCTGCTGATCTATTGCCTGCGGGTGCCGGGAGCGGCAGTGGCCATGCCGGCGGTCGTGCTGGGCCTGGCAATCATGTTCTTCGCACTGCGGCTGATCGTGCCGCTGTTTGCGGTGCCGGTGATCGTCATGGCGGGCATAGCGGCGGCCATGTTCACGGGGTCATTCAGCGCGGCGTGCTGCACGCTGGGGCTGACCACACCGGTGTGGACGACACCGGCATTCGACGCCACGACGATTGTGAGCTTAGGCATTCCGCTCTTCCTGGTGACCATGGCTTCACAAAATCTCCCGGGATTCGCAGTATTGAAAGCCGCCGGATACCAGCCGCCGGTGGTGCCTTCATTGTGGGTCACCGGGCTGGGTTCGATCCTCCTGGCGCCGTTCGGCAGCCATGCAATCAATCTCGCGGCGATTACCGCTTCGATCGTGACGGGACCCGATTGCCATGCCGATCCACAGAAGCGCTGGCTGATGGCCTGGCCCTATCTCTTTATCTATCTGCTGATCGGATTTGCGGCTGCAAGTTTTGTCGAGATTCTCGGGGCCCTGCCAAAGCCGCTGATCACGGCGACTGCCGGGCTTGCCCTGTTTGGCCCGCTGATGGGCAGCGTCGTGGCGATGCTCAAGGAGCCGCGCGATATCGAGGCTGCGCTTCTGACATTCCTCGTCACGGCGTCCGGTATTTCGATTGCCGGTGTCGGATCGGCTTTCTGGGGACTGGTGGCGGGGCTCATACTGTTTGGCGCCCGGCACGGACTCCATGCCGACCTAGGGAGAAAGCCATGACGTCATCAGCCGACAAAGCCCGGCAGCAAAAGGCCAGGACCGAGGCGTTTCGCGCGCTCCATGTTTCGGGATGTTTTATCGTGCCCAATCCATGGGATGTGGCCAGCGCCAGGATGCTGGCCCGGGCGGGGTTCAAAGCACTTGCCACCACATCGTCGGGATACGCGTTCTCGCAAGGCCGGAAGGATGGAGCAGGAGATATCAGCCTGCTTGAAAGCCTGGCCTATGGGGCGCGGATTGTGGCCGCCACGGGCCTTCCGGTAACGGCCGATCTTGAGGACGGCTATGCCGACAATCCCGAGGGCGTTGCAGAGACAGTGCGGCTGGCAGCAGAGGCGGGTCTCAGCGGCGTATCGATTGAAGACAGCGACCCTGGCGATAATGCGACGTCGCGGCCTTTCGACCAGGCGGTGAAGCGGGCCGCGGCGGCGGCCGAGGCGGCCCGGCATCACAATGTTGTTTTCACAGCGCGCGCCGATGGTCTCTTGTCCGGGGCCTATAACGTCGACGAAGCGGTAAAGCGGCTTGTGGCCTTCGCTTCCTGCGGAGCGGACGTGGTCTATGCGCCGGGTGTTCCCAATCTCGCGGCGCTCTCGCGAATATGCCGGACCATCCCGGTTCCGGTGAACTATGTCGCCGGGCTGGGTGGCGAACATCTTTCGTTTGCCGCAGTCAAAGACGCCGGCGTGAGACGCATCAGCCTTGGCGGATCGCTTACCCGCGCAGTTTACGGCAAAGCAGACGAACTGTTCCGCGGCATTGCCGGGGGCGACCTCTCACCGCTTTTCGATGCGCCACGATTCAGTGAGCTTTGATTCGGAGGTGCCCGGCATGCGTGGCATGGCTCACATCGATAATCCGGCATGGTGCGGGCGGCGTATGCTTTGTATGCGCATAATCTGTCTTGTCATCGCGCTGATTGGCGCTGTTTCAATGGGTACCTCCAGGAGTATTGCCGATATGTCTGCGCACGACTTCACATTTACGGCCATCGATGGCAAGGCGATGCCGCTGTCGCAATTCAAGGGCAAGGTCGTGCTGGTGGTCAACACGGCTTCGGAGTGCGGATACACGCCGCAATATGACGGACTGGAAAAACTGTGGCTCGACAACCGCGACAAGGGGCTGGTGGTCGTGGGTGTTCCTTCCAATGATTTTGGCGGGCAGGAACCGGGATCGGCGCAGGAGATCGTGCAGTTCTGCAAGCTGAACTATGGCGTGACTTTTCCACTCGCCGACAAGACCGTGGTCAAGGGCGAGGGCGCGCATCCGTTCTATCAGTGGGCGGGCGAGCAGGCCGGTGTTCTCGGCCGGCCCAAATGGAATTTTCACAAGTACCTGATCGGCCGGAACGGCGAATTCATCGACTGGTTCTCCACTCAAACCAAGCCCGATGGACCAAAGATCAAGGCGGCGGTTGCCGATGCGCTCAAGCAATAAGGTGCCGGAAACGCGCTCTTGACAATCACTACTAATTCTGTAGAGTATTCGTACTTTAAAGGAGGTCGTGATGTCATTGATACAGCTCATTGCGGATCTGTTGTCCGAACTCAAGGCTGAGCAAAGGGCCGACCTGCAGCGGCTGCGCCGGCAAGATTCGGATGATCTGTTCTTTGGAGCCGGACCTGTCCTCGACAGCCGTGAGGAATTCCTGAGCAACTGTTGGCACTGAGCCAGACTCTCAGCGCAATCCCCCAACAGCTTCAACTGGCAGGCACGGCGCCCCTAGGCAGGTGCGCCATCTGCAAGGAGAATTCAGATGCAATTCCGTCAGACGATAACGGCCTCACACCGGGGCTCTCGCGTGCGCTCGCCACTGGTCAGCCATGAACCAACACTGGAAGAAATGCTGCGCGACCCGATCATCCGGGCGCGCATGCTGGCCGATGGCGTACACGTCAGCATGGTGCGGCAGGTGGTTCACGACGCCATCAGGCGGCATCGCGCATAATCGAGTTGGCAAATCTGGAACGCGGCGGGACGATTTCCGCCGCGTTTGCGTTCAGCGCCAACCGACGTTGACGATCTCGTAGCTCTTGCCGCCGCCCGGCGTGCTGACCTCGACGCTGTCGCCCTTCTTCTTGCCGATGATGGCGCGCGCGATCGGACTGGCGACGGAAATCTTGCCCTGCTTCACATCGGCTTCGAACTCACCGACAATCTGGTAGGCGGCCTTTTCGTCAGTATCCTCGTCAATGAGGGTGACCTTTGCGCCAAATTTCACGGTATCGCCGGACAGTTTGCTGACGTCGATCACCTCGGCGCGGCTGATCTTGTCCTCAAGCTCGGCGACACGCGCTTCGGTCCAGCCCTGTTGCTCCTTGGCGGCGTGATACTCGGCGTTTTCCGACAAGTCGCCGTGCGAGCGCGCTTCCTCGATCGCCTTGATAATGCGCGGGCGTTCGACCGACTTCAGATGCTTGATCTCATCCATCATGGCGGCATGCCCCGCCTCGGTCATCGGCACTTTTTCCATTGGTCCAATCCGTCAGTTCAAAGCAGACCGGCGGGACACGACTGGTCCTTCCGGTGCAAGATATTCCCGTGTTAGCGGAAAACTTTGCCCGGCAGGCGCTTTCAGGCGCGAACCGGGACAGCCACATAAAATGGCCCAAACAGGGGGAAATTTCAAGTCCGCTTTCAGTGATATTCCTGCAATGGCTTGACATCGATGGTTCCGGCCTTCTGGGCGGCGATGGCCTTGGCCACGGCCAAAATACCGGGGAGAGTGGTATAATAGGGTACTTTCTGGAGCAGTGCAGTCTGGCGGATCGACTTCGAGTCGGATTCGGACGACTTGGTTTCGGTGGTGTTGAGGACCAACTGGATTTCGCCATTCTTGATGGCATCCACAACGTGCGGGCGGCCCTCCAGAACCTTGTTGATCTTGGACGAAGGAACGCCCTTGTCCTCAAAATAGCGCTGTGTACCCCCGGTTGCGACAATGCGAAAGCCCATCTCCACCAGCTTGCGGACGGCGGGGAGAACGCGGGTCTTGTCATGGTCGTTGACGGAGACGAAAACCGTGCCGGTGAGCGGCATGCGCATGCCCGCACCCAGCTGGCTCTTGGCGAAGGCCATGTCGTAGGTCTTGTCGAGGCCCATGACCTCGCCAGTGGAGCGCATTTCCGGGCCGAGCAGAACATCAACGCCGGGGAATCGATTGAACGGAAATACTGCTTCCTTTACAGCAACATGGCCAAGCTTCTTGGGCTTCAGGTTGAAGCTGGCCAAGGTCTCTCCGGCCATGACACGGGCGGCGATCTTGGCAATTGGCTCGCCGATCACCTTGGCGACGAAGGGGACGGTGCGCGAAGCGCGGGGGTTGACCTCGAGAATATAGACCAGATCGTTCTTCACGGCGAACTGGACATTCATCAGGCCGACCACATTGAGTGCGAGGGCGAGCACCCTGGCCTGGCGCTCCAGCTCGTGGATGATGGCAGGCTTGAGGGAATAGGGCGGCAGCGAGCAGGCGGAGTCGCCTGAGTGAATGCCCGCTTCTTCAATGTGTTCCATGACGCCGGCGACAAAAACCGTCTTGCCATCTGCGATGCAATCAACGTCAACCTCGACCGCGTTGGACAGGTAACTGTCGATCAGCACCGGGCTGTTGCCTGAGACCACCACGGCCTCCTTGATATAGCGATCAAGCTGTTCATCGCTGGTGACGATTTCCATGGCGCGTCCGCCAAGCACGTATGAGGGCCGGATGACCACGGGAAAGCCGATGCGCCGGGCAATCTTTTTGGCCTCGGCGCCGGAGCGGGCCATGCCGTTTTCCGGCTGGCGCAGCTTCAACTTGCGAATGAGCTTGGAGAAGCGGTCGCGGTCCTCGGCGAGGTCGATGGCATCGGGCGTGGTGCCGAGGATCGGCACACCGGCTGATTCAAGCGCATAGGCGAGCTTCAGAGGGGTCTGACCGCCAAACTGCACGATGACGCCCTTGAGCGTGCCTTTGGCTTTCTCGGTGTGGATGATTTCCAGCACATCTTCAGCGGTGAGGGATTCGAAATAGAGGCGATCCGAGGTGTCGTAGTCGGTCGACACCGTTTCAGGATTGCAGTTGATCATGATCGATTCATAACCTGCGTCATGCAGCGCGAAGCAGGCGTGGCAGCAGCAGTAATCGAACTCGATACCCTGGCCGATGCGGTTCGGCCCGCCGCCGAGAATGATGATCTTCTGGCGGCCGGAAACTCTAGCCTCATTGCCGTCATCGCCGGGCAGGCCGGTTTCATAGGTCGAGTACATGTAGGCGGTGGGCGAGGCGAACTCAGCGGCACAGGTATCGATCCGCTTATAGACCGGACGGACACCAAGCTTGCGGCGGG
>JANMMJ010000098.1:0-21087 GCA_031373255.1 Hyphomicrobiales bacterium
TTCGCTGGCGGCAAAGACCAATGCGCCCGAAGGTCTGGCGGCATTGTCGAGCATCGCCTTGTTCCAGGCGCTGGCGGCATTGTGGGTGTCAATCGAGTGGGCGGTGGCCTCAAGTGGTGAGAGGCCATAGAAATCATCGGTCGGGTTGAAGAGCTTGAGGTGCAGGATGTTTTCGCGCGCCATGCGCACCGATGCTCCATTCACGGAATATTCGTAAGACTCCGGCCAGCCGCTGCGCGATGGCACAACGGTCATGCGGTCGGGGCGGAGTGCGAATATTTCGCGGGGGGCTCCCTCCAGCGTCACCAGCTCGGCATAGGCGTTGCCCGCCACCATCAGGAAGGCATAGAGACTGTCAAGCAGGTCCCGGCCCGATTGGGCCGGGTTGGGCCGCGTCAGCAAGGCTTTCACGGCATGGCTTTCAACTTCGGCATTGTCCACGTAGGTCAGAAGCGGCACGGAACTGGCGGCTTCCGCGATCATGCGCACGCAGCGATAGCCGATGACATTGCCGGCAAAGCCTTCGCGCGCCAGGCTGGCATAGTTGCGTGGTGTCCATTGCGGCTGCCCCACGGCATGCAGCGCCATGAGCGAAGCCGCGGCGGAGCGCTTGGTTTCGGGTGCAAAGAGATGTTTCAGATAGTGGAGCATGTGATATCTTTCAGTCATCCCTCCCCCGCTTGCGCGGGGAGGGAGTCGCGCGGCAGGCGCGACGGGTGGGGGAGATCATGACGCTTCGGGACAAGGCGAGAGCGTTGCGCAAAAACATGACCTGGCCTGAAGTTCTGCTGTGGAAGAAACTCAAGGAACTGAACGGGTCAGGGTATCATTTTCGCCGTCAGGTTCCGCTTGATGGCTGGATTCTCGACTTCGCCGAATTCACCCACCGGTTGATCATAGAAGTAGACGGGCCGCACCATGAGGGCGATCCGAAAGACAGGCATCGTGACGAGCATTTCATGCAAGCTGGCTTTCAGGTGCTGCGCTTCTGGAACCACGAAGTCGAAGGCGAGGTTGAGCGTGTCATGTCCAGAATTCGCGACGTGCTGGACAAGGCTGCCCCCACCCGTCGCGCTGACGCGCGACACCCTCCCCGCTGACGGGGGAGGGATTCTCCTCATATCCCCCACACACGAGGCCGGGGGGTTCTTCTGAGCATCAGGTCGGTTATTGCCCAGACGAGTGCGTCGAGGCGGTCGGGGCTTTTGGTTTCGGTGATGGCGGAACACATTTCGTCTTCGAGTTCGGGAAAACCGCCGACATGACTCACCCTCCCCTGTTCATAAAGTGCCGCCACCGGTTCGGCGCGGGCCTGCTTGCCGCGCGTGGCGTGGACGGCGCGGTAGGAAACATTGGCATCGATCTCGCGGATCACCGCTTCCACCATGGCGCCCCCCTGGTTGACCTCGGCCACGATCCGGTCGGCGCGGCGCGCACGGTAAAGTCCGACAATGCGGCTGGCCCATTGTGCCGGCCTTAATCCGCGTACGGAGAAATCATCGAGCACATAGGCGCGGCCATCCTCGCCAAGGCCGGCACAGACGATGCCGCAGGCATTGGAGCCCCGCCCTCGGCCTGCCGGCGGATCAACCGCCACGACGATACGCCGGAGTGGCGGCGCCATACGCAGGCGGTGCTGCTCGATCATCGCACGGCGGAACAAGGCGTCCGGATCATCGTCGATGATCTCGCCATCGAGTTCCTGGCGGCCAAGCCTGGTGCCGCCATAACGCTCCTTCACGTCTTTCAAGAATGAGCGCGACAGGAAGGCGGCATTCTCGCCCGTCTTCATATGGTGCAGCGCCACGGCCTTGTCCGCCATGAGTTTCTTCAGGAGCTGAATGGCGCGCGGCGTTGTCGTCACCACCACCTGCGGCTCGTCGCCCAGGCGCAGGCCCAGACGCAGCATGTCGAAGGCCGTCTCGGGCTCCTTCCATTTCGCCAGTTCATCGCACCAGGCGGCGTCAAATTGCGGCCCGCGCAGGCCATCGGGGTCCTCGGCCGAAAACACATGGGCCACGGCGCCATTGGGCCAGGTGAGCTGGCGCTTCGAGGGTTCGTAGAGCGGGCGCCATTCATCGCGATGCACCGAGAGCAGGCCGGACTTTCCTTCGATCATCACCAGCCGCGCCTCATCGAAAGTGGGGGCCACAAGGGCGATCCTGCGAGCCAGCGGCGGCAGTTCGCCCATGGCGCGCTGGCGCACCCATTCGGCGCCGCAGCGGGTCTTTCCAGCGCCACGGCCGCCGAGCAGCAGCCAGGCGAACCAGCCGGGCTCCAGCGGTCCGCCCTGTCCAGGGCGCGACAGGCTCTGGAAATCGCCTTCAAGATCTTCAAAGTCGATCGTCGCCAGGGTTTGGGTCAGGCGCTGGATTTTGCCATGATCCAGCCAAAGCTGTAATGCGCTGTGCAAGCTCGAGACGGCGTGCATTGTCGACGATGCGAAGTCCGTTGCGGCGCTTTCCGGTGCGGTGTTTGCGTTCAAGTTCCAAAACCTTCTCGAGGGTGCGCACCAGCGTATTCATGGATTTGATTTCGCGCTCGCTGGCGGCGGCGGAAACATCGGCGCCGATCACCGCGAGCTGGCCTTCGAGATCGGCGAGGCGCCGGTGCAGGAGGTCCTTGAGCCTCGCGATGGCCTGGGCGGTCGATGGTTTGGCTTTTGATTTGCGCCGGGGGCGCTGTGGTTTTGCGGCGGGCTCAAGCGGAACCGGCGCCGGGGTGTTCCCGTCGTTGCTCATGTGATTGCCTATTTCTGGAGAATGCCCGTTTGTACCCCGGACAGCGCGCGCTGTCAAGGACTAATTTCACGTTAAGTGATTTTATTCTGCAAAATGATAGGCGACAGGATGTTCGGCTCCGAAGTGGTGAAGTCCATTTGTATCGCTATCTTGCTGAATTTGATTTCAAATGGAATTGCCGCAACGGCCTTGGCATTTCCGATGCCGACGCTCTGCGGAAACACTCAAAGGGGTTGCCGATAAGCAGCTGCAATACCAACAAGCTAACCTCGCCTAAGACGCCCAAGCAATGGGCTAGGAGGCTGATAAACCGACATAAACACTCGCGAGAGCCCTTGCGGCAGCTATAATTACAACGTCTGACTGATTCGCCTTTCGTTCCGGTGGCTATAGGCAGGGCCACTGCCCGGAAAGGAGGTGATTGGTCATGACCACCAAGATCGGCAGAAGTGCCGTTTCCGGACGCTTTACGACGGTGAAGACGGCGCAAAGCAAATCGGCAACGCATGTTGTCGAGACAATCAAGAGGTCCAAGTAAGCGTTAGCTTATGAGGCTACTTGGGGCGACGGTTCTTCTTAGCCGAGGGGCCGTCGTTCTTTTTCTTTCGCTTTGCAAGTGATTTGTCAACGTGCGGCAGGTGAGGCGTATTGAGTGCGCGCTTTAGAGCGGCGTCTCTGCGCTGTCTGACTTGCTCTTCTGATGGTTCGGAGGTTTTCTTGGACATCGATTACTCGACAGTACCAGAAAAAGAACTTCCATATCTCATCATGTGGTTGAGAATTTAAGCAACCTTAAGAACTACCTCAACAATTTGAGAGATGCGCTAGCGTTGTATGGGGCATGTACTAAAGGTAATTTCGGTCCATGGAAGGCTGTTGCGGCAAGAGATGCAGTCATGACGGTTTTCCATTTTGGGAATGTCTTGGAAGACGGAATCAGGGGCGGCTTTAAAAAATGCCCATCATTTCGCAAAATGGTCAACCACGAGCGACTTAGAGAGGCTTGCAAACTTCTTAGAAAGAAGTTCCCAAACCATGAGAAGCTTCGCCATTCAGTAGCACATTCAGGCGAGATGTATGCTGATCTTGACAAGTCACAGCAGCACTACGCTGACAAAAATCTTCCTCCAATAATCTTTGCCGCTCCTGGGATAGGGATAGCCATCCGAGACACTTTCTACAATCATACCTTTATCAACACAATTGAAGGAACCACTGTCAAATTGGACATGACTCCAGAGTCGCTGAGAAGCCTTTTTCAAGTCTACGAATTAGCAGTGTCAGCATTTCCTGCACGACGTTAGCTTCGCTTCCTAGAGGCGGACAACGCACTCTAGATCAAACCTCCCATCAATGGACATCTAGCGTCCATTGACTTCCTGAATAAATGAATACGGCTCCGCTTCGCGCATTGCTGTGGCGGGCAAGAAAGCTTTCTGTCTTAGCGGCGGCCTTCCTTCTTTCCTTGGGACCAAATTTTGGTACATGGATTTTTCTTTCTACAACACAAAATCGTCCGCCGTCAGCGTGAACAGGCCGGTCAGACGGATTGCCATTTCAGCGCCACCATTCTGCGCGGTGTTGAGCAGGACCAGTGTGTAATTCTCGGCCACGTTCTGCTCGTAACGCAGGCCGCCGAGGCCGCCGAAGCTGCCGGTGCCGCGGAAGGTGAAGGCGTCATCGCCTGGCGGATTGGGGTTGGCATCGATGCCGCTCAGGTCGATCACGTCCTGGCCCTGGACGAAATCAACGATGATATCGGCAGTGAGTGCCGCATCTCCGGAATGCGTGACGGCATCGTAGTCGAACACATCGGCGCCATTGCCGCCGGTCAGGGTATCAAGACCGGCAAGACCGAAGATGGTATCAGCGCCGCCGAAGCCCACGATGATGTTGCCGTAGACGCTGCCGGTGAGATTGTCGGCAAAGGTCGAGCCCTGGAGGTTCTCGATGAAGTAGAGCCGGTCGCTGCCATGGCCGCCGGTATTCTGCAGGGCTGTCGTCGCGAGCGTCACGGTCACGCCCGCGGGCGCGAAGAAATAGGACGCCGCATCGGTACCCCCGATGCCATAGAGGATGTCATCACCCAGTCCGCCGAACAGGAAATCGTCGCCGGCACCGCCATTCAGCCAGTCAGCACCTTCACCGCCGGTCAGCCAGTCGTCGCCATTGCCGCCGACCAGGTCATTGGCCTGCACATCGCCGGTGAGCACATCGTTGAAATCCGAGCCTTCGAGGCTTTCAATGGAAATGAAACTGTCGACGCCAGCACCTTGGGTGTTCTGCGGCAGGCCATTGCCAAGATCGACGCTCACGCCGGAAGCGGCAGAAACAAAGGAGGCCGTGTCCAGGCCCATGCCACCGTCGATGATGTCGTTGCCGCCGCGGCCTTCGAGCACATCGTTGCCGCCCAATCCATAGAGCTTGTTGGAGCCGCTGGTGCCGCGCAGCGTATCGTTCCAGTTGGAACCCACGGCACTTTCAACTTCAATGATCTCGTCGGTGCCTTCGGTGATCCCCACCTCCTGATCGCCCTCGATGTCGAGGTCGACGCGCACAAAGCCTGAAGCCCCGGCATAATTCACCGTATCCGATCCGGCATGGCCGCCGATCATGTCATTGCCGCTGCCGCCGGTCAGCACATCGTTGCCGGAGTCGCCATAGAGCAGGTCATCGCCGCTGCCGCCGGCCAGGTCGTCGTTGCCCCCGACACTGTAAATGGTGTCGTTGCCCGCGCCGCCATCAACATCGTCGTGACCCTCGCCGCTGTCGAGCCTGTCGTTGCCGCCGCGGCCCTCGATGGTGTCATTGCCAAGCTGGCCCTGAATGAAGTTGAATCCATTGGTGCCTTTCAGGGTATCGGAGAAGTCCGTGCCTTCGAGACCTTCGAAGCCCAGCAAAATATCGGTGCCCGCGCCGGAGATGACCTGGCCCGTGGTGATGGCGAGGTCGACGGATACGCCGGCCGAGCGCTCGATGTAGGAGACCGTGTCATTACCAATGCCGCCATTCAGCGTGTCATTGCCCAAATCGCCTTCCAGAAAATCATCGCCATAGCCGCCGAAAAGCGAGTCATTGCCGTTCCAGCCGCGCAATCTGTCATCGCCGTTGCTGCCATCGATGACGTTGCCGAGCAGGCCGCCACGGATAGTGTCATCAAAGCTTGTGCCAATCGCGTTCTCGACCGAGATGACGCGATCGTACTGGTCCTCGGAGCCGCCGGGCCGGTCGATCACCAGCTGGCCGCTGAAGGGATATTCGAGCCTGAGATTGATGCCGAAACTGGTGCCGCCGTAATTCACCAGATCGGTGCCGTCGCCGCCATCGATCAGCTTGCTGCCATCGCGGCGATAGATGATATCGTTGCCGGCACCCGCCTCCATCGTATCTTCGCCCACATAGCCATAAATGCGGTCATTGCCATCGCCGCCCTTGAGGATATTGTCTTCGGCGGAGCCATGGATGGTGTCGTTGCCATCGCCCATTTCCACGCCTTCGACGGTGTAGAAAACTTCAGTGCCGGTGCTGGACTGGGCATAGTCCGGTCCATTGCCGGGCGAGAGATCGACCAGCCAGGAGGCATCGCTGTAGAGATAGCTCACGATATCGAGCCCGGCTCCGCCATCGAACTGGTCCTGCCCCGTGTTGCCGCTCAGATAATCATTGCCGTCGCCGCCCCGCATCACATCCTGGCCGCTCCAGCCATAGAGGCGATCGTTTCCGGCGCCGCCGTCCAGCGTATCGTTGCCGGTCCACCCATGCAGATCGTCCTTGTCATTGCCGCCGATCAAATCGTCGTTGCCTTCAAGGCCGCTCAGCGTGTCGTCGCCGTCGCCGCCCCGCAGGCGGTTCCTCGCGGTGTTTCCGGTCACGCTATCATCGCCATGGCCGGCATGGGCATGCTCGATCAGGACATTGTAGGCGATCGAGATATTGTTGGTGCCGCCGAATGCGCTGGTGAACTTGCCCGCCCCCAGGCTGATCTTCTGATTGATAAAGCCGCCCGAGAGATTCAGTTCGTCGATGCCGCCCGCATCCCAGATGCACAGGACCGGCTCGTCGTTGATGGTAAAGTCATAGACAGGATCGCCGGCATTCGATCCGTAACCATAGACCGTGTTGCCGGTGCGGGTCGTCATGTTGGCGCCGTAGCGCTGCTGGATGGCCCAGATGTCATGGAGCAGCGGCGTCTGCGGGCTCGAGGGATGAGCGGCGCCGGTATTCCACGGCCCGAAGTAGGACATGATCGTGTACTGGTGTGAGTCCTGGTAATACACGGCATCGGCAGCGTAGGTAGGGTCGACATCGTCGGAGGCATCGTAACTTCCGGGATGCTGCAAACCGAGCGCGTGGCCGATTTCGTGCATGATGGTTTTGACGGCAACTCTGCCGTAGCCGAGATTCTGGTTCGACGGACTGTCCCAATGCACCCAGATATCGCCGAACAGGCTTCCGCCCTTGGCGTGCGCGGTGCCGTCGTAGTTGGTGGTGGTGTTCATGAAGCGGATATCGCCGCCGCCGCCCGCACCGGTATTCACGAAATCGATGTCGACGACATCTTCCCACATCTCGATGGCATTGGCGGCCCAGGTGCGCTGCACCGATGTGAAGGGAAGAAAGCCAGCGCCCTCGGCCTTGTTATCCTTGTAACCGGAGGGCACGGAACTGGGGAAACTGAAGGTCAGCGAGGTGGTGTTCGGACTCCACTCGCTGTCGCTGCGAAAGAAATTATTGGTAATTTCGGCAAGCGACCAGGTTGGCTTGATAGCCATTGCGCAGCTCCATGAACAAGTGCCGCCCTGCTCGCAGCCAGACCTATCTCACAGCCGGGACGCCGGGTCAACCTGTGCTGGAGGTTGCAGATTTTCAGTTTGGAAATTCAGACGATTGAACAACTGGTAGAGGCAATGGAATAAATCGCTCCTACGCCGGGTCTACCAAAGACGTATAACAATAAAATTATCTATTCTGGTTGAAATACTTAACCACCCACGGTTTGACAAACTGTGATTTAGCAATGCCGTTGCAAACTCTCAAGAAATGCTCGTCTTTGAAGTCATCCTTTGCGTGATAGTATCCAGTGTGGACCATCTTGCTTATAGCCACGCTGTTCTTTTGCTCCGCACGTGCGTAGAGAACGTAGCTGTGGTGCCTAATGAACTCGTGTTCGCCCCCGGTGAACTCACATGTCGCATCGTGATGCGACCCCGACCTGACGCTTGTGATTGAGAGAAGCAAGTGACAATTTGCCGAACACGGCTTCGTAATCACCAAGAACAAATGTTTTTGTGTATCGCTTGTCGGGACTAGGAACGTAGCTTTCGGATAAGGTACATAGCTCATGCACACTTTGTGAGTGCTTTGGCAACTCGCCTGTACTCCTCGACCTGTTCCGCCAACGACTCATCTTTTCTAAGCGATCTAAAGACGTCTTCGTGAGTAATTGGAATACGTCCACTCTTAGGGTCGCGCCACTCTGGAACGTTCTTCTCGTTGTGCGTCCAGTCACGCAGCCTGAATTGGCTCATGTGACCAAACTTTTTCCAAAGATAGTCCAAGATAGAAGTATCAGCTTTGCTGAGGCTGTCCAGATCATCAAAGTCGACGCCCTTCCTCACCCTCACATCATAGCCGTGTTTCTGGCCCATAAAACGATCCCATTCCTCGTCCTTTGCAACACCCTTAAGCAAATCAAGAGTCGAGGATGGAACAGGCCCTTCAGGTAGAGAGAACAACTCGTCGTAGAACATAGGCGAGTCATAACGCGCCATAAATTCGCGTTCTGCCAGATAGAGCAGCTTCGTTACCTTGAGAATGTTTATTACTCCGCCCGACTTCAGGGCAAAGTATGCAGTCGCCTGCGCTGCCTTGGCTGTGTCATATCCGGCAAGCATCTGATAGCTGCCTTTCTCCCCGACCAACGGCGTCAGCCGTTGTATGAGTCGGAACTTAATTCCCTTGAGGTAATGGCACAACTGCTTTGTTGTGCGGCGCAACAATGGCAATCCTACAAAGCACATCTGAAAAAATGGTTTCGGGACAATTTCAAACCGAGACACTACTTGGAGTTTGCAGGCGGCGGCAGCGGCCGCTGCTTGGTCCATTTCCGTGTGATTACCTATTTCTGGAGAATGCCGGTTTGTACCCCGGACAGCGCGCGTTGTCAAGGATTAATTTTCTAATGTAGGATTTTTATTTCTAGAGTGGAAATTGCGTTCCCGGCCGACGCATGGTTGTCTGGACTCATGACCATCCACGCTAAGAGTGTGATTTTCCTCAGCGGCCCAATCGGCGTGGGCAAAACTACGCTGGGACGTGCTCTGGCCTCTGCCATCGGCGGAGGTTTCATCGATGGCGACGATTACTTAGATCAGGAACAGCCGTGGTATTCCTCCAGTCTCAGAACCAGCATTGCCGTAGTGCGCGCCGGCCTCGCAATTCTTGAAAACGAGAACACAATAGTCATCGCGCATCCCCTGCGCTGCGTGAACTGGATCTATTACCGGCGCAAGTTTGCTGAAGCGCAAGTACGCACCCTGTTCATCAGCCTGCACGCGACGGCTGATACGATCACCGCCGAAGGGCGCGGGCGAAAATTTGACGACGAAGAAAAGCACCGCATCGCGGCAATGATCGCCGAAGGCTATGGCGCACGGCCATTCAGCGATCTGATCCTCGACACAAGCCAGACCAGCTTCGGAGGCACATTGGTCCGCCTCATTGCTGAAACGCGGCTTCTGATGGCTGCTCGCTAAGTGACGAGAACAGCGGCTTATGAAACATCACACCTCGGCCAGGGCTTCCTTGGCGTATGACTTGATCCTGGCGATCATCGAGGCGAGGCCGTTGGAGCGCTGCGGGGTGAGGTGTTCCTTGAGGCCCAGCGTCTCGAGCACGGGGCCTGCGTCGACGCCGAGGATGTTTCGCGCTGTCTGGCCCGAATAAAGCCGGAAGACGATGGCGATGAGGCCCTTGACGATCAAGGCATCGCTGTCACCCGCAAATGTGAGGGTGGGTTCGCCCTGCTCGCGGCTTACGGTGGGAAAGATCCACACCTGGCTGGCGCAGCCCTGCACCTTGGTCGATGCCGTCTTGAGTTCGGCGGGCATCGGCGTCAATTCGCGGCCAAGCTCGATGATGTAGCGGTAGCGTTCTTCCCAATCGGTCAGAAGCTCGAAATCCTCGAAAAGGCTCTGCATGCGGTCACTGGCCATGGCCGAGACATAGGACCGGCAGCCATGGCGGACAAGCGCCAGTTCGGGTGTTTCAGATTTTCTTGCCGCGCCAGAGCGGCAGCAGATCCTCGGGCTTCAGGGTATTGCGGGCGGCCTGCGGATCGGTCGATGCGATCTTCACGGTAGACCCTGTGGTCAACTGGTCGGCATCGGCCTGGTCGGAATGGGGCAGCCGCGCGACTTCATCGACGCTGGTATCGCTGGCCCATTCATAGAGCTTGCGCACACTGTATTTGGCCTTGGCCTCGATCCTCGCGGCCATATAGTTCGCCGTCTTGCACACGTCCGGCTGGCGCAGGCAGAACTGGCCGAGATCGGAAACGGTATCACCCGCTGCCGAAAGCAGTTCAATGTTGCTCGGAACGATCTCGCCTCCAGCGAGAGCCTTCTCGACTTCGCTCTCCGGTGGCGATGGGGCAAGAACCGCAATCACCGACAGGAAGAACGCTGCACGTAAGATACGCATCCCTGTATCCTCTTTTTCTTCAGTCATTTTTTAGGCGCAAGGGGTTGCGATCAGGTGAAGCGACAGGATGAAAATTAAGTTGCAAATACATTGAGTTAGATGATGATTTGAATAAAATTTTAGACAAATTCGAAAGACCCGGCGGAAGCGGCGGGCCGGCAACCGCTTGTTAATCGTTAATCGGCAAGTTCTATCAGTGCAGGCAATTCGATTCCGGTGGCTGGTTTTCAGGCGTCAGTGATGGTTGGCATTGTTGAACAGGACGGGCAGACGCTGAGCCCCCTCAACGTGGGCGCAATCGTGCTCACGGTCGGCCTTGGCGCGTGGATTGCCTGGAATGCCCTGATGCAACAGCCGGTTGACAGCGCCAGTCTCGAGCTTCCACCGGGCGCCACGGCCAAAATTTTCGTCGATCCGCAGGAAACGCCGGGCGGCACCATCACGTTGCGATTCGATCCGGCCATCGAGGAAATCCAGAAGGCGCTTGCCGCCAGCGGTTACTACAATGGCCCCGTCGATGGCATTTCGGGGCGGCGGACGCGGACAGCCATCGAAGCCTTCCAGCAGGCCAATGGCCTCGACGTGACCGGTCAGGCATCGCCGGAGCTTGCCGATCGCATCCGCCTCGCCCAGGCCTTTACGCAGGCGGCCGGCATCACCTCCAGCACCGCCCCCACCCCTTCCACCGATACAGTGACGTTGCAAGTCCAGCGCGATCTTTCCGAACTGGGCTATTCGCCGGGCAGCATCAACGGAACCATCGGGCCGGAAACCCGCGAAGCGATCCGTGCCTTCGAGCGCGAGCGCGGCCTGCCGGAAACGGGCAGCATATCCGAGCCGCTGCTTGCCGAACTGGCCAAGACCACCGGCCATACGGCCAGCCAGACGCCCTAGGCGCGCCCAAGCCTTGCGGCTCAAATCGCAAATCTGGGTCCAGGCCTATCTGAGACGCTGCCAGGTTCAGGGATTTTATGGCGCGGTGGTGCGAAAAGGCGCCGAGGAAGCGGGGGCGGTCTATGTGACGGTTAACCGTCTCGATGGCACATCGCTGCTGTTTGAACCAGCCGTCGGCCCCGCTTACGACGAAGCGGGCGAGCGGCGATTTCACCTGGCAGCGGCCGAGCCTCAGGACAACGCAACCGTCTCGGCACGGCTCGCAAGGCGGCTGGAAGACGATCCCGATATCTGGATCGTCGAGATCGAGGACCGCACCGGTTCGGGGCTGCTTTCGGCTGCCAAAGAATAGCCTGACGTAATAATTCTTTCTTAACCAGCGCTGTCCTTAAATCGCCGCAACGCCCGGAATGAGGGCGACAGGCTAGGGGTTAGGCGTATGACAAATCTACTGATGTTTCCATTTGACCGGGTGAAGCGGGATCGAACGCCGCAACCGTCCGCAGCGGCCGAGATCGTCATCTTCAACGGGGTTCGAATCGAGCGGCGCGACTTCACCGCGGAAACTTCAACCGCAAAGCCAAAGCGGCAGCGGCGCGTGCGCCAGCAGGCGGTTCAGGTTCAGGAAGACTGAGTTTCAATCCGCGACGATGCTGCAAGTCGATCGCGACAAATCCTTTTCGATGGCGACACGCTGAAACGGTTCGGCGATAGCCGTCCATACCACAACCAGCCCCCTGTCCTCGCTGGTGCGCACCTGCCAGCCATCATTGATGGGACCGCTTTCCACATCCGCCGTCAGCTGAGTCAGAAGATCGGCGGCCTTGCGCACACTGATCTGGAAATTATCAACGCCGGCCTGGCGGCTGTTCACCGTGTAAACGTTGTTGCCGCGCGATGAATAGATGGTGAGCGACCACAAGGCGGCGGGCATCAGAGCATCGAAGACCAATTTGCCCTTGCTGATATCAAAGGGGCAGAAGGCATAGGCCGCGTCGCCTTCATGATAGCCGAGAATCCGGCTGACATCGGGGCCGCCTACCGTGAGCTTGTTCATACCCATGTTGGCGGCGGCCAAAGCAATGCGTTCCTGCATTTCCTTCCGCGGCAGGAAGAGCACCATGGCAGTATGAACGACAACGGCGACGAGCAGGATGGAAAAGGCCCAATACAGCAAGCGGCTCATGGGCAGGATATCCTGTCAATCTGCGGCGGTGCGGGCACAGCGCCTTTCTGCTCCTCCAGCACGAAGAGCAGAAGTTTCAAATCGTTGATATCCGGCGGCATGATCCAGTTGGCGGGGCGCGGAGACGGCGAGACGGCAATCCTGATCGATCCATCGGCTTCAAGGACGGCGCTGTCCGACTGCAGCCATGAATGGTGTGCGGCACTTGCCGATGCGCCGTTTGATTCGGCGGAGAGACGCCACCAGCGGCCGGGCGGCATTTTTCCGGCAAGCGCGTAAACGCAATCGGCCTCAAGCGACTGGCCGCTGCTGTCCTTGCTGTTTTCGTAGAGCGACCATTGCGGCGCGTCGGGTGGCAGCATGCCTTCGTCAAAATAATGCGCCACCGAATAGGGATCGGACGAGTCGACTTGCCAGGTGCGCCAGGTCGAACCGGCAAGCGCGTGCCCCCGGGCCTCGACGAATTTCTGCACAGAGACAAATCCGGCAAGTGCGCCGACCATCACAACGAGAATTATCCGAAGTACAGGCCCCATGGTCTCAATCTGTATCCACCGCGCCGTTCCTCATACGCGGGTTCAGTTGGATTTTCTATTGGATCTCTTCTTGAGGCGATCGAGCGCCGTATTGCCGCCGCTGCCGGTATTTGGAATCGGCAGAATCAGTTCGGAAGCCGATTTCCTGGTTCTCACCTTCTTGCGCGGCTGTTCCTCATCGTCGCCGAAGAGCCCCAGCATATCCTGGAACACAGCAGAAACCGGATCGCGCCGCGCCCTCTGGCGGGTCAAAACGACTTCATCGCTGGTTTCATCCGGAATGGGCGCCAAGGCTGTCCTTACCGGAGGAAAAGCAGTGCCAGGCACTTGCGGCGGCACGGCAACACCGTTGAGGACGAGCGGCGCTCCCGGATCGGCGGCATTGCCGGTGATCGGCGTGCCGTTCTGATTGGGCAGGATCTCCACATTCGGCAGGGCGGTGATTTCGATCTCCGGCTGGTTCTCGGCAGCGAACTTGGCATAGCTGTCATCGAGGGGAACGCCGGGCAATGCCGCCGCCGTGGTATTGCGTTCAGCTTCCAGCATCACCTGTTTCCAGGTCGCCGCGGGCAGCAGGCCGCCGGTGACCTTGTTCATCGGGGAGAAATCGTCGTTGCCGAACCAGATGCCGGTAACGTAATGCGCAGTGAAACCGATGTACCAGGCATCGCGGTAGCTCTGGTTGGTGCCGGTCTTGCCGGCCTGCGGCGTGAAACCAAGGTCAGCGCGGCGGCCAGTGCCGTTCTTCACCACGGCATTGAGCATGCGATTAAGATCGGCAATCACCGGCTCAGCCACGGCCTGGCGCGGTGCCGGACCCTGCTTGTCGCGGCTGTAAAGCACATCGCCATTGGGCCTTCTGATCTCCAGCACGGTGAAAGGCCTGGCCATTACGCCGCCGGCGGCAAATGTGGCGTAGCCAGTGGTCAGATCGAGCAGGGTTACCGCGCTTGAACCCAATGGCAGCGAGGGCACGTTTTCAAGTTCGCCCTGCAGGCCAACGGCATGAGCCGTGGAAATGATGGATTTCCGCCCGACATCGAGCATCAGCTTCACCGGCACGGAATTGTAGGAATGGGCCAGAGCATTCATCAGCGTGGTGCGCCCGACATATTTTCCGGTGTAGTTCCGCGGGCTCCAGTTGCCAACCGAAACGGGACCATCGACCACCGGCGTTTCCGGCGTGTAGCCCGCCAGCAGAGCCGCGAGATAGACGAACGGCTTGAAAGATGAACCGGGCTGGCGCAACGCATCGGTGGCGCGATTGAACTGGCTTTCCTCGTAGTTGCGCCCGCCGACGATGGATTTGACAGCGCCATCGGCGGTCATGGTGACAGCGGCGGCCTGGGTCGCCTCGAGCGGCACGGCGTCGGTCTCGAGTGTCAGGTTGACGATGCGTTGCGAGGCTTCCTGCAGTTTGGTGTCGATGGTCGATTTGACCTCAATCACGTAGTCGCCCGAAATATGATACTGCTCGAGCAGGGCCAGCGTATCCTTGTAGGCCCAGTCGAGGTACCAGTCGGGACTGGCAAACAGGTTCTGGTTGACGACCGAGGCTGGTTCGCGCCTGGCTTCGAGAAGTTCGCCCTGGGTGATCGCGCCGATATCCAGCATGCGATAGAGCACGACATTGGCGCGGGCCCTTGCAGCTTCAATATTGGCGTGCGGCGCATAGTTGGAAGGCGCCTTGAACAGGCCGGCGAGCATGGCGGCTTCCGGCAGGCTCACGTCACGGATTGATTTGCCGAAATAATATTGCGCCGCCGCTTCGACACCATAATTGCCGCCGCCGAGATAGGAACGGTCGAGATAGAGCTTGAGGATTTCCTCCTTGGAGAGGCGGGCCTCGATCCACAACGCCAGAAAGGCCTCATGGACCTTGCGGCGGATGGTGCGCTCGGGCGACAGAAACAGGTTCTTGGCGACCTGCTGGGTGAGCGACGAGCCGCCCTGGACGACCTCGTTGGCCCTGGCATTCTGGATGATGGCGCGCAGCGTGCCCTGTACATCGACGCCGAAATGCTCAAAAAAGCGCGCATCCTCGGTGGCCAGCACGGCCTTGATGACATGCGGCGGGATTTCCTCAAGCGGGATCGCGTCGTCCTGGCGGATGCCGCGGCGGCCGATGATCTCGCCGTTGGTATCGGTAAAAGTCACCGCATATTCGCGGCCCTTGTTCCAGATATCGCCGGTTCCCGAAAAAGGCGGCAGGGCGAAGGCGAGCAGGCCAATCGCAAAGACGGTGCCGAACGTCGCCATATCATCAAGCAGGTCGACAGCGATGCGGCGCAGGCCGGCTATACGGAAGCGGTGCAGGAACGAGGAATAGGCCGAGGACCACCGGCGCAGCTTATCGGCAACCTCAAAGCCCCAGGAGCTGAAAAACGAATCGGCCCACCAGAAGAAGGAGTAGATCGGATTTGGCTTCTTGCTCTTCGTCACGCCGGGAAATCTGCGCCCACCTGAAAACGGCGCCCTTTGTTCGTTACTTTAGGTCGCAAATGTGACCAAACATGGCCGGATATTAAAGGCGGCCGATGACCGAATCCATTTCTAAATCAAGTGGCCTGGAATTGCATGACATTCTGGAACCAGGGTGAATTTGCCTGTTTTCCGGCGATCAAGCGGGGTGCCACCAGCGGCCGCCGATCACCACGCCGCGGCTATGGATACGGCGATTGCCGATCAGGTGCTCGCCCAGCACGTCGACATAGTCGAACTGGCCTTCATCAACCGAGATGAGGGTGGCATCTCCCACCGACCCCGGCTTCAGGCTGCCCAATTCGAGGCGCTTCACAGCAAAGGCGGCATTGACGGTCGAGCAACGGATGACTTCGACCAGGTCCATGCCGAGGCAGAGGAATTTCGACATGGTGGTGACCTGATCGAAGGCCGGGCCATTGATGCAGAGCGCGTGGACATCCGAGGAAATCGTATCCGGAGCGAAGCCATTGGCCAGCATTGCGCGAGCGGTCTTGAACGAGAACGACCCCATGCCGTGACCGATGTCGAATAGCACGCCGCGCTCGCGGGCCCGGCGAATGGCCGGCTTGACGGTTCCCTGCGCGGTGCAGGGTGCATTCGGGAAGGGACGGAAGGCGTGGGTCAGCACATCGCCCGGACGCAGTCTGTCGACAACTTCTTCGTAGGAAGGCGGCGGTTCGTCGATGTGGGCCATCAGCGGAAGGCCGGTCTCCTCGGCCACCTGCAAAGCAAATTCCAATGGCGTCAGGCCCTGGTCGCCGCTGGCGTGGCGGCCCACCCTCACCTTGATGCCGACGATCACATCGCGGTTGGCCTCGGCCACTTCGACGGCGGCCACCGGATCGAGCATCCTGATGTCTTCGCTCTCGCCGACCATGACATTCTTGGAGAAACCGTAAATTCCGGCATGCGAGATGTGCAGGTAAGCCAGAATACGAATCTCGCTCCGCTCGATCACGTGCTTGCGGAAGCCGGGGAAATTCCCCGGACCGGCGGACCCGGTATCGACGGCGGTGGTTACACCACTGGTGCGGCAGAATTCCTCGGCATCGATGCCGACGGAGGTTCCACCCCAGTAGACGTGGGTGTGCAAGTCGATGAGACCGGGAACGACGACAAGGCCGCTCGCGGATTTTTCCACCGTGCCGGGACCTGCCTTGAGCGCGCCACCGACTGCGGCGACGCGGCCAGAAGAAAAAGCGATATCGGCCATCGCATCGAGATTTTGCGAAGGATCGACGATGCGGCCACCGCGCAGAATGAGGTCGTAGTTCACCGGTTCAGTCCTGCCATTTCGTTTCGCGCATGATTGCACGCGGCAACAGCAATTTCCAGATCAGGCGCGCTCGCGCAGCACGGCCGTCATCAGCGACACGACGAAATAAGCAACTAGCAGAATTATGGCTGCGGTGATGATCGCATAGAGCCGGTTCGGATAGCCCGACTCATCGGCAATAGACGGCGCACTGACGACAATCAGGAATTTCTGGCGCTGGGCCGCCTCGAATTTCATCTGTTCAAGCTGGGTGAGGTTGGATTTATAGATATTGGTGACAAATTCGAGATTGAGAAGAATTTCGCGGTAACGCGCGTCGAGCTCAGTGACGGAAGCGGCCGAACCGCCGCTCAACCTTTCCCGCTCAAGAACAAGCTGCTGCTTGATCGAGTCGATCTGGTTCTTGAGATCGGCAAGTTGCGGCGCGTTGGCGGACAGGGTCTGCTGCTGGGTGTAAAGCTCCGATTGCTTCTGGACGAGAATCTTTTCCAGGCCGCCGACATTCTGCAGAATGACGTCACCCTCGGCTTGCACGGTGAGAAGCTTGTTGGTGCGCTGGAAATCCACCATTTCCTGCTTGGCGCCGCGCAAACGCTGCTCGGCGCGCGTCAGTTGCTGCTCGAAGAATCTGGTTTGATACGCGGCGACGCGCTCGTTCAGGGCGTCCATGAAGGACTGGCTCTTGGCAATGATTTCATCGAGGACCAGCTTGGAATATTCGCGATCAAAAGAGCGTACGCTCACGTCGAGGACCTTTGCGTCCACATCATATTCAACCAGAATATTGTATTGCATGTAGGCGACCAAATCTTCGACCGACGAACTGGCATTGAAGCGATGCCACCAGTCGGCCCGCGGATCGCTGAAATGCTTCTTGAAGTCGAGCTTCTTGTCGAGATCGACAATCAGGTCGCGGGACAGGATGAAGGTTTCAAGCACCAGGGCGTCGCGGTCATTGGATTGCGAGGGCAGCCCGAGAAATGTGAGGTCTACGGTTTGCGCCGCATTTCGCTCCTCCGTGATGATCACGGAAGCACGGCTGTCGTACATATCGGTTGAATAGAAAACCAGATACCCTGAGAAAATCGCCAGCGGGATCACAAAGACCAGAAGAAATATTATTCTCGCCATTTCCGTGTTCAGTCCTCTGACTTGATCGTGGGGCCCGGCTTCGCCTGCGGGTTAGGTTTTTTTCGCGGCGCCAGCGCGAGGTGCTGGGCTGGCGAAAGCCCCGGCCGCAGATGGCGGCGCTTGAAGCCTTGTTTCACGGCATCCGGGTTGTTTGCCGCGGCAGCACCGGCAAGCGCCTTCGCCGTGATATCGCGGGCCTTGAGCGACAGGTGCTGGAGATTTGCAAGCCTGCGGGCGGCCTGACGGCGGCGCTTGAGCCAATCCGGCTGGATTTCTTCCGGTGTACCCAAAGCCTGTGATGGCGCGACTGGCCGTGCAGGCTTCGCCGGGCGTTGAGGCTTACGCTGCCCAGGCGTGGAGGGCTTCACCGGCGCTATGGGCACAGGGACTGGTGCGGCAGCGGCGGATTGCTTGCGCATCTGGATCAGCCGGCGTTTGCGGGCGAGTGCCGTCAGCCGCCGGGCCTGGCGGCTTTGCGCCATGACCACGGGCGTGATCCTGGGTTCGACGGGCACGTTCGCTTCAGCGTCGTCCTCGCCCGGTTCGCCAACCGCCTCACGGTAGGCAGCGATGGCGTCATCGACATTCTCGAAGTAAGTTGCGTTGGCGGCATCGACCAGAATGCCTGCATCGCACACCTTGTGAAGGTCCTCGAGGTCGTGGGAAACCTGGATAAAGGTAGCGGCCTTGCGCTTTCCGGCAAAATATTCCTTGGTGAGCCGGCGAAAGCGCGTGTCGCCCACAGCATTCAATTCGTCGATGAAGTAGCAGTCGAAATCGAAGAGCATGGCTATGGCAAAACTCAGCCGGGCGCGCATGCCGCTTGAGTAGGTGCTGACCTCCATGTCGTAGAAGTCATCAAGTTCCGAGAACTGCTCGACGCGGCTGACAAGATTGTCAATTTCCCGGCCGCGCATGCCGTGGATGCGGGCGGCGAAAATGACATTCTCCCTGCCGGTCATGTTGCCCTGGATGCCGCGTCCAGCCAGTGCCAGAGGCCAGGAATAGCGGCCGACCCGGGTGATCCGCCCCTTGTTGGGATAGTCAACGCCAGCCATGAGCCGGAGGAGCGTGGATTTGCCAGCACCATTGCGGCCAATGACGCCAATGTTGCGGCCCAGCGGAACCGATAGCGAGACGTTTTTGAGAACGTAGTGGCGCCCGAGCGGCGTCATAAAATACTTGGTCACCCGGTCGAGCGTGATCATCGCTGCACAAGCCGGATGCGATTGCCGAAATAGGCGAGAACGCCAAAGCCCAGGACCGCAACGGCGAACATCACGGCATAGAAAAGATCAATCTCGGGCGCCAGGCGGGTGCCGAACCAGTAGTGGCGGGCGTACTCGATGATATGAAGCAGCGGGTTCCAGGCGAGGATTTCGCGAAATTCTGTGCTCAGGTTGTTCACCGGATGGAGCGCGCCCGAGGTGAAAAATATCGGCATGGTGACAAAGCCGAGAACAGCGCGGAGGCCATTATAAAGGTGTCCGTAGACACCGACAACCAGCCCGAGACCAAGCGAGACGGTCAGGCACAGCAGCGTGATGCCGAGCAGCGGCAAGGGTTCGCGCACCGGTTCGGCAATGTCGAAGAACCAGTAGAGGATGAAGATGAAGGACGTGAAGGAAATGATGAGAAGTACCATCTCCACGATGAAACGGGACAGGAGCGCGTCGATCGGTTTCACCTGGGGAAAGCCAAGAACCGCCTGATTGGCGGAAATGGCACCGGGCAGCTTCCGAAATGCCACGAATATGATCATGTAGCAGAAAACGCCCGAGGCAATAAACAGAACCTGGGGAATGCCGTGGAACATGGTGCGGCCGGTCATATACCAGAGCAGCGAGAAAAAGATGATCCGGATTAGAGGCTGCAGCAGGGAAACCAGGATCGACATGATGCCGCGGCTTGAGCGGCCCTTGTATTCCTTGAAGATCAAGGCGAGCAGCACCGACGACATCTTGCGATAGCCGGTGACGACCTGGCGAATGGCTTCCAGCGGCGCTGGCAGGCTGGCAGGAATGACTTCAGTCAAGAGTTCAACAGTCCGCGTCGAGGATCCGGCGGCTCATGGCCATCTGCCGCCCGTCAATCCAATGTGCAAGGGTGATTACCCATGTTTGAGCCGGTTTGCAAAGGGCCCCGGTGGGTTCAGGATGTTCACCGGAGGCAAAAAAGCCCCAAATAGAGGCGGAATTGGGGTTTTCCGGACGGAATTGCCGGGGCCCTGCCATTGCCAGCCTCATTGACAACAGCGCTTACTCCGGGCCACCTGCGGGCCATGAGCTTCTGGAAAACCAAGACGCTTGCCGAGATGAGCAAGAAGGAATGGGAGAGCCTGTGCGACGGGTGCGGGCGCTGCTGCCTGGTGAAGCTCGAAGATGAGGATACCGGCGAAATCCATTTCACCGACGTGGCCTGCCGGCTGTTCGATGGGGAAAGCTGCCACTGCAAGGACTACAAGAACCGGACGCGTGAAGTGCATGATTGCGTGAAGCTCGATCCCAACAATGTCGGCGAGTTGAACTGGCTGCCGGCAACCTGCGCCTACCGGCTGATCGACCAGGGGCGGCCGCTGCACTGGTGGCACCCGCTGGTGTCGGGCGATCCGGAAACCGTGCACCTTGCCGGGATTTCAATGCGCGGCCGGACCACTTCGGAGAGCAACGTGCATCCGATGGACCTGATCAATCGGATCAAGAAGCTGAAGAAGGCGCGGAAACCCGTGCCGGAAAACACCTGATCGCCATCAGACGCCGGAATACATGCGGCCCAGATTAAGGATGCCCTTGGGATCGAAGGCGTGTTTCACGCGGGCGGTCAGTGCCGCAAGAGCCTCCGGCTGCGGCTGGAATGAGGCAACCGTGGCGCGAAGCTGTGCTGACGCGCGAAATAGCGTCGCGTGGCCATCGCCAACAGCGCTTCGAACCTGTGCGGCACCCGCATCATCCGCAGGCGGAAGATCGAGCCAGACCAGACCACCGGCCCAATCGAGAAAACCGCGGGCGCCCGGAATTGCAGTGAGCACCTCGCCGCCGCGCGAGGGTGCAACGGAAATGCGCCACAAGGGGCGATCCGGCTGATCGCAAAGCGGATGAACATCGCGGATGGCCTGCCACGCGGCACGAGAGCCTGCCT
>JANMMJ010000104.1:0-2612 GCA_031373255.1 Hyphomicrobiales bacterium
ACCATCGGGCTCAGTGCGTGAAACAGGCTTCAACAGGCCCGCGATGGCCGACATGCCGATCACTTCCGGATCGGCGAAAGTGACAAACAGCTCGCGGAATGTATCGGTGCGCCATAGGGCGCGGGCGCCGACATAGCGCTCTGTGACAACGGCCACGTCCACCAGTGCAATATCGAGCTGCCCGCTGACGTCCACTGCTAGCTGCTTGTTGGAAACAAAGGCGATTCGGCCCGGCACCTTGCCCATCACTGCGAGGCCAACCGCCAGCCCGGTGATGGTCGGTTCGCGATGTTCCGGAAAGGCGTTGTTGGTTCCGGTGGAAATTCCCGCGATGGGCACATCCCCGCAGGCGGAGACGACGGCGCGGTGGGTTCCGTCACCACCCAGCACGACGATGGCAGCGACGCCATGCTCTTTCATTTCCCGGGCTGCCCTTATGGTATCGGCTACCGTTCCGGTGATTTTCCAGTCGAGATGCGAAAGCCGGGGAAACTCCCCGGTGCGCTGATTCTCGGCGCGGTCGATGCCGCGGCGGACGTGATGACGTATGCCGCCGTTTTCAGGCATCATCACAACACGCTCCACGCCACATGCCTTGAGGCACGACAATACGCGGAGCACGATGTTGGCGCGATCGGTGATCTGAAGTGCGGTTGCATTGGCGATGACACGGCGAATGTCGCGTGCGGAAACGGGGTTGGCAATGATGCCAACAACAGGCGCCTCCCGCATCTGTGCCTTCGACCGCAATACCGGTTCTCCGGTTTATTGTTCATTCTTCGTGTTTGTAAATCATCAGTCGGCAATCGCAGCCGTGTCAAGCGCCGATCCAAGGCGCCGGGCTGCAATTCCGATATTGCATGATAATTTGGCGCGTGATTTGTTAGCTTCCTGCGAGGCGCGCGCAAAAATGGGGAAGAGCATGTTTTTTGGGCAGGTTGAAGGCACCGGGTTTGAAGTCATCGACAAACGTTTTCACCAGTGCCTGATCGGGCATGCGCGCGTGGAGCGCCCGTGGACCGGCGCCAGATGGACTGAAGGTCCTGCGTGGTTCGCAGCCGGCCGCTACCTGATCTTCTCCGACATCCCAAACAACCGCATGATGCGCTATGACGAGGCGGGTCATACTGTTTCGGTGTTTCGCCACCCTTCCAACAATTCGAACGGCAATACGGTGGACCGCCAGGGGCGTCTGGTATCCTGCGAACATGGCGCCCGCCGGGTGACGCGCACTGAATTCGACGGCACGATCACTGTGCTGGCCGCGCAATATAAAGGAAAGCGCCTCAATTCGCCTAATGATGTGGTGGTGAAATCGGACGGTTCGATCTGGTTCACCGATCCTTCCTACGGCATCCTCTACGACTATGAAGGCGGCATTGCGGAGAGCGAGCTTGGCGTATGCAATGTTTATCGGATCGATCCACAAAACGGCGATATTGCCATCGTTGCCGATGACTTCGTGAAGCCAAATGGCCTCGCCTTTTCTGCGGACGAAAAGTTCCTTTACATCGCCGATACCGGCGCTAGTCACATGGAAAACGGGCCGAAGCACATCCGCCGCCTCGACGTCAAGGCCGATGGCAAGAGCCTCGGAAAATCCATGGTTTTCGCCGACTGCACAGCGGGGCTTTTTGACGGGTTCCGGTTTGACCGGGACGGCCGGTTATGGACAAGCGCGGGTGATGGCGTTCATTGCTACGATCCCGACGGAACCCTCATCGGCAAGATCCTGATCCCGGAACTTGTCGCCAATGTCTGTTTCGGCGGGCCGAAACTCAATCGCCTGTTCATCTGCGGAACGACGTCCCTCTATTCGGCCTACCTGTACATCAACGGGATTTCGCCGGTCTGACGTTCAATCGACTTCGTCGGCAGGCACGATCCAGGTTTCCCTTAGGGCGGAGCCACGCCAATCCTGGAATACGGGAAGGTCCATAATCGCATTCATGTAAGCCTGCGTGTGGCTATCGACAGGGATCGCATAAGTATCGAAGCGGGTGACAACCGGTGCAAACATCGCGTCCGCGCCCGAGAAGGCACCAAACAGGAACGGACCACCCTGGCCAAAACTCTCGCGGCAATCCCGCCACAGCGCCTGGATCGCCGCAATGTCCGCTTTCGCCTGGTCATTCATGGAAACTGGTTTCCGCGGGCGCCGCAGGTTCATGGGGCAGGCGTTGCGCAGGCCTCCGAAGCCCGCGTGCATCTCACTTGAAACAGCGCGCGCCACAGCGCGGGCATTTGCGGATTCCGGCCAGATGGCAGCTTCCGGAAAGGTTTCTGCAAGATACTCGATGATCGCCAGCGATTCCCACACCGTGACATCGCCGTGGTGAAGCACCGGCACCCGGCCAGCGCGGCTATGTTGCGCTACCAATTGCTTGAAACCAGGCGAATCGAGATCGACATGGGTTTCGCTGAAGTTCAATCCAGCATTTGCCATCGCCAGCCATGGCCGCATGGACCAACTCGAATAGTTCTTGTTGCCGATGACCAGATGCAAATCGCTCATGCCTTCGGTTCCTTGACCTCGACCGGTCCGCCGGCCTCCTTCCAGCCCTTGAAACCATCCTTCAGGTTCAGCACTGGCTTCAGCCCCATGCGCTGCA
>JANMMJ010000123.1:0-8380 GCA_031373255.1 Hyphomicrobiales bacterium
GGGCAATTTCGTACTGGAGCCGCTGTTCCTGAAGGCCGGAGGCATTCTTGACGAACCGTTCAAGCTGGCCGGACTGACGACGCTTACGGCTCTTGCGCAACTCCTGCCGGAGCGCGAACCACACCCGAAGATCTACGCGGCCCTGAGACTGACGCTGGACGCGCTGGAGGACGACGATATCTGGCCAGCCCTCCTGGTGCGCTGGGAAATGGGACTGCTCGATGAATTGGGATTCGGGCTCGATCTGGCGCGCTGCGCTGCGACCGGAACGGCGGATGATCTGGTCTATGTTTCGCCGAAATCCGGGCGTGCCGTATGCCGTGATGCAGGCGCGCCCTACAGCGAGCGCTTGCTGGCGCTGCCGGGCTTTCTCAGGGGCACGCAGGCTGGTTCGCCCACGCCTGACGATGTGATTTCGGGCCTGAAGCTCACCGGTCATTTCCTCATGCGCCATGTGTTCGAACCGCGCGCGGCGAACATGCCCGAGAGCCGTTCATGGATTGTGGCGCGCCTCGTTCAAAGGCCACATTGATGGCCCATCCACAGGCCGATAGAGTGGCCGCAACACCACCCAAGAGGTCACCATGCTCGGCCGACTGAACCATGTCGCCATTGCCGTTCCCGATCTTGCCAAGGGCACGGCTGTTTACCGGGAAATGCTTGGCGCCACGGTTTCCGCCGCCAAGGCTGAGCCCGACCATGGCGTAACCGTGGTTTTTGTCGAACTTGCCAATACCAAGATCGAGCTGCTTGAACCGCTTGGCGCAAACTCCCCCATCCAGGCGTTTCTCGACAAGAACCCTTCCGGCGGCATCCATCATGTGTGCTACGAAGTGGCAGACATTCTCGCGGCGCGGGACCGTCTCAAGAAGGACGGGGCGCGGGTCCTGGGCGATGGCAACCCGAAGATCGGGGCGCATGGCAAGCCGGTGCTTTTTCTGCATCCCAAGGATTTCTGCGGCACGCTCGTCGAACTGGAACAAGCATGAAGATCAGCAGCGCAATCGCGATCTACTTCATCGTCTGGTGGGTGACGCTGTTCATGGTGCTTCCCTTCGGTGTGCGAAACTCCCACGAAGCCGGCGAAAAGGTCGCGGCTGGCCATGAAGCGGGCGCTCCGGTCAATCCCCAGATCTGGCGAAAAGTCCTCATTACGACAGCGCTGGCCACAGTATTTTACGCATGCATCTACGCTGCGATCACCAGGGGCTGGCTTTCCGTTTAGAGCGGAATGTTTTTTGCGAAACCAGCAAGTTACCCGGCACTCCGGGGGCAGCCTCATTCAGCGCGTCAGAATCGCAAGGAGGCGATAGAGGAAATCGACTTTGTGCTGCGCGAGTGCCATGGCCTGGCCCGCGACGCACTCTATGAAGACACGTCCTGATCACATCCACCCATCGAAAATGGTTGCGGGTTCGCGGCTGATGCCGTGAAGCGGCTTTCCGTTTAGTCAGACCTTTCCGTCCTGACTCAAAATGATTCACTTGAATCGAATTTTCCCGGCCATGGTTAGCGTTCGTTAACCATTTGTTATTGAATGGGTAAGAAATATGAACTCTCGGGGAAATCAATTTGGACGCCAAACATGACAATTAATCTCACCGTTCCCAACCTGGCTGAGCTGAAGCCGCGTATCACCGTCTTCGGCGTGGGCGGGGCAGGCGGCAATGCCGTTAACAACATGATCGAATCCCGCCTCGAAGGCGTCGAGTTCGTGGTTGCCAATACGGACGCGCAGGCGCTCGCCCAAAGTGCCGCCGAGCGGCGCATCCAGATGGGTACGGCGTTGACGCAAGGTCTGGGGGCCGGATCGCAACCGCAAATCGGCGCGGCTGCTGCCGAAGAAGCTCTTCCCGAAATCCTCGATCATCTGGCGGGGGCACATATGGTGTTCATCACCGCCGGAATGGGTGGCGGTACGGGCACGGGCGCTGCACCGGTCATTGCACGCGCGGCAAAGGAACAAGGCATCCTCACGGTTGGCGTCGTGACCAAGCCGTTCCATTTCGAAGGCCAGCGCCGCCTGCTGACAGCCGAGCGCGGTATCGAGCAACTGACCAATCACGTCGATACGCTTATCGTCATCCCGAACCAGAACCTGTTCCGGGTGGCCAATGAGAAGACGACATTCGCGGCGGCTTTCGCCATGGCGGACCAGGTGCTCTATTCGGGTGTCGCTTCGATCACCGAACTCATGACCAAGGAAGGCCTGATCAATCTCGACTTTGCCGATGTCCGCGCCATCATGAGCGAGATGGGCAAGGCGATGATGGGAACCGGCGAAGCAACCGGCGAGAAGCGCGCCATCGAAGCTGCCGAGGCAGCAATTGCCAATCCGCTGCTCGATGATGTGTCGATGCGTGGTGCGCGCGGCTTGCTGATTTCGATTACCGGCGGTCCGGACCTCACACTGTACGAAGTAGACGAAGCGGCAACGCGCATTCGCGAGGAAGTCGATCCAGAAGCCAACATCATTCTTGGTGCGACGTTCGACGATTCACTGGAAGGGACGATGCGTGTTTCCGTGGTGGCCACCGGCCTCGCCCTTGAAGGCATGCCCGGCGAGATTGGTGAAGACGACGAAGACCTGGATAACGAACGGGCCTCACGGCCGGTCTTTGGCTACACCGGAAAACAACCGATTCCGGTCAAAAAACCGATAACCCAATTGGCTCCGGTAATGCCTCGTCCGCTGGCGCAACCCGTAATGCCGCCTGCTGCCGCATCGGCTCAGGTCGTGCAGAAAAGGGTCTTGGCGCAACAGGCCGCCCAGCCCGAGCCTGATGAAGAATATGAAGCTGAAGAAGTTCCGGCGGCGCGGCAGCCCGCCACCAGGCCCGCCCGCATGCCGGCCATCGAAGAATTCCCGCAACCGGCCCAGCGCCAGTATGCGGCCCAGCAAAATCGCATCGAAAACATTGCCGGTGCGGCGACCAAGAAGCGTGGTCTGCTCGAGCGCCTTGCAAGCGTCGGGTTGGGCCGCAAGGAAGAAAACTCTCATCATCAAAACAGGGAACCTGTCATGTCTGGCCGTGCCGAACCAAAAATACAACAGTCGTCGTCTCAGGTGGCCCAGAAGCCCGCCACCCCAGCTCATATCGATCCGACCTTGGATGACGACCAGCTTGAGATTCCAGCGTTTCTGCGCCGCCAGGCAAATTGATCGTCAGCATACTCAATCGAATTGGACCCGGCGGCCACATTTCCGCCGGGTTTCGTGCTTGTATGGCAGCTTATAGAGCTGAGGGGATGGGAACCCGGCCAGAATCCACATCATGAATCGAAGGACCGAGGGATTGCACAGCGGTAGTCTAGCCAAGGCGGCGAGAGCGTGGTCACGGGTGAGCCTCTGTGTCCTGTCTCTCACAGTTGTCGCGGGCTGCAGTACTTCGAACACGCTCAACAGCCTTTTGGGCAAGGATACGACAAGCACGCGCGCCGCAACTTCGAGCGACGGCGCGATTTCGCCCGATCTTACGAGTGCCGATGATACCCAGCCGGTGGCCGAGCTTTACAACAAAGGGCTCGAATACATGAAGGACGGCTCGTACAAATCGGCGGCCAAATCCTTTGCTGAAGTGGAACGGCAACATCCCTATTCGAGCTGGGCCACAAAAGCCATCCTGATGCAGGCCTATGCGCAGTATCAGCGCAATTCCTACGACGACACCATCAATGCGGCCCAGCGCTTCATCACGCTCCATCCGGGGCATAAGGACGCGGCCTATGCCTATTACCTCGTAGCTCTGTCCAATTACGAGCAGATCAAAGACGTCAAGCGCGATCAGACCGCAACACAGAAGGCGCTGGAATCGCTTGAGGAAGTGTCGCGCCGCTTTCCGGACAGCCAGTATGCGCCCGATGCCGAGGCCAAGGCCAAATTGGCGCGCGATCATCTGGCAGGCAAGGAAATGGAAATCGGCCGGTATTATCTGAAGCGCGGTTCATACCTTGCCGGGATCAACCGTTTCAAGAAGGTCGTTACCGACTACCAGACGACGTCTCATACGCCGGAAGCCCTCTATCGGCTCACCGAGGGATATATGGCGCTCGGCGTCAAATCGGAAGCCCAGACCGCGGCGGCAGTGCTCGGCCACAATTTCCCGAACAGCCAGTGGTACCGGGATGCCTATAACGTGGTCCAGTCCGATGGTCTGTCGCCAATCGAGAACAAGGACAGCTGGATCAGCAAGACTTGGGGTTCCGTCAACCCCTTCTAGTCCGCTCTCGGATTCGGCTATAACGGCGCAATGCTGACCGCACTTTCCATCCGCGATATCGTCCTCATTGAAAAACTCGATATATCGCTTGAGAAGGGTTTGACCATCCTCACCGGCGAGACAGGTGCTGGAAAGTCCATTCTCCTTGATTCGCTCGGACTGGCGCTTGGAGCGCGCGGCGACAGTTCGCTGGTGCGTCATGGCGCTGCCAAGGGTGTTGTAACGGCCGCTTATGCGCTGCCCAAATCACATGCCGCGCTTCGCATTCTTGAGGAGCAGGGGATCGCGGTTGAAGGCGATCTGGTCATCCGCCGCATCCAGAGCGCCGATGGCCCAAGCCGGGCGGCGATCAACGACCAGCCGGTAAGCCTCAACCTGCTGCGGCAGATCGCCGTGGCGCTGGCCGAGATCCATGGCCAGCATGCCGACCGGGCGCTGGTCGAGGTCAGCGCCCACCGCCGGCTTCTCGACGCTTTCGGCGGCCTTGAGGCGGAAGTCGTTGAGGTCGCCGCCCTGTGGGCCAAGGCGTCTGCCGCTGAAACGGCGCTCAACGAACACCGTCGGCTGATGGAGCGGGCCGAAGCCGAGCGCGACTATCTGGAGCATGCCACGGAAGAACTCCGCGTTCTCAATCCCATCGAAGGCGAGGAAGCGAAGCTTGCCGAGGCGCGGCAGATGATGATGTCGTCGGAGCAATATGCCGATGCCCTGACCGATGCCGAGGAAGCGCTGGCGGGCGACGGCACGTCGGTGGCCCGCCTCAATGCGGCGCTCCGCAAACTGGAGCGGCGGCGCGACACGGCGGGCGGGCGGCTCGATCATGTCTGCACGGCCTTGGACCGGGTGCTGGCGGAAATCGCCGAGGCCGAGCGGGCCATTGCCGAAGCCCAGCGCTCCTTCATCTTCGATCCCAAGGAGCTGGAGAAATCCGAGGAGCGGCTATTCTCGCTTCGGGCGGCGGCGCGGAAATACAAATGCACGGTCGATACGCTGGCAGCCGTGCGCGAGCGCTTCGATTCCGAACTCAAAGCCATCACCGATGGCGGCAGCCGCCTAAAGAAGCTCGAGCAGGATTGGAAGATCGCCCGCGAAGCCTATGATATCGTGGCGGAAAAATTGTCCATCAAGCGCCGCAAGACGGGCAAGGCCTTGGACAAGGCGGTGATGGCGGAACTGGCGCCGCTGAAGCTTGAGCGCGCCCGCTTCGAAACCCATATCGAAACCGATGCCGGAAAACCCGGGGCCCACGGCATCGACCGGATTGAATTCATGGTAGCGGCAAACCCCGGCACGCCGCTGGCGCCGCTGATGAAGGTCGCTTCGGGGGGCGAGTTGGCGCGGTTCATGCTGGCCTTGAAGGTGATCCTCGCTTCCAAAGGCTCGGCGCCGACGCTGATTTTCGACGAGATCGATACGGGCGTTGGCGGCGCCGTGGCCGATGCCATTGGGGCGAGGCTGTCGCGGCTTGCCGAGAACCTGCAGGTTCTGGCAGTGACCCACAGTCCGCAGGTGGCGGCGCGTGCCGCCCAGCACATGCTGATCCTGAAGATGGAAGAAGTTTCGTCGAAGCGCATGGTGACACGGGTGCAGTCGCTGTCGTCGGGCAGCCGCCGCGAGGAAGTGGCGCGCATGCTTTCGGGTGCGCAGGTGACCGATGCCGCGCGCGCCCAGGCGGATGAGTTGCTGCAGGGCCGGGGCTAGGCCATGATGAAGACCGTGACCCCGGTCGAAGACCTCACTCTGGTCGAGGCGGCGGCAGAGCTTGAACAGCTCGCAAAGGAAATTTCCGAACACGACAGGCGCTACCATGAAGAGGATGCGCCAATCATATCGGATGCCGCCTATGACGCCCTGCGGCTCCGCAACGAAGCCATCGAGGCGCGTTTCCCCGAATTGATCCGCGAGGATTCGCCGTCGCGCCGGGTGGGAGCCGGCGTATCGGAAAAATTTGCCAAGGTGCGCCACCGCGTGCCCATGCTGTCGCTCGCCAACGGTTTCAGCGAAGCGGACGTCGCCGAATTCGTGGGCCGGATCCGGCGGTTCCTCAATCTTCCAAACACCGAACTTGTCGAGTTCACCGCCGAGCCGAAAATCGATGGGCTGTCGATTTCACTCCGATACGAGAACCGCAAGCTCGTGCAAGCGGCAACGCGCGGCGACGGCTTCGAGGGCGAGAACGTCACCGCCAATGTCCTGACCATGGCGAGCGTGCCGAAGAAGCTTTCAGCTGATGCCCCCGAAGTGATGGAGGTCAGAGGCGAAATATATAAGTCGCACAAGGACTTCCAGAAACTGAATGAGACACAAGTTGAAGCTGGCGAGCGGGTGTTCGCCAATCCGCGGAATGCCGCTGCCGGATCGCTTCGCCAGCTCGACACCAGCATAACCAGATCGCGGCCGCTCAAATTCTTCGCCTATGCCTGGGGCGAGGCGCCGCAACTGCCGGCCGCAACGCAATGGGAGGTGATACAGGCTTTCGCCGCATGGGGGCTCCCAACCAATCCCTTGATGAAGCTGTGCCGCAGCGTCGATGAACTTCTGGCGCAGTACCGGCAAATCGAAAGCCTCCGCGCCGAGCTTGGCTATGACATCGACGGCGTCGTCTACAAGGTAAACCGGCTCGACTGGCAGCAGCGGCTGGGTTTCGTATCGCGCAGCCCGCGCTGGGGACTGGCGCATAAATTCTCCGCCGAGAAGGCGACGACGGTGCTGGAGAAGATCGACATCCAGGTGGGCCGCACTGGGGCGCTTACTCCCGTGGCGCGGCTCAAACCGGTGACCGTCGGCGGCGTCGTAGTCACCAATGCCACGCTCCATAACGAAGACGAGATCGCCCGGAAGGACATCCGCGAAGGCGACACGGTGACGGTGCAGCGGGCGGGCGACGTCATCCCGCAGATATTGGGCTTCATCGCGGAGAAGCGGAATTCGAACTCCGAGCCTTACCGCTTTCCCACCGATTGCCCGGTGTGCAAGTCTCACGCGGTGCGGGAAGAACGCGCGTCCGGCAAGGTCGACGCCGTGCGCCGCTGCACCGGCGGTCTCATTTGCGCGGCACAGAGGGTGGAGAGGCTGAAGCATTTCGCCTCGCGCGATGCCTTCGACATCGAGGGCCTCGGCGACAAGATCATCGCCGAATTCTATGCCGACGAACTGATCCAGTGGCCGCATGACATCTTCACGCTCGAAGCCCGCGACAGCCAAGCGCTGAAACGGCTGAAGGACCGCGAAGGCTGGGGCGAGGCAAGCGTCGCCAAGCTGTTCGATGCCATCGACGAGCGGCGCAGCATCGCGCTTGACCGATTCATCTTCGCGCTCGGCATCCGCCATGTCGGCGAGACCACGGCCAGGGCTTTGGGGCGGGCCTATGGCAGCGCCGAACATTTCCGCGAGCAGATGATCGCCGCCTCCGATCTCGATGGCGAATACTGGGCCGAGCTCAACGCCATCGACGGCATCGGCGAGGTGGTGGCCGAGGCGCTCGTGCAGTTCTTCGGCGAGCAGCATAACCGTGAAGTCGTGGATGAATTGGTAAAGCACGTATCTGTCACGGCGCTGGAGGTCCGCAGTTCGTCTTCGCCCGTTGCCGGGAAAACCGTGGTGTTTACCGGGGCGCTCGAACGGATGACGCGCGAAGAAGCGAAGGCGATGGCGGAACGCCTGGGAGCCAAGGTGTCGGGCTCGGTATCGAAAAAGACCGATCTTCTGGTGGCCGGGCCGGGGGCCGGTTCCAAACTCAAAGACGCCCAGAAATATGGCGTCGAAGTCATCGACGAAGATCAGTGGTTCACGCGCGTGGGGCAGGACTAGGCTTGCGCCGCTCGGATTTCTTCGTGGGGCTTGGCGAAATCGCCCCCGTTATTCTCGCGACTGTGCCGATCGGCCTTCTGTGGGGAACGCTTGCAACAGCGAAGGGCCTCACGCTGCTCGAGGCTGTGTTGATGAGCGTGCTGGTGTCTGCCGGAGCGGCGCAGTTCGTGGCGCTCGAACTGTGGAGCGATCCGGCGCCTGTTTTCCTCCTCACCTTCACGGTTCTTCTGGTTAACATGCGGCTGGTGCTGATGTCGGCTTCGCTGTCCCGCCACATCGAGGGCATTCCCCGGCGCCTGCATCCGCTGGTGGCGTTCTTTTTGTTCGACGAGAGTTGGGCCCTGGCGGAA
>JANMMJ010000138.1:0-13752 GCA_031373255.1 Hyphomicrobiales bacterium
CTCATTCCGCGCCCTGGTGGACCGGGCACAGCTGAAGCCCGGCGAGTGGCTGAGCGTACATGGCTGCGGCGGAGTGGGCCTCTCAGCCATAATGATCGGCGCGGCCATGGGGGCGCAGGTTCTTGCAGTCGATGTGAACGATGGAGCCCTGGCAATGGCGCGCACGCTTGGCGCCACGGCGACGCTGAATGCTGCCGGCGCAAATGACATCGGTGATGCGGTTCGCCAGATGACGCATGGCGGCGCCCACGTGTCGATCGATGCGCTCGGCATCACCCAGACATTTCACAATTCGCTGCGAAGCCTGCGAAAACTCGGCCGCCATGTGCAGATCGGTATGCCGGTCGGACAGCACACAGAGCCAACAATCCCGCTTCTCGAAATTGTCTACGCGCGCCAGATCAGCCTGATGGGAACCCGGGGCATTGCCGCCGCAAGGTTCCCTGCGCTGCTCACCATGGTGGAGGCAGGCCGCCTCGACATCTCCCGCCTCATTACCCGCCGTATCCCGCTTGAACAGGCGGGCGAGGCACTTTCCGCCATGGACGGCTATACCGGCACCGGAGTGACAGTGATCGATAGCTTCTAAGGCTCAGCCGCCCCGCACCACGCGATCCAGCAACGGGATGTAATGATTGAAGCCGGGCGTCTGCATGCCAGGCTGCTTGCCGCCGTCGTCCCATAGCCGCACCTTCACCGCCTGGCGGTAAAACCGGTTGCTTTCGAATTCCGCGATTTCATCCGCCTTCATCGGCCCGCCCTGCAGCGACAATGTATGCTTCGAGGCCTCCGAAAGCCTGTCGTAGTAGGAAGCATCGGTCGCACAAAGGTAACGCTTGGCCGCAACGTGCAGCCGCACGCACGCAACGATCATCGGCGGAAAAAACCGCTCCAGCACGGCCGCACCCGCTTCCTCGTGGTAGTTGTCGCGCACATCGCCAAGCGACAGCGTGCCAAACTCACTGGTATAATGGCCGATATCGTGCAGCAGGGCCGCCGCGACAAGCTCCTCGCTGGCCCCGTCCCGCTCGGCCAGAACCGCGCCCTGCAGCATGTGTTCGGACATCGTGACATCTTCACCGAGATAGGACTCGGCACCCCGGCGCTGAAAGATATCGGCGATGAACGCGACAATGTTGTCTCGTGATAGATTGGGCGCGCTCATTTGCGGATACCTTCTTCCTCGATGGCGGCCAGCGTCGACAGCAGACCGTCCTTGTCGGCGTAGCACCCCTGGAGCCAGCGTTTGCCGCTTCCCGAAAAGCTTTTCCGCGCATGCAATACGCGCGTGTTGTCCACAATGAAGAGTTCGCCGGGCTTCAGCTTGAACGTCACCGCCATGGCCGGATCCTCGATCAGTTCGGCAAAGCTTCGATAGGCCGCATAGAAATTCTCCATGTCCTCAAATGGAATATCGGTGAACGCGGCAGCCGAGCGGTTGTTGAAGCGCACCGCGATGAGTTCGCCGTCCGGGCCAAGCTCGATGATCGGCCGCTTCGACCTGAGACGGATGTCTTCGCTCCCCGCATACTCAAACCGCGCGCAGTATTTGGCCAGGAGATCGAAACCGCGGCGGTGTTCCGCCTGCAGCCGCTCCACCACCTTGAAGCCGTCAACCACGACCGAATCGCCACCCTCCACGGTATTTTCGAGGCAGCTCAGGATTTGCAGCGTCGGCACCGGATCGCGATAGGGATTGTCCGTATGGGCCTGAAGCCCCAGATTTGTGTATGCCAGATTGCTCGGGTTCACTTCGGCCCGCACATCAAACCAGCGTCCGTAATTGGTCTCCCGCACATAGCCAAAAAGCTCGGCTATCTTGCACAGAGCCCCGCTGTCGGTCGGACAGTCTTCCATGACCGCAAAACCATAGCGTTTGACCGCCGCAAGCCAGCGGCCAAGCGAGGTGCGGTTCTGGGTGATATCGCGGTAACTGCCCACTGGCACCTGCCCTTGCAATCCACTGTCCCACCGCGCGATTTCGGACCCTGTCCAGCCCTTTGCCCGCACCTGCTGCCCGTCATAGGCATGGGCCGCCAGCCAGGGCAGAGAATAGACGATATCCTTGCCTTCCGGCTCAAATCGCACCGAAAGCCCCGCTTCCGTCACATCGGCGACGGTGATCCGCGTATCCTTCGGAATGTCCAGCACTGTGATCAGGCGCTGCCCGTTGCCGGGACTGCGGGTTTCGCCATCGGGCGCATTGTCGCGCAGCCACATGGCGTGAAACCGGCACGGCTTGCCATCGAACGAAACCGATAGGATCTTGCCGCCATCGGCAAGGCGCGGCCTCGCAATCTGCATGAATCATTCCCCCATGTTTGCCGTGCCGAATATGCGCCAAGCCGGAGCGCCGCGCAATTTTCTCGGCCTATCCCTCTGTCGGATTTGCCCAATGCAGCCTCCCCTGCTAGAACCGCCGCGGCTGACATCGCACTGCAACATGGGGCACTTCCACAATGGCAAAAATCAAGGTCCAAAATCCCGTCGTTGAGCTCGATGGCGACGAGATGACCCGCATCATCTGGGACCTGATCAAGAAAAAGCTCATTCACCCTTATCTCGACGTCGACCTGCATTATTACGATCTTTCGGTCGAGAACCGCGATGCCACCAACGATCAGGTCACAATTGATGCAGCCAACGCCATCAAGAAGCACGGCGTGGGCGTCAAGTGCGCCACCATCACGCCGGACGAAGCCCGCGTGAAGGAATTCAACCTGAAGCAGATGTGGAAATCTCCCAACGGAACCATCCGCAACATCCTGGGCGGCGTGATTTTCCGCGAACCGATCATCTGCACCAATGTGCCGCGCCTGGTTCCCGGCTGGAACCAGCCGATCATCATTGGCCGTCACGCCTTTGGCGATCAGTACCGCGCCACTGACTTCACCTTCCCTGGAAAGGGCACCCTGACCATCAAGTTCGTTGGTGAGGACGGCAAGGTGATCGAAAGGGAAGTCTTCAAGTCCCCGGGTTCCGGCGTCGCCATGGCCATGTATAATCTTGACGACTCGATCAAGGAATTCGCCCGCGCCAGCCTGAATTATGGTCTCAACCGCAATTATCCGGTTTATCTCTCGACCAAGAACACCATCCTCAAGGCCTATGACGGCCGCTTCAAGGATATATTCCAGGAGATTTACGACAATGAATTCAAGGTCGAATTCGCCAAGCGCAAGATCACCTACGAGCACCGCCTGATCGATGACATGGTGGCCTCCGCCATGAAGTGGACCGGTGGCTATGTATGGGCCTGCAAGAACTACGACGGCGACGTTCAGTCTGACCTGGTGGCGCAAGGCTATGGCTCGTTGGGCCTGATGACCTCGGTGCTGATGACGCCCGATGGAAAGACAGTTGAGGCCGAAGCAGCGCACGGCACCGTGACGCGCCACTTCCGCCTGCATCAGCAGGGCAAGCAGACCTCGACCAACTCCGCTGCTTCGATTTTCGCCTGGACTGGCGGCCTCAGGCACCGGGCCAAGCTCGACTCGAATCAAAAACTGAAGGACTTCGCTGAAACTCTTGAAAAGGTTACGGTTTCAACGATTGAGTCGGGCGCGATGACCAAGGACCTCGCGGTCCTCGTTGGTCCCGAGCAAGATTGGCTGTCAACCGAAGGCTTCCTCGATGCAGTCGACGCCAGCCTGCAAAAGGCCATGGCGTAGACGGACGAGGCTTACGCCACCTTCTGCAGAGTATCCAGCATCTTCGGCAGGTCCACCGGTTTGCCGAAGATGCCCATGGCACCTTTGGCCATGGCTTTCTTGAGCAGGTCGTCGGCACTGTAGCCGGTCATGAAAAACACCTTGGCGTCGGGATGCTTTTCCTTGATTTCGACAAAGGCATCTACGCCATTCGTTCCCGGCATCATCACATCGAAGAATGCCAGATCGAAGTTCTCCTTCTCATAGGCCTTGATCGCTTCCTGCCCGCTATAGACAACGCGCACCTTGTGATCTTCCATCTGAAACAGCTCGGCCAGCGAGTCTGCATTTTCATTGTCGTCGTCCACCACCAGAATATAAAGCGACTTAGCCATTTTGTGCGGCCTCCTCCACCGCAGTGATAGTTTATGCTGCCAGCCGGTCCAGCCGCCCGAGCAGCACCCATGGGTCGAATGGTTTGTTCAATATCCCCGTAACGCACACATCCTGAAGTGCCTCGAGCGTGTCGGTATATTCAGAGCCGCTGCCAGTTATGATGATGGTCGGCACCGAGCGTCCCGCCCGCTTCAGTTCGGTATAGACCTGGACGCCATCGATGAGCGGCATCTTCAGATCGAGGATGAGCACGTTGATGCCGCCGTCCATGACACGCGAAAGGGCATCCTTGCCATTTCGCACCAGATCGCAGGAATGTCCGGCACCTTCGATCATGGTCTTGAGTTGAGGCCCGAAATCCGGATCATCCTCGGCGATGAGCACGATGCCGTTGGGCTGAATATCGGCAAGCACCGCCAGAACCTTGCCGATGTCGACCGGCTTGGACAGCACACCCATGGCGCCATGCTCGATGGCCTGCTGCAGCAACTGCTCGACGCTGTAGCCGGTCATCATGTACACCCGGGCGTTGGGCCGCATTCTCTTGATTTCGAGAAAACTCTCGACGCCGTTCTTGCCCGGCATCATCACATCCATGAAGGCAACGTCGAATGTGCCTTGCTTGAAGGCGTCTATCGCATCCTGACCGGAATGCACAACCGTGACACGGTGGCCCTCCATTTCGAACAATTCGCCCAGTGAATTGGCATTGTCCTCGTCATCATCGACCACGAGTATTCTGAGCGGTGAATTCATCAAGCCGCCTCCTTTGACTGTTGCCGTTCCGGTATCCACAGGGAGAAGCAGGAGCCCTGCCCCAGCGCAGTTTCGATATCGAGCCCGCCACCATGCTGTTCCACGATCTTCTCGACCGCCGGCAGACCCAGTCCCGTGCCAAAATTCTTCGTTGTGAACAACGGCTCAAGAACGCGCGCCCGGACTTCGTCGGTCATGCCGGGGCCATTGTCCCGGACGGAGATTTCAATTCCCCTGTATGTACGGCGGGTCTTGATCTGGATGCGAGGACCTGAGGCTGCCGACGCGGTAGCCTTGTCGCCCTTGCCCACCATCGCCTCGGAGGCATTTGCCATGAGATTGATGATCACCCGGCTCATCCGGTCTTCGTCGATCATTGCCTCGTGGTTCCCGAGACCGAGTTCGCATTCAATCGAAACCTCGGCAGGAAGCTTCCCGGCCTCCTCTTCGACCACTTTCGTGACCCATTCGTCGATGCCGACGTTTTTCAGGAACAGGTCCTTGGAACGTGCAAAATCGAGAAGCTGCGTAATGATGTTGTCACAGCGGACGATGCCCTTGTTGATGCGCTCGAATTGCGGCTCGACGCCCGCTGCCTTGCCCTGAATTTTTCGCTCAAGCAGGAATACCGACGTCCGCACCGCACCGAGCGGATTGCGCAACTCGTGGGCAACAGTCGCCACCAGTTGGCCAAGCTGGGCCATCTTGCCTTTTTTGACGATTTCATCCTGTGCCTCTCGCAGTTTCTGCACATTGTCCGCCAGACTGCGATTGAGGACCGAAATATCTTCATTGACCGACTGCATCTTCAGCGACATCGCTTCGGCCTCGGCCTTGGCCGCCTGCGACTGGTCATATGCGGCTTCAACCTTGTCGAGTTCGCTGAGCGTGGAACCGAACATGAAGGCAGCCGTCGCCAGGGCAATCAGCGCTGCGGCGCCCGAACCGAGGAGCATGAGAAACAATTTTGACTCAAGGTCGCTGACCCTGGCATTGAGCAATGCTTCGAGTTTGGCCGATCCCGCCAGCCACGCCTCGTCCGTGTCACCAAGGATATGATTGGCGAATTCTTTTGACTCGTCCGCCATCACCTGGGGCGCGGCACTGCTGCCACTCTTGATCGCATTGGTCCGGTTCAGGACCTGCCACGCAAATTCTGCCGGATCCTCGGCCAGATGTTGCGATACCTTGACCAGTTCGTTGTATGTCTTGGGCTGGTCCGTCCACGTCGCGGCCGCAACTGTCGCTGTCTGCAGCCGGCGCGCCGACTCGCTCAGCCGCCCGAGCTGGAATGCCACGTCACTGACGCCGAGCAATTGTCCACTTGCCTGCAGGTTTTCGCCCCGCAGTTCGCTCAGCACCTCCACCAGATCACTGATCATGTCGCCCGCATAGACTGCCGAAAGCGTGGCGAGGTGATAGGTCTCGCCGACTGGATCGAGAACCAGGTTGGAGCGGTCGGCTGCCGTCACCAGGAGGCGCTGCCCGGCGCGCACCAGGTCGATTGCCGGCATGTCTGGCCGCTTCAGCAGGTTCACAAAAGTCATGAATTCCCCGCGCATGCCAAGCTCAGCGGCTAGGTCCCTTGCCTTGCCATTGAAGTCATCGCTTTCTGCTTGCAGGGGCTCGCCCTTGGCAAGCTTGAGCATCAATGGTCTGAAGGCCTTGCCGAACTCGACGCCGACAAGTTCCTTCTCCGCAAATTCGATGCTTTGCCGCATTTGCGAGGCCATGAGGTAGCCCAGGATGGCCATGGGAATGAGCAGCAGGCCCACGATGAACGAGAGCTTTGTCCGTGCCTTGCCCGATGTGATCTTGCTAACCATGAATTGTCCAGAAATTGCCGCTAGTTGACCATCCCATCCACCCAGGCTTGATCATCCGGCAGTCCCCTGTATCCCTCCAGCGGCACAATGCACCGCTCGCACCCTCATCCGGAAACGGTAAAGAAACCCTTCTGTACAAAGAGCAAATGCGTGCGATCGGCTGACATTCCCAATGAAAAGTTACCGTCAGGCCGCCCGCGCTGCTGCCTGATGGGCGGGAAACCAAGCTGTGACGCATGCCCCCTCGCCTGGGTTGGATTTTATAGACAGGCCACCGCCATGCTGTTCGAGAATCTTTTCGACCGCAGGCAGGCCAAGCCCGGTGCCGAAGTTCTTGGTCGTGAATAGCGGTTCGAGGATCTTGCTCATGTTTTCAGCCGAAATTCCGGGCCCATTGTCCGAAACGCTGACCTCGATGCCTCGTGGGGTGAGCGTCGTCGAAACACGCATGCGTGCCGCCGTGGTGTAAATTTTTGACGGGTCGTCGCCGCGTCCGACCATGGCCTCGGAGGCGTTTGACATAAGGTTGATGATCACCCGGTTCATCCGCCCTGGGTCGAATGTGGCCTTCGCTCCCTCCGTGCCGACAATGCACTCGATATTGACCATCAGGGGAAGCCGCTCGGCTTCCTCTTCCACGGTCCGGATCAGCCACTCATCAAAATCGAGCGTTTCGCACTGGAGTGCTTTTGTCCGGGTGAAGTCGAGAAATTGCGAAATGATGTTGTCACAGCGCGTGATGCCGTTGTTGATTCGCTGCAACTGGGGTTCGATGCCGAGCCCCTTGTCCTTGACCTTGCGTTCCACGAGGTAGACAGCTGTACGCACGGCGCCGAGGGGGTTCCTCAGTTCATGAGCCACGGTGGCGGTGAGTTGTCCGAGTTGCGAAAGCCGGCCCCGCCGCACAATTTCATCCTGGGCATCCTTGAGCTTATGCATGCTCGACGACAGCTCGCGATTGAGCCTCGAGATCTCGTCGTTGATACGTTGCAGTTCGGTGAGCTCGCTGACATCGACCACGCTGACCATCGCCGAGCGATTGGCGGTGCCGGCTCGCGAAAGCCAGCCGGAACTGACCACCAGAGCCCGCCGCGCCGGCCCTCCTGCTTCGGTGATGTCCACCTCGAAACGATCGGCAGTGGCTGGAAAATCCGCCCTGCCCCCGCTCAGTTGCTCGCGCAGCCGCACACTGTCGAATTCCCCTTCGGCCAATCCGAGAAGTTCGCGCAGCAAGCTATTGGTGTAAAGCGTGCCGCCGGTTTCGCATACTTGCCAGATGCCCACCGGAACCGTTTCGGCAAGCGCCCGGTATTGCTCCTCGCGCCGCTTGATCTCGGAGAGGTTGGTATTCGTGCCGATCAGGTAAGTCGAGCCGTCCTGGCTTGTGATCTTGCTCTTGCGCGTGAGGTACGGCGAGGTATGCCCCGATTGGCTGGTGGCCATCTCTTCACTTTCGTTGACTTCCCCGGTATCGAGCACCATCCGGTCCCGCGCCAGGAACTGCGAGGCTTCCGTATCCGGATAGAAATCCGCGTCGGAAAGGCCAATGAGCTTGTCGGCTGCTACGCCAATGATGTCGCAGTGCGCTTCATTGGAAAAGACGAAATTGAGTTTCTCGTCCTTGACGAAGATTGACGTCGGCAGCATGTCAAGAATCTGCAGGAGCAGCTCAGGGTCGTTGATTCCGCTGGCAACCCTGTGCTTTGCCTCATGTGAACTCATGGAGTCCTCTCGCGCCGCTGGAAGGCGCAGCTCAAATGTTGAAATCCTCTTGCCCGCTCAATACCCCCGTCATTGAACAGCCATTCGCAATTCCCGAATCTGACGCCGCTTGGTAAACAAATTCTTTGCAGGAGAGAGGCGCGCGCGTGATTAACCGTCAATTATTCTTGAAAAACTATCCTCCATCGTACATTCACCTTCAGCGCAACCGGTGATGGAAGAGTTTTCCCCTCTTCGCGATAACCACTCAATTCAACGCCAACCCCTTCGGACGCCATGAATATTCTTTTTTTGCATCAGAATTACCCGGGTCAATACCGTGAAATCTTGCCCCGTCTTGCCGCCAGCGGCGATCACAAAATCGTCTTTCTCACCCAGCGCAAGCAGGTTCCCCAGGTCACCGACCACACTATTGGCATCTACAAGCCGGCCCACACGCCCAAGGATGATTGCTGGATCTATTCGAAATGGTTCGAAACGGCCGTGGGAAACGGCGTTGGCGCCGCCCAGGCCTGCATGCAGCTCAAGAAGCAGGGTTTCGTGCCGGATCTCATCACCGGCCACGCCAATTGGGGCGAGTTGATCTACACCAGGGATGTCTGGCCCCAGGCCAAGCTGATTGGCTTCTTTGAATACTATTACGTGCCGAAGGGCGGCCTTGTTGGCTTCGATCCCGAATTTCCCGAGCGCCCCGATATTGCACCGCGCCTCTTCACCAACAACGCCCCCGTCTACCTCACATACGAGCGCTGCGATGCCGCCATCACCGCCACCAACTGGCAAAGATCGGTGTTTCCGGAATCGCTGCAGGGCAAGATAAGGGTCAACCACGAAGGCATCCGCACCGACAAGCTCATCCCCGATCACGACACGGATTTCTCGGTGACACTGGGCGAGAACACCTTTGCCCGCGGCGAGGAGATCGTCACTTACATCGCGCGCAATTTCGAGCCCGCCCGTGGCTTTCACACCATGATGCGCGCCCTTCCCCGCTTGCAGCAGCTAAGGCCCAACATGCGCATCGTCATGATTGGCGCGGATGACATTTCCTATGGCATGAAGCTCCCCAAGGGCGAGACCTTCCGCAGCCGCCTAAAGACCGAGTTGGGCGACAGTGTCGACTGGTCCAAGGTTCATTTCGTCGGCCAGATTCCCTATGATCAGCTCATGGGTATCCTGAAGCTCTCGCGCTGCCATATCTACCTGACCGCACCCTTTGTGCTGTCATGGTCGATGATGGAAGCCATGGCGCTGGAAAAGACCATCGTCGCCACCAACGTGGCGCCGGTCCGCGAAGTCATGCAGGAAGGCAAGACCGGGTTTTTGATCGACTATTTCAAACCGGCCGAACTGGCCGAACGCGTTGCCGATGTGCTGGCCCACAAAGATAACTATCGCGCCGTCGGCATCGCGGCGCGCAAGAAGATCGTCAATGAATATGATTTCCTCACCAAACGTTTCCCCGCCTGGCAGCGTTATTATAACCGCTTCCTGCCCGAGCGCACGCAGTTCAGGGTCTGATCGCATGCAGGTGTTCACCGGTGGCTGTCAGTGCGGAGCGGTGCGCTATCGTATCTCGGGCGCGCTCGGCAAGGCTGGCATTTGTCACTGCCGCATGTGCCAGAAAGCTTTTGGCTCATGGGGCGCAGCCCTTGTGACTGTTCCCGCCGCCACCCTTTTCTGGTCCAGGGGAACACCCGGAACCTTCCGCTCATCGGCCATCGTTGCGCGTGGCTTCTGCGCCGCTTGCGGCACACCACTCTTCATGCGCGAGGACGGCGACGAGAACTACGAGGTCGCCATCGGAACGCTGGACAATCCCAATGCAATTCAACCGATGACGGAGCAGGTGGGGATCGAAGGCAAAGTCGCATGGTTTGATGCCATGCACCGATTGCCTAGCCGGACGACCTCCGAGGACCGATCGTCCGAGGACCTGAAGCGCCTCAAGAGCCTGCAGCATCCCGATCACGACTGACGAATTCAGCGATCAGGCGGCTTTCTGGTCGGGCTGCTGCATCGGAAACCACGCGGTAAAAACAGCGCCATCACCTGGCGTGGACGCTACTTCAAGACCACCGCCATGCTGCTCAAGGATCTTCTGTACGGCAGGAAGCCCAAGCCCTGTGCCAAAGTTTTTGGTCGTAAACAAAGGCTCCAGAATCTTCTCGAGGTTTTCATGGCTGATGCCCGGCCCATTGTCGCGAACCAGGATCTCGACACCTCGTAGCGTCTGCATGGACTGGATGGTGATCTTGGGGCTGGGTGTGGTGAAGCGCTCCGGATCGTCGCCCTTGCCGACCATCGCTTCAGAAGCGTTGGACATGAGGTTGATTATGGCCCGGCTCATCTGCGATTGATCAAAGGGAACTTCGGCGTCCCCAAGGCCAAGGACGCATTCGACTTCAACCACCGCCGGCAGCTTTTGCGCCTCTTCCTCGGCCGTCTTGAGCAGCCACTCGTCGACCGCAGTATTCTGCGCCTGCGGCGACCGGCTCCGCGAAAAATCAAGCAGCTGCGTTATGATATTGTCGCAGCGCACCACGCCATTGTTGATGCGCTCGATCAGGATCGCTACACCCTGAGCGCCATCACCCAGCTTGCGCTGCAGCAGGAAGGCCGAAGTGCGCACCGCCCCAAGCGGATTGCGCAGTTCATGCGCCACAGTCGCCGTCAGCAAGCCGAGCTGCGCCATCCTGCCCTTGCGCACGATCTCGTCCTGGGCCTCGGCCAGCTTGCGGAAATTTTCCTCGAGGTCCCGGTTAAGCTTCGATACCTCGTCGTTCACCTCTTGCAGTTCGCCGGCAAAGCCGATCGCCTCGGCTTGCGACTGCTCCAGTTCCTCGTTTGTCGCCTGGAGTTCGCGATACTTGCTGCTCATCAAACGCCCGATCCAGTGTCCGTAGAGAGCAACGCAGCACACCATCAGGATGATTCCGATGCCGATCAAATACTCGAATCCTTTGAGTCTGCGAACACTGTCGAGATGTTCCTGGGCAAACTGTTCCTGCAGTGTACGGACGAGTTGTACGGTCTCATCAAGCTTCTGCCGCGTCACCACATGCATGCGCTGCAATTCACTGATGGCAACTCCGGCTTCACCGAACTTCCCCTGCTCGTAGAGCGCAATCGACTTGCGCGATTGCTCGACCATCGCCACCACGATGTCGGTCAGGCTGCGCATGGCACCAATGGGCCGGCTCGAGATGCTTTGCGCCGTGTTTGACATCACCTCGCGGCGCACGGCCGCGATGGTGGCGTTGAACTCGCCAAACGCCTGGTTGAGTTGCGTTCTCTCGAGTGCCGGATTCTGCGACTCGAAAACATGGCTCCCCGGCTCGCCGATCCGCGACACCACATCGCCCAGCTTCCAGACATCCTGAAACCGCCGCGACCACTGGGCATTGACCGCGACATTCTCTTCAAAAATCGTCGCAAAGCGGTGACTGAGGTAAAGGCCGCCAGCCACGGCCAGAAGGTCAAAGGCCGCGAGTATGAAGTAGACAAGATGCACTTTGGGCCAGGCCTTGTTCGGCCTTTGGCGAAGGGCAGCAGCGTCCATGTCCCAGTCCCTCTAAATCTGAACGGATAAACAATGGAATCTGCGAACGCCGGGTAAATTTCACATTAAGGTGGGCCAGCAATAGCGATTGAGAAGCACGAACGCTATCGGAGCGTGTTAAACTCAATTTCCAATCGCAGTTCTCACTGCGGCGAGGGCTTCCTCGGCCTTGCTTGCATCGGGACCGCCCGCTTGCGCCATGTCCGGGCGTCCGCCGCCACCCTTGCCGCCAAGCACGGCAGAGCCTGCCCGCACCAGGTCGACCGCATTGAACCGCGCTGTCAGATCGTTGGTGACGCCGACAATCAGCCCGGCCCTGCCTTCGTCATTGATGCCGACAAGGGCCACGATGCCTGATCCGAGTTTGGCCTTGCCGTCGTCAACCAGTCCCTTCATGTCCTTTGGATCGATACCTTTGAGCACTCGGGCCATCAGCTTGATGCCATTGACCTCGGCAATGCCCTCGTCTCCGCTCGAAGCGCCACCGCCCATCGCCAGGGCTTTCTTGGCCTCGGCCAGTTCGCGCTCAAGCTTGCGGCGTTCCTCGATCAGCGTCTCAATGCGCGGCACGATATCCTGCGGCGTGGTCTTCAGTGCAGCAGCCACGGCCTGCACCCGTCGATCCTGTTCTTCGAGATAGGCACGCGCCGCCGGGCCAGCCAATGCTTCGATGCGCCTGACGCCCGCGGCCGAAGCCGTTTCGCCTGTCACCTTGACGAGACCAATATCGCCAGTCCGCGACACATGCGTTCCGCCGCAAAGCTCGAGCGAATAAATCGGCTTTCCCGCACCATGCGTATTCCGCCCCATGGACACAACCCGCACTTCGTCGCCGTACTTTTCGCCAAACAGCGCCATGGCGCCTTCCGCGATGGCCGCGTCGACCGACATCAGCCGGGTCGTCACCGCATCGTTCTGCAATATGATTTCATTGGCAATCGACTCGACCTGGGCAATCTCGTCCGGCGTCATCGCTTTGTTATGCGAATAGTCGAAACGCAATCGGTTGGGCTCAACCAGCGAGCCCTTCTGGGCCACATGCGTGCCGAGCGTGATGCGAAGGGCCTCATGCAGGAGATGCGTTGCCGAATGATGCTGGCGATTGCCGGAGCGCTGGCCATGATCGACGTGAAGTTCGGCGGCAGCCGTCAGCTTCACCGTGCCATCCTCAACCGTGCCGATATGCAGGAACAGATCGCCAAGCCGTTTCTGCGTATCGTCAACGCGGAAAACAGCATCTTCTGCCGTCTTGATCACACCCTTGTCGCCGGTCTGGCCGCGGGACTCGCCATAGAAAGGGGTTTGGTTGAGAACGATGGCGCCGCTTTCTCCCTTGCCAAGCTGTTCAACTTCCTTGCCGTTCACAACGAGGGCACGGACGATGCCTTCTGCTGTCTCGGTGTCGTAGCCCAGGAACTCCGTGGCTCCGGCGCGCTCGCGAATGTCGAACCAGACGGTTTCGGTCTTGGCCTCGCCCGAACCTTTCCAGGCCCGCCGCGCTTCGGCCCTCTGTGCGTCCATCGCCGTATTGAACACGCCGGTATCGACGGTAATACCGCGTGGCCGCAGCGCATCCTGGGTCAGGTCGAGTGGAAAACCATAAGTATCATAAAGCTTGAACGCCACATCGCCGGGGAAGGTATCGCCGGTGCCGAGCGGGGCTGATTCTTCGTCGAGAATGCGCAGGCCCCGTTCCAGTGTCTTGCGAAACCGTGTCTCTTCGAGACGCAGTGTTTCGGTAATGAGGTCCTGCGCCCGGATCAGTTCCGGATAGGCGGCACCCATTTCACGCGTCAACGACGGCACCAGCCGCCACATCAGCGGTTCCCTCATGCCGAGC
>JANMMJ010000164.1:0-2062 GCA_031373255.1 Hyphomicrobiales bacterium
ACTGCAAAGGCACAGGAAGATGGTTCTTATAAAATGCCACCGAAGGCTATTGCCGACATGTTGCTGGCAAAAGCTTCGCTTGCACCGACGTCGGCGAGGACCGCAAATACCATCGCCGGTTGGGTCAGTGCTTCGCCAACGGCGTGAGCACCGAGCATTGGCTGGTACAGCAGGGCTGGGCCATCGAGTTTAAGAAGCTCTCCGGTTCGCCGCCGACGAGCGCGACGCTATGCAGAACCGCCGCGGCTCTGGGCGAGTTGTTTTACCGACCCTCGCGATTTCCGCTACTCAAACAAAAGCTTCGCCGAGTTGAAGGGACAGTGCCCGACGGCACCCGCAGCCATAGCCCAAGCACGTGACGAGCTGTTTTGGAATGGCGCTTACTTCAAGGCGAAGGTGTTCGATTGGGGGCGCCAACTCGCGACCGATCTCAAAGGCATCTATCACGCCGAGGGCTGTATCTCTTACCGCAAGATGGTCAACGCAGATGACAGCGGGCGACTGATGATTTTCGCGTCGGCCAGCGCGGCAGAAGAGCAGGGATTCCGCAAGGCCAAAAACTGCCGTTGATCAGTTCCTCTGCACTACAAGCATCGCCCCTGATATCTGCTCCGCTACATCCTGGAAACGGAAGCTCGGAGCAGTTGCGGCAATTTTAGGGGCACATCGGACATGTCCATAGCGTGCATTGTTACTCCTTGAGGATAAGGCTTGGCACCTTAGGTTATCGGGTAAGCGTTTGAACAAGTGCAGTTATTGAGATTCAGTTAACACGAAGCTGTTTTCCCATTGTGGGTCGCTGGAGATAGCTTCTGTTTATTTCCCGGATCGCAAGAATGCAAAATAGGGTTGCGTCCCTATTTCGCTCGGATGCCTAGTGGTCGAGCTCAATTCAGCACCAGGTGCGGAACTCGGTGTTGTCATTGTTGCTCCGCGATTGCAGGATTGAACAGACCGTACTTGCTGGTCGAATGGTCCTGAAACTAGCTGCAAGATCAAATTTTGTTGACGCCAACGCGCCTAACATCACGATTGGTAACATAAAAAGCTCAGAGAAAGCAGGTTCCAAGAAGACAATACATGATATCAATATCATATATCGATATTTAGAATCAATGTAAAAGGGTTTGTAACAGCGACAGACACGGTGGTGACGAACATGCCTCGGATTGGCGGAAATGGGAGGCGCGGCCAGGACATCCGGAAGCCCGCACTCAGAACTAAGGTGATCGTCGTTGCGAGCACCAAGGGTGGTGTCGGAAAAACAACCGTTGCGGCTTGCTTGGCGGTGCGCGCTGCCAATGATAGCCCTCGGGTGGCCATGATCGACATGGATCCGCAAGGTTCACTGGCCCAGTGGTGGATCCGCCGCGGCATGAGCGTGAACCCACGCATCATCGCCGACGCCGAGCACCATGTCCGTGAGGAAGTGGACCAGCTAAGCCGCCAGGGCTGGGATTACATCTTTATCGATTCGCCTCCAGCCATGATTGACGTCATCGAGCGTGCTTTCATGTGCGCAAGTTTTGTTGTGGTGCCCGTCAAGGCCTCATCGCTAGACATCCTCGCCGTCGACGCCATCATCGATTTGTGCCGGTATCACCGTGTCACCTACGGGTTGGTGATCAACGACGCAGAGCTGCGCTGGAAGATAACTGCTGGGGCAATTGAAGCCCTTGCTGACGCAGGACCCCTGTTGGCCACGATCCTCCATCGATCGGTCTATGTGAGCGCGATGACTGTGGGCAAGACCGGGCCTGAAAGCAGCGACGCCAAGCAGGCCGCCGAAGCCGCTGACGAGATTGACGACCTTTGGCTTCAGATTATGGCTCAGATGGACGGCTCGAAATGACCGCTGACGCTATCGACGAGAACGACATCAAGATCATCCTGGAAATCAGTAAAGCCCAAGCAGCGGCGGCAAAGGGCACGCCACGCGGCAGTGTCCAGCAACGCCGTAATGCTGAGCGACGGGCGACTACCAAGCCTGTCGCCGCCAACGATGGCCGACGTTTGCGAGCTACGGGTCGTACGGAGCCCGTGGGGCTGCGCGTGACGCCCG
>JANMMJ010000169.1:0-6231 GCA_031373255.1 Hyphomicrobiales bacterium
ATCGCTATCGATGATTGCCCTTGAAAGCGGGGTCGTGTTCTCGGCCACTTTCACGACCCTGCCATCTGCCTTGATAAAAAGCATATCGAGAGAAATATGGGTGTTTTTCATCCACATCATCACCTCGCGGCTTTGCTTGAAGTCGAAGAGCATGGCGTGGTTGTCCGGCATGCGATAGCGGAACATAAGACCACGGCTGCGCAGCTGCTCGGTATCGGCGATTTCCGCGACGAAGGGTATTCGTCCCTTGCTGGTTTCGATAACGACCTGCTCAATCCGGGCTACGGGCGCATCCTTGGCGGTAGCCGGCACGAGACCCGTAAGGCTCAAAATCAAGCCCAAAAGAACGAACTTCAAGAAGCGCAAACCAACTTCTCCCCACGCAATCACTAACGCATCAATTCGTGTGAGGCGGACCACCATCCAGGGACATTCTGACTTCGGCCGCCATATGGCCCTTGCTGCTGTCGCCGAACTTAACATAGACCCACTGGTCAGGCACGAGTTCCGAAATCGCGGTCTTCCGCAAAGTTTCCATGTGAACGAATATGTCGGGCCCGCCTTCGCGCTCAGTGAGAAAACCGTAGCCCTTGGCACGATTGAACCACTTCACTTTGACCCTTACCCAGCCGCTCGTTGGAGCAACGCTGGCATGAGTGCGATTGGGACGCTCCACCGGATGGATCGCGGTGGACGTATCGACATTCAGCACCCGCAGACACTGATAGCCCTTGTTGCGCTCGACGACTTCGCACGTCACCCTGGTGCCCTCAAGCGGGGCGTCGAAGCCATCGCGTTTCAGGCAACTCAGATGCAGCAAGACGTCGGCAATCCCTGTGTCAGGAATGATGAAGCCATAGCCCCGCGCCACATCAAACCACTTCACGAACCCGGTGACCTGAAATATTCGAACACTTGCTTCAGGACTTTGTAGTTCCGGGTTCTCACCCGCCTCTGCCCCGTGAGGGCCGATCCCCGCCATGACCATTTACCCAACTCTTTAGTGGAGCGGCTGTTGCCTCCTGCCCCACGACCCGAGCACAGATTGATCAAGTCATTCAGATTTGTACAGACCAGCGTTGAACGAGCCGTGTCGAAAACCCCTAGCCGATGCCCGCAGCCTGTGCCCAAACGATACACCCAAGTCACAAGTTGATATAATTGTTTGAAAAAATCTACTTGATATAGCTCCAACCATTGATTGAAAAATTGCTCGCATAACCGTCATGGAGGGGCTTTTTTGCGCGATTATTCGTCCGTACAAGGAAAAAAACGGCGCAAAGCGGCGCAGCGCGTTAACTGATTCGTAACGTCAGCCTCTCGAGCATGCCTTCGAGAGTGTCACCAACGTCATGGTTGATGACAAGATCGGCGAGGCCATCAATACCTGTAGGCTCGCGATTGACGATAACGAGCAAGGCACGGTTCTGCTTGGCCAGAACCGGCAGGCCTGCTGCGGGGTAAACCTGCAAAGACGACCCCAGCGCAAGAAATACATCAGCGTTGAGCGTTGCGGCCTTGGCTCTTGCCAGTTCATGCTCGGGCATCGGCTGCCCAAAGGAGATCGTGGCGGACTTCACGATACCAGCACAGCTCACGCATTGCGGTGCTTGCTGTTTCCTGTCGATCTCCATTTCAACCCAATCGAGTTCGTGCCGTTTTCCGCAGCTAAGGCATGATGCATAGGTGCCATTGCCATGCAGTTCGATGATGCTGTCCCGGTCAATGCCATCGCAGGCATGGAGATCGTCGATATTCTGGGTAATGATGGCATCGGCCTTGCCGCACTTGACCAATTGCGGCGACACGATGGCTGCGGCCAGGTTTCGCGTGACGCACCTTTTCCCTGATCTGAAGAAAGCGCCGCCACGCCTCAAGACGAGTCTCGGCCGACTGAACACACGCATTGAACTCAATTGGCTTGTTCCTGGTCCAGAACCCGCCAGGTGAACGAAAGTCGGGAATGCCGCACTCGGTGGATACGCCGGCTCCGGTGAAAATTGCCACCTGCTTCGCCCGCTGGACCACATCGGCAAGCTCGTCTATCTGATCTTCTATCGTCATTCGCCAACCGGAGTTCCCGTCATGAAATATCTCCATACCATGATCCGCGTAACCGACCTCGACAAGTCAGTGGACTTTTTCATCAACAAGCTGGGATTTGTCGAGCAGCGCCGCTACGAGAATCCGCAAGGCCGCTTCACGCTGGTGTTCGTGGCGGCCCCGGAAAGCCCCGACGCGCCGGTCGAGCTTACCTACAACTGGGATCCGGAAGAATACACGGGAGGGCGAAACTTTGGGCACCTCGCGCTCGAAGTCGACGATATCTACGCGTACTGCGCCAAACTGCAAAGCCAGGGCATTACCATCAATCGCCCGCCGCGCGATGGGCGCATGGCCTTCATCAAGACACCGGATGGAATCTCAATTGAACTTCTGAACAAGGGCAGCGCCTTGCCGAAGCAGGAACCGTGGGCCAGCATGGCGAACACCGGCGCGTGGTGATCACGCCATCAGCTGGCCGCCGTTCACTTCAATCACCTGACCGGTGAGATAGCCGGAGGCCTCATCGCTTGCGAGATAGAGGAAGGTTCCGGCGCAATCCTCAGCCTTGCCGAGGCGGGCCATGGGGATGGTCTTGCGGGCCGCTTCGCGTTTCGCCTCATCCGAGTGGCGGTCGTGAAAAGCAGTGTGGATGGTGCCGGGCGAAACACAGTTGACGCGAATACCCTCGCCCACAAGCTCCTTGGCAATCGACTTTGAAAAGGCAGAAACAAAACCCTTGGAGCCGGCATAGACTGTCGATCCGGCGCTGCCGCCGAATTTCGCGGCGATCGACGTCACATTGATAATATTGCCGTGGCCCTGCTTCTTAAAAACTGGAAGCGCTTCCTGGCAACACAGCACGAGCTGGCGCACATTCAGGTCGATAACCCGGTCAAACAGGTCCTCGCTATAGTCCGCAAGGAGGCAACGTTGAATCATACCGCCGGCATTGTTGATCAGCACATCAATGCGGCCGAAGCGATTGACCGCTTCGGCGATCAATTTGGCCGGCGCGCCCTTTTCGGTAAGATCAAGCCGGATCGCCGCTATGCCCCTGGCCGTAAAATCATCGAGTTCCTTACCGCCGCCAAGATACTGGGCCAGCACCTTGGCTCCCGCCGCATGAAATGCAAGCGAAGCTGCACCGCCAATGCCGGTCACTCCTCCGGTCAAAACCACTACCTTGTTCTTCAGATCGCTAAACATGGAATCCTCTTGTAAAAGCCACGGGCATGATGCCCGATGCGCGATGGTTTGGCCATGCTTCGTGGCCCGTGAAAACCGGCGCGGATCAATTGGTTCTTGATATGAACAAAATCGGGTGGCATGTGGAAACGACGGGATTCACTAGCAAATAAGAGTGGTTCGATGGGTTATCAGAGTCGCATGTCATTGGATGGTTCACCTGCTGCCAGTCGCAAGCTCAGCAGGCGCGGATTTGTCGCCGGGGCGCTTGCATGCGTTGCTCCGGTTCCGGCATTCGCGGTTGCCTATGAGGGCGACGATCCCTTTCCCCTGCCGCCCTACAACTATCGCAACGTGCCCGAATCGTTCCGGCCGGCCTTGGTCGAATACAAAGGACGGCAATGGCCCGGCACGATCATTGTCGACACGTCCGCCCGCCAACTGTCACTCATTCTCGATGGCGGCATGGCCATGCGGTTTGGCTGCGCTGTCGGCAAGGACGGGTTCCGCTGGGCCGGGCTCGCCGACGTCGGGCGCAAGGTCATGTGGCCGAAATGGACACCGCCCAAGGAAATGATCGCGCGGAGCCCGGAAAAGGCGAAATGGGCGAACGGCATGCCCGGCGGCCCCGACAACCCGCTGGGTGCGCGGGCGCTTTATCTCTTCCAGAACGGGCAGGATACGCTTTTTCGCATACACGGCACGACCGAGCCGCAATCGATAGGCAAGAGGGCCTCCTCCGGCTGTATCAGGATGATCAACCAGGACGTGGTTGAGCTTTTTCGCCGGGCGCCGATTGGCGCGCGGGTTGTGGTCATGGCCGAGGGTGTATAGGTTCGCGGGGCTAGTCGGACGGGTATTCAGGGAGGGGTTGGTGATATCATTCATGCGTGCGTGGGCCGCCGTGGCGGTTTTGGCCGTGGTTGTTGCCGGTTGTTCTTCCAGTTCCAATCCCGATATCGAACCCGCAATCGAGGCACCGGCGGCTCCCATCGCCGAGCCGCTCGCAACGGGCCCCTTCACGGCCGCGCAGATCGCCAAGGCGCTGGGTGAGAAGACCTTTGCGTATTCCGGCACTGGCAGCGGGACCGTAACGTTTTATGCCGATGGCACGATGAGCTATGAAGAGGCTGGCAAGGGATCGGGAACCGGCATCTGGCAAGCCAGCGACGGCAGCCTGTGCCAGGCGCGCAATCCGACCAGTTTCCTGCCCAAGGGGACGCCATCGAGTTGCCAGCCATTCTCATCCGATGGCATGCGCTACACCGCCGGATCGATGCAGTTGCAGCCGAGCTCGTAGGTTCAAGGCCGTCAATCCCAATCGCGCTGGACAAGCCCGGCCAGAACTAATTGCCGATGTCGATGGGCGGAGGTTTTGCGGATATGCGAGTGTGATGAACGCTGCCGATGATTTCCAAATTTTCCTTGTCGGCCATCCGGGTCTCGAAACCGTGCTTTGCGCCGAGGCGCGGGAAAAGGGTTTCATCAACCCCAGGCCGGTTATTGGCGGCGTAACCGTGCAGGGCGGCTGGTCCGAGGTGTGGCGGGCCAATCTTGAACTCCGTGGCGCCACCCGCGTTCTGGCCCGCATCGGTGCCTTCCGGGTGATGCATCTCGCCCAACTCGACAAGCGTGCGCGCAAGTTTCCGTGGCGCGAAACCTTGCGCCCCGACGTGCCGGTGCGCGTCGAAGTCACCTGCAAGAGTTCACGCATCTATCATTCGGCCGCCGCGGCGCAGCGGATCGAAACGGCGATCGCCGAGGAACTGGGAGCGCCCATCGCGCCCGATTCCGAATTGTGCATCAAAGCGCGCATCGAGGACGATCTGTGCACCATCAGCATCGATACGTCGGGAGAATCGCTCCACAAGCGCGGCCACAAGGAGGCCGTCGGCAAGGCGCCGATGCGGGAAACCATGGCCGCGCTTTTCCTGCGCCAATGCGGCTTTGACGGAACCGGGCCGGTTGTCGATCCGATGTGTGGCTCAGGCACGCTGGTGATCGAAGCCGCCGAAATCGCAGCGGGCCTCCAGCCTGGCCGGTCACGGCATTTCGCCTTCGAGCAACTGGCGAGCTTCGATGCGGCCGCATGGCAGCAAATGCTCGGCAAAACGCGTGGGACAACCCCCGCCGTGCGCTTCCATGGCAGCGATCGCGACGCCGGAGCAATCCGCATGAGCCGCGCCAATGCCAAGCGGGCGGGCGTCGCTGAACTCACAACCTTCGAGCAACGCGCCATCAGCGATCTCAAGCCCCCGGCGGGTCCACCCGGACTGGTGATGGTCAATCCGCCCTATGGCACAAGGATCGGCGACAGGAAGACGCTCTACGGCCTTTACGGCGCGCTCGGAAAAACGCTCCTGACCCGTTTTGCCGGCTGGCGCGTGGGGCTCATTACAACGGAAAGCTCGCTTGCCAAGGCGACCTGCCTTCCCTTCGCCGCTCCGGGGCCGCCGGTGGCGCATGGCGGGCTGAGGGTGCTGTTGTTTCAGAGCGGGGAATTGAAGTAGATGGGCAGGTTCAAAATTGCGCAAGAATAGGAACAGGCTTGATGCAAACGGCGGAAACTCGAGCTGCGCTCGTCCGAGATGCTGCCAGCTGTCAACTCTCTAATGGCGCCATACCGCTCCGCGTCAGATGATAGGCTTCAATCGCACATCCAGGCGACAACACGCTCAATCCGTCAATGATTTCCTTCCCGGCTTCCATCAACGCAGTGTTGGGCATGGGGTCGAGGGATTCGAGGACGAACCACATGTGCGTAGTTGAGGTTTCGATCCGTGTTCGTTTTCCCTGTCGCCAGTTCCAGCGACGACACGTGACGCCAAGCTCGTCACGCCAGATGACTTCGCCTGGGTGCGGTCTTTCGGTGATCGGTGCATCGCCTTTCGTCGTTTCGAATGGTTCGCTGCCGGTGGCGCGCACAAGGTGCGGCGCGCCTGCGTAAGCCCCGGCATTTTCGCCGCCCACGGGGATGGCATAACGCAGGCTTACCGCATT
>JANMMJ010000174.1:0-44398 GCA_031373255.1 Hyphomicrobiales bacterium
CTGATTTCCGGCGAGATCGAAGCCTTCGAACTGCCGCGGTTGAGGACTTCGATTTCGGGCTTCCGCAATGTTCCGAGCCCTGAGTCCGCGACTGGCTCGAAACTGCCCTGCTGCAAGTCTCCTGAGAATGCATACTCTCGCATACCAAGAAATGTGAAGTGGTTGTCGAGCAGCCACTGCAGAAAGGAAACAGACTCGGTCAGGTCATCGACGGGAACAGGCGGTGGAGAGTTCCGGTACGAACTGATCGCATCTTTCAGGCGCGATTGCATGGCCCGCCAGTCGAGCACGGCGGCCTTGACATCCGTCAATGCCTCTTCGAGTCCCGAACGAAGCCGATCGCATGATTGGTCATCTAGCCGCGCCACATGGATATGCATGCAGCTTTCCCGTGACAATCCCGACAGACTCTCGTTTCGGCCATGTACTGAAACCAACTCGCCCGCAGGGCTTCTCTTCACCTGCAGAATGGGATGGAGGACCAGCTTGATCTCGGCTCCAAATTCATTGAGGAGCGCCAGAGTCGAATCGACGAGAAACGGCATGTCGTCGTTGAAGACACTGATAACGGTCAGAGGCCCAAGAGGAGGGTCATAATTTCGGATCGCGATCTTGGGCTTGCCGGGTTTGCGTGTTCGGAATTCATCAAATGCTTCTGCGCAAATCCGGGCGAACTGGGCAGCGCTGAACGCAACGATGTCTTCGTCAAGTGCTCCGGCAAACAGCAGTTCAGCAAATGCCGTAAGGGCCGGTATTTCTAGTTTCGCGGTCTCCAGTGCAGCTTCCCGGCGCAACGCGCTGAACGTGTCCGAATTCGGCATATTAGCCTCTTTTTGTAGGAGCGAACTTCGCTAGTTTAGGCACCAAACACCGTCTTGTCACATTTGAACGGTGGGTGCGGCGCACAATAACGGTGAATTTGGGAGACCCATCTGTGGCGATTATTCTGAATACAAGGCGAGACATTACCCTTGAGGCTTGCCATGCCGTGGCGTGGCGCGGGCATCCGGTGAAACTATCTGCCGCCGCTATCGATTTGATGACAAGTGCCCGCCAGCGCTTCATGTCCTTGATCAATGATCCGGACGTGACAATCTACGGCGTGACGAGTGGTTACGGCCAGAATGCCAAGCGACGGCTGATTGGCCAGGAGCGCAAAGCCCATGCCAAGGCCCCACCAGTTGCTGCCACGTCCTCCTGGGGCGATCCGGTTCCGGAGCGCGTGAGCCGCGCCATTGTGCTCGCACGGCTTGCCAACTTCATTGACGGTCATTCCTGCATTTCGCCGCATATTGCCATTGCCGTGGCGGATCTCCTGGGCACGGACAAGCTTCCGGTCGTGCCGGCGCGCGGTCAGGGGGGAGCGGGCGAGATCATGTCTTTGTCGCATCTTTTCCTGCCTCTCGCCAGGGCTCACGATGTGGGCGAGAAGGATGTCCTGTCCCTCATCAATGGCTCTCCCGCCGCAAGCGGGCTGGCCGCTGACGCCGCACTTGCCGGGACGCGGCGGGCTGAACTTTGCTGCGAAGTCATGGCCTTTGCCGCGGAAGCCTTCAACACGCCACTTGAGCACTTTTCCGCCGCCCTCGATGACTACTGGAACAATGCTCACGACGCCTGGGCACTGTCGCGCTTGCGCGGCTTGATTGGCGATGGGCATGGAGGAGACCGCCGCCCCTATCAGGCGCCGGTGTGCTTCCGCATTATGCCCCGAATTCTCGCTCAGGTCAGGCGGGCGGCACTGCTGGTCGAGGAGGTTGCCCGGGAGTCTTTGTGCGCGGTGACTGACAATCCCGTGGTTCTTCCACCCGACGAGACACATCCTCATGGTCTGGCAATCAGCACCGGAGGGTACCACAACCCGCATATGCCGCTTGCCGTCGATGCACTCACGTCGTCCTATGTGAACCTGGCCACTATTGCAGAACGCATGTCAGCCAAAATGCTTGATGGGTCTATTTCCCTCCTTCCTCCGCAATTGGGCGCCGAAGCAGGGCTGAGCTATCTCGGCTGCATTCCCATGGCCCTCACCGGATACGGAGAAGAAATGCGAATGCTGGCGCAACCTACGCTTCTGCCCGGTTCCGAATCAGGCGGGTTCGGCCAGAATGACGTGGCTTCGCCGGTATTCCTGGCCTGGTCCAAACAGGAGCGCGCCGGACTTCTTCTTGAACAGTCTCTGGCGGGTCTCGCCGCCATCGCAGCGCGCGCTTACCGGGTTACGGGCCGGCCTGTTCCCAAAAATATCGAAAAGCTTTCCCGCGAAATCGCGTCATGCATTCCGGATAATGATGAGTTCCAAACTATCGGCCCGCCAATAGCCCGCCTTGCCGAGCAGTGGCGCAATACCATTTATGAGTCTTGAGGATTACTACGGCGAAGGCAGCACCGGGTTTGGCTGGTATCCCGGCCCCACAACCAGGGGCTCGTTCGGTAGCGAGGACGTATCGATGTCGGTCTTGAAGGCTCGGCTGTAGCGGGCAATTTCCTTGCCTTCATTCATGAGGCGCACCACTGCTTGATAGTCTTTCCCCGGCTTGACGCCCTGAAGGTCAGGCGTCCGGAACGTGTATTGAAGTTGCCCTTCACGCATCGCAATGCGCTGAACATCATGCTGGCCCAGCTGCGTAAGCTCGAAATCCACTTCAATCATTGCTCCCGGCGGGGCTTGGCGTTCCGGTTTCAAGACAAACCCGTAATACAGGTCTGCGTTCCGGTAGTTGAAGACAAAGCCGCCGCCTGCAAAGGTGAAATAGGGCTTAGACGCATCGTCGCCACACGCGGACAGAAACATGGCAGTTGCCGCCATCAGCAAAATTTTCCGGCGCTCAAAGCTCATAGCCCTGCCTCGCTGTCTCGCCTCATCTCGACACCCAGGATACCGCCGGGTTTCAGGATGAGCAGCGTGACGATGAGTAGAAATACCACAGCATCACGATAGACGATCGGAAAAAATGCCGACCATGCCGTCTCAATACCGGCAAGAACCAATCCCCCGACAATGGCACCCTGTATTGTGCCAAAGCCGCCGATGATGGAGGCGAACAGCGCTTTCAAGCCGAGAAGTGTGCCCATGTAAAAGCTCACGCCGCCATAGCCAACTGTAATGATCCAGCCGCTGGCTGAGGCAAAAAAAGCCGCTGCTGCTGCTGAACAGATCATGACCCGGGTCGTATCGACACCACTCAGTTCGGTGAGAAGCCGGTTCTGCGAGCAGGCCCGCCAAAGACGCCCCGCTCGCGTCATTTCCATGGTAACCAGCAGCCCCGCAATGAGGACGGCCGCAGTCAGCACAAGGATAATCTGGATGCCTGTCATCGTCACCGTGAAACCGCCCAGTTCCAGATGAACGACGGGGCCGGCATAGATCGGCGGCAACCACTGCTCCCGCGCCCGGGTTTGAATGCGCAGCCACTCCTGAATGACGATTGAAACCCCGATTGAGGCAATCATGATGGCCTGGCCGGAGGAACGGATGAGCGGCATGAAGACCCTGCGCTGGACAACGTGGCCAATGCCGATTGCCGCCACCGCGCCAATGAAGAAAGTCAGGACAAGGGCAAGGCCCGGCGGCACCCTCTCAAAAATCATAAGAACCATCGAATAGGCCGAGGCAAACGCGCCGAACGTGGCAATTTCGCCAAACGACAGCACAATTCGACCCGTTACTCCGTGCAAGAGCGCATATGAGACTGCCAGCAGGCAATAGGTTGAGGCTACCGTCATTCCATTAAGTAGCTGTTGAAGGGCGTAGGCGCTGGGGCGGGCGAGATCCATGGCCTCCGCCGGTCCATAACCTGCCACCAGAAGCAGTGCGGTCAACGCAATGAATTTTGACGGCCAAATGCGCATTTGCTAGTTAGAATGCAGCGCTGCAACTGGACTGTCAATTACCACATGCCTTTCGAATGGCACGGCCATCATTTCGTAACCAGGACGCCCTGCCTCGATCTCGCCAACACCATCGTCTGGCGAAACACGCCGGCCCGCACCGAAGACCGCATTTCGAGCCGAACACAGCTGGAACTATGGGTCCGAGCCTGCAAGACATTCGATGGGCTCGCTGTTGAGTTGCATGACGATTTTTCCCTCGAACTGTTTCTCCAGATACGTCGCGCCATCGATTGTTATTTCCGTTCCGGAGAAGCATGGGCCGAACTTGTCATGCTCTATGCCGAGGCCTTGAAAAATGAAACAGCCGGGCCAGAGCGCGAAATTCTCCACGGCGCTATCAAGCTTGCTTTGTCTGAACAGCACGATCGTGTGAAGGTCTGCGGCAATTGTGGTTGGCTCTTTCTCGACCACACCCGCAACCAGAATAAACGCTGGTGTATTGCGACCCTTTGCGGCAATCGCACCAAGGCGCGAAGACACTACGCCATCAAGAAACAGAAGCGCACGCAGGCGATGTCAGGCGTGTGAAGAAGGCGCCGGACCTGTCGAGCCGCGCACCACGAGGTCGGCCGTCCACAGGACTTGTGGAAGATCTGCTGACGGGTTCTTGATCATTGAAAGCAGCAGTTCCGCCATCCGCGAACCGGCAGCACGGATCGATGACCGCGTGGTCGTAAGTGGTGGTGTGAGTCCCTCGGCGCGCAGGAACGGAAGACCGTCATCATGTGCGATGATGGAGATATCCTCGCCAATCCTGCGGCCGGACTCGTGAATCGCGCGGATTGCGCCTGAGGCGGAGAGCATGCTGGAGCAGATGACCGCACTGGGTCGAACAGCATATTCGAGCAGTTCCCTCATGCGCCGATGGCCGTTTTCCTCGGTCATGGCGTCACTGAAGACCAACGCTGGGTCAAAAGGCAGGCCGCGCGACTGCAACGCGATGGCGTAACCCTGCCGCCGGTGCGCCGCGAAGGTCATCACCTCAAGGCCATTGATAAGTGCGATGCGGCGATGCCCCAGATCGGCTAGCAGCTTTGTCGCATTCTCGAACGCGCCACTGTTATCGATGTCGAGCCATGCGTAATTACCTGTCCGTTCGCCGGCACGCCCGTGAACGATGAAGGGAAGGCCCAGTTCCTCCAGTAGATCCAGCCGCCAGTCATTTACCTGCGGTCCATGGACAACTACGCCGTCCACCGTGCTGCTTTTGGCATAGCGCCGGTAGATGGCTTCCTCGCTTTCGGGACCGGCGACACTCATGATGATATCGAAACCCGAACCGCCATAGACTTCGCCGGCGCCGGCGATGAATTCGGAGAAATGCGGATCGATCATCAACGTGCGATCTGTCGGGATCACATGCCCAATGGTATGGGACTTTCCAGTGGCCAGCCGAGTTGCATTGGGGTTCGGGCGATAGTCGAAGCGCCGGGCAGCCTCCCGGACACGCCGCCGCGTTTCCTCACCGACTTCGGGATAGCCATTGAGTGCGCGGCTGACCGTTGTCTGCGAAAGGTTGAGGTGCGCTGCGAGCTCCTTGAGATTCATGGCGATCATTCTTGCATTCTTTCAAAGCGCTTTCAATCCAGCTCGAAAGCTCGGGATTGGTGCAGTGCAAAAGTGATTATTACTTGACGTTCTATCCAAGTATGATATTGGTGCGGTATCCAAAGCGCTTTGAAAAATAGAGTCCCTTGACCGGACCTCGCTACGGAACTGTGATCGTGGAAACGTCAAAGGGAGGCTTCAACATGAAGAAGCAGTTTTTCGCCAGCGCGGCTATTTGCGCACTCGTCTATGCCAGCCCGGCATTGGCCGAACTCAAGTTCAAGCCGGGCGAAGACGCGCGCTTCCACTGGAGCGACCTGGACACCCTCAAGACCAAGGATCTCAAGGGTGAAACCATTTCGATCTTCGGCCCCTGGCGTGGCGATGATGAAATCCTGGTCCAGAGCATTCTCGATTACTTCCGCGAGGCGACAGGCGCCGAGGTGAAATACGCCTCATCGGAGAACTACGAGCAGCAGATCGTCATCGATACCCAGGCCGGAAGTCCGCCAAACATCGCAGTGCTCCCGCAGCCGGGCCTTCTCAACGACCTGGCCACCAAGGGCTTGCTGGTTCCGCTTGGCGATGAAACCGCCACCTTTGTGAAAGACAACTACGGCGCCGGCCAGTCATGGGTCGATCTTGGCACGTTCAAGGACAAGGACGGCCAGGCCAAGTATTTCGCTTTCCCCTACAAGGTCGATCTCAAGAGCCTCGTCTGGTACAGCCCGGAAAATTTCAAGGACGCGGGCTACGAAATTCCGCAGACAATGGAAGACCTGATCAAGCTTTCGGATCAGATCGTGGCCGATGGCGGAAAACCATGGTGCATCGGACTGGGCTCCGGCGGTGCGACTGGCTGGCCTGCTACTGATTGGGTTGAGGACATCATGTTGCGCACACAGGCTCCGGAAATCTACGACAAATGGGTCTCGAACGAAGTGAAGTTCAATGATCCCGCAGTCGTCAACGCAATTGAAATCTTCGGGTCTATTGCCAAGAATGAAACCTATGTGGATGGTGGGGCTGCGGGCGTTGCCTCCACAGATTTCCGCGACAGCCCGAAAGGCCTCTTTTCCACCCCGCCCAAATGCTACATGCATCGCCAGGCCTCGTTCATTCCGACCTTCTTTCCCGAAGGCACCAAACTTGGCGAAGCCCTGGACGCGGACTTCTTCTATTTCCCGCCATTTGCCAGCAAGGCGGAACTTGGCCGTCCGGTACTCGGCGCCGGAACGTTGTTCGCAATAACCAAGGATTCAAAGGCGGCCCGCGCCTTCATGGAGTTCATCAAGATGCCCCTGGCCCATGAGTTGTGGATGGCGCAATCAGGATTCCTCACGCCGTTGAAATCGGTGAACAAGGAGGCCTACGCAAACGAAACCCTCAAGAAAGAGGGAGAAATTCTGACCACGGCCACCACTTTCCGGTTTGACGCTTCTGACCTCATGCCCGGAAAGATCGGTGCTGGCGCATTCTGGACGGGAATGGTCGATTTCGTTGGCGGCAAATCAGCCAGCGAGACCGGCGATTCCATCCAGAAGGCCTGGGACGGCATCAAGTAACCGGGAGTTCTTCGTTAGGCTGAGCCTCGGACTCCGGAGCATTCCTCCGGTCCGGAGTCCGTTTTCTCCTTCCACATGGGGAGTCATCTTCAATGTTTGGGCAGATCGGTTTCGCGCTTCTCACCATCCTTGTGGGCGTCGGCGGCTGCGTTGGGTATTTCTACGGCTCCAACCTCCTTCTCGACTATCTGTTGCCTGCCAATACGAGGAATGACGAGACAGCCGTTCGAAATTTAAAACTGCAGTCAACCATCAGGCCGTGGCTGTTTCTTGGTCCTGCATTGATCTTTCTGACGATCTATTTGATCTACCCGGTCCTTGAAACAATCCGTCTTTCGCTTCACGACAAGACCGGCGAGAATTTTGTCGGTCTCGCGAATTACACATGGGCCTTAGGCGACAGTCAGTTTCGCCAGTCAATCCTCAACAATTTTCTATGGCTCGCGGTTGTTCCAGCGGCCTGCACCGCGCTGGGTTTGATCATCGCGGTTCTCACTGATCGCATCTGGTGGGGAAACATTGCCAAGAGCCTGATCTTCATGCCCCTGGCCATTTCCTTCGTCGGCGCCAGCGTGATCTGGAAATTTATCTACGACTATCGCGGCGAAGGCCAGCAGCAGATCGGCATTCTGAATGCGATCGTCGAGTACTTTGGCGGATCGCCGCAGGTGTGGATTGCCCTGCCATTCTGGAACAATTTCTTCCTCATGGTGATCTTGATCTGGATCCAGACGGGCTTTGCCACGGTTATCCTCGCCGCCGCCCTGCGCGGCATACCCGAAGATACGCTTGAGGCAGCCGTGATCGACGGCGCTAGTCCTTTCAAGATTTTCTACCGCATCATGATCCCGCAGATATCCGGAACCATCATGGTCGTCTGGACCACGATCACGGTTCTCGTGCTCAAGGTGTTCGATATCGTGCTTACCATGACTAACGGCCAATGGGACACGCAGGTATTGGCCAACCTCATGTTCGACTGGATGTTCAGGGGAGGCGGTGACTTCGGCCGTGGTGCCGCCATCGCCATCATCATCATGGATGCGGTTCTGCCGATCAAGATCTGGAACATCCGCCAGGCCAATGCCGAGCGCGGCGGAGAACACTGACATGCTGAAACGCATCTCGCTCGAACCGTCCCGCTTCGCGCTTCATCTTGCGGTGCTTTTCATCGTTGCCTTGTGGACGCTGCCGACAGCGGGCCTTCTGGTCAGCTCGTTCCGCGACAAGAACCAGATCGCCGTATCGGGATGGTGGACCTCCTTAACAACATCTGAGCGCAACACCGCCGCACGGATGAAAGGCAGTGCCGATCAAATCGAAAAAGACGGAAAGTTCGTTATCTCCGGAAATCTATTTGAAGCGGATCAGGGCCCAGGCGTCGTAACTGCCTTCGGTACTAGGGTTCAAAAGCCCAATGCCTATCCCGCGGGCTCCACAGCGGAACTGGAAGGCGGCCAGACACTCGTTGTGAATGCAGACGGATCGTATCAGCTGACGTCCCCTACTGCCTTCGAAAATGAAAAAGGCAGCCGCGTGTTCCTGGTGTCAGCGGTTCCTCCGCGCTTCACCACAGAAAATTACGGCACCGTTCTTTTCTCGGAAGGAATCGGACGCTCCTTCCTCAATTCCCTCACGGTCACCATTCCGGCGACAATCATCCCAATCCTGATTGCTGCCTTTGCGGCCTATGCTTTGGCCTGGATGAAATTGCCAGCGCGGGGATTGTTGATTGCCGTTATCGTAGGCCTCCTGGTCGTCCCGCTTCAGATGTCGCTCATTCCTTTGCTGCGGCTTTACAATGCAGCAGGAAATTTCATGGGGGTTCCGTCCAAGACCTATCTTGGCATCTGGTTGGCCCACACCGGCTTTGGTCTGCCTTTCGCGATCTACCTGCTTAGAAACTACATTGCCGGACTGCCCAAGGATCTGATCGAATCTGCACAGGTCGACGGCGCCAATGATTTCAAGATCTTTCGCCGCATTGTTCTCCCCCTTTCATTTCCAGCTCTCGCCTCGTTCGCCATCTTCCAGTTTCTCTGGGTGTGGAACGATCTGCTTGTTGCCATCGTATTCCTGGGCAGCGGCGAGGATCAGCTCGTCCTGACTGGCAAATTGAATGCACTTTTGGGATCACGCGGGGGAAATTGGGAGATTCTGACGGCATCCGCCTTTGTAACGATAATCATTCCTTTGTTCGTATTCTTCAGTTTGCAGCGCTTCTTCGTGCGGGGCCTGCTTGCTGGATCAGTCAAGGGCGGATGACATGTCGAAGCATCTTCGCAACGTCTTGTTCGCAGTCAAATTAGCCTGAGGATCACAATGGCAAACATCAGACTCACTAGCCTCAATAAATCCTACGGCGCGGTTCACATCCTCAAGGACATTAATCTCGACATTACATCGGGCGAATTCATGGTGTTCGTAGGCCCTTCGGGCTGTGGAAAATCAACACTGCTCCGAACCATATCGGGCCTCGAAAGCATCACTTCAGGAACTCTTGAAATCGACGGTGCCGTCGTGAATGAAATTCCGCCGTCAAGGCGTGGCATTGCCATGGTGTTTCAGTCCTACGCGCTCTATCCGCACATGAGTGTCTATGAGAACATTGCCTTCACATTGGAGAACCAGGGAGCCACGCGGGAAGAAATCAAAAAGAAGGTTGAGACGGTGGCAGAATTGCTCCAATTGACACCTTATCTTACCCGCCTTCCCAAGGCACTTTCTGGCGGCCAGCGCCAGAGAGTGGCAATCGGCAGGGCCATCGTCCGGGACCCCAAGGTATTTCTGTTTGACGAACCGCTATCAAATCTGGATGCGGCACTCCGGGTGCAAATGCGCATGGAAATCGCCCGCCTCAAGCGCTCACTCCCCAATACCACCATGGTTTACGTAACGCATGACCAAGTTGAGGCCATGACCATGGCCGATCGCATCGTTGTTCTGAAGGCCGGTCAAATCGAACAGGTCGGAACACCCATGGAATTATACGATCGGCCGCAGAGTGAATTTGTCGCCGGTTTCATTGGTTCGCCCAAGATGAACTTCATCGATGGCGCGCCGGCGAACAAATTCAAAGCGGCCAAGATTGGCGTTCGCCCCGAGCACATCAATGTAACCGATTCAAAAGGAGACATCGCGGGCTTGGTAGAGTACGCCGAGATCCTCGGAAGTGACAGTTTTCTATACGTGGCCACGGGCAATGCGACACTGACCGTGCGCGAAACGGGCAAGACGGCGTATCGGCCTGGACAGAAGATCAAACTCAATCTCGATCCCAAACACATTCATCGCTTTGGCGAAGACGGACACCGCATGAAGGAAGCTCGATGACCATCCGTGTAACCATTTGGAATGAAAACGAACACGAGAAGAGCAGTGCGCTGGTCCGGCAGATCTATCCGCAAGGCATTCATAATGCGATAGGTGCCGCCTTTTCGGGCCAAAACGACATTCAGGTTACAACTGCAACACTTGACCAACCCGAGCACGGCCTGACCAAAGAACGCCTGGCACAGACCGACGTGTTGTTCTGGTGGGGACACCAGGCGCACGGGAAGGTGAGCGATGATATTGTTGATCGCGTTCAGCAGCGAGTCTGGGAAGGAATGGGCTTGGTCGTGCTGCATTCGGGCCACTTCTCCAAGATATTTCGCAAAATGATGGGAACGCCATGTGCGCTTTCCTGGCGTGAGGCTGGTGAAGTCGAGCGGCTGTGGGTGATCAATCGCAACCACCCGATCGCCGCGGGATTGCCTCCCTTTGTCGAAATCGAGCACGAAGAAATGTATGGCGAACCCTTCACCGTTCCGGAGCCGATGGAAACGGTTTTTGTCTCGTGGTTTGAAGGAGGCGAGGTGTTCCGGTCAGGCCTGACATTCCAGCGCGGTGCCGGGCGCATTTTCTATTTCAGGCCGGGCCATGAGGCATACCCAACTTATCACAATCCTCACATACTGAAGATCATCTCCAACGCCGCGCGCTGGGCATGCAATCCAGCCGCGCCCTGGAAGTCTGTCAGTGACGCACCGAATGTGCCTCACGACAAGGCGCCCGTGCCACTCACGGTAAAGGGACCAAAATTGCACGAAGATGGTGAAGCGGGATATCGCTGACGATGAAAAAGGTGCGAATTCTGGTGCTCGGAACCGGAGCTATGGCGACGACCCATGTGCGAAGCTTTCAAGCCGACTTGCGTGTTGAAATTGTCGCTGGTGCGGACGTCGACATGGCAAGGGCCAGGGCGTTTGCCGAGAAGAACGGAATACGGAGCGCATTTGGTAATCTTGATGATGCATTGGCATCAAACAGCTTCGATGCTGTCGCCAACGTCACACCCGACGGCGCGCATCATCCAACAACGATGAAGCTGCTTGCGGCCCGCAAGCACGTGCTCTGTGAAAAACCGCTCGCGGATAACTATGCGCTTGCAGCAGAAATGGCGGATGCCGCCGATGCCGCCGGCGTCGTTAATATGGTCAATCTGAGCTACCGCAACGTTGCTGCACTCCAGAGCGCCAGAAACCTTGTCGAGTCGGGAGAGATGGGTGAAATCCGGCACGTAGAAGCGTCTTATCGGCAAAGCTGGCTGGTCGGAGATTTCTGGGGCGACTGGCGGACCGATCCAAAATGGCTCTGGCGCTTGTCGCAAAAGCATGGATCCAAAGGCGTTCTCGGCGATGTCGGAATACACATACTGGATTTCGCCACTCACGCCATTGCCATGATGCCTGTCTCCTTGCAGGCCAGGCTCAAGACCTTCCAAAAAGCTCCAGACGATCAGATCGGCGAATATCCGCTCGACGCAAATGACAGCGCCTCCATGTCGGTCGCGTTCCCCAATGGGGCCCTGGGTATCATTCATACGAGCCGCTTCATGACCGGCTACGACAATGTGCTCAAACTCGCTGTGTTTGGCACGAAAGGTGCCTTGGAACTCGATCACGGCCTCGACGCAACTGTCCTGCGCGTGTGCTCCGGAACCGGTGTGCACAATCTTGCATGGAGGCGCGTCATTCCCGATCCAGTGCAATCCATTTACCAGAGATTTGTTTCAGCGGTTATAGCCGGCCGCAACGACGAGCCTTCATTCCGCCGCGGCGCAGAACTTCAGAAAATACTCGATATGTGCTTTCAGCCGGAGGCGGCAAGAGCGCTTGCCTGCGTCTAGGAAATCTCGCCAAGGCTCGCCAACCTTCTCGCGCTCGTAGATTGCCAGATCAGTATGGTGTCGCGATCTCCGAGGTCGACGACATGCCGGGGAGACATTCATGATATATTTTCTCTGATCCGGGTCAGGGTATCAACGAAGCGCCTTCAGCACAATCTCGCCGTCTAGCGGCCATGCTGACTGGAATTCATGCTGCGACGAACAGGCCGTCGCCACTACCCATCTGTAAGCCTCGGGCTACCCTGAACTCCATGCAGGCATCGCTGAGCAAACCTTTTATATCGAGGACAGTAACCCTGTGACCTTGCATACGAATCCGGCCATCAGCAGTGAGCTTGCTGAGCGTACGGCAAACATGTTCATTGGAGAGGCCAAGCGCATCTGCGATAGCCACCTGGGTAATTGGCAGTTCAAAGCTGCAATGTCCCGAGGCGCCTGCAATCGTTCCCGTCCTGTCCACCATTTGCGCAATGAACCCGGCTACTCTTTCACGGGCACTACGCCGGCCAAGATTTGTTACATAGTCATAGGCGCGAACTTCACTTTCAGACACAATCTCGGCCACGCGGATGGCAAGCGCAGGAATCCTTGAAATCAACGCATAAAATTGCCGGGCCGGCAGGGAAGCAATGATGCAGGGGGTGACTGTCTCAATGCCATAGGTGCAGAATTCAGATGACCTGAAGCCAAGAAGCGAGCCCGGAAGGACAAAATCCAGTATCTGTCGCTTGCCATCGGGAAGGGTCTGCTGGCGAAGCGACCAGCCCGACAACAGAACCGAGACGTTTTGGCAATCCTCGCCCTGATCAAATATTGTGACGTCACCATCAAGAGCACGACAGCTCCATTGCGCCTGCGCAACAAGCCTTTGATCGCTTTCGCCTAGATTGCGAATGGTCCGGCTTCGAAACAGAATTCGCGCAACTCGTACCGGCAGAGAATCATTGCCAGTAACAAGAGAATTCGCCTCACGGACGCTGATCATTGGGCACTCCCCCTTGGGTTTCCTGTGCGCATGAAACAGCGGAACTGGTAGAGACGATAGACGGGTAAACTACCCCCGTGCTTCTACCTGAGTAATTCTACGCAATTGCTCCGAGGCCTCAGGTTTTTACGGCACTTGCCGCCGTGACTCCCGCAGCCATCGCGAGATGCACCAGCTCAGCGATACTATTCACATTCATCTTGAGCATGAGATGTGCCCGATGATTCTCAACAGTGCGCGGGCTGATTCCCAATTCGTGCGCAATAATCTTGTTAGGTTGTCCACCGATCAGGCGGGTGAGAACATCCCGTTCACGAGGCGTCAGTTCGGCAATCCTGGCACTTGCATTTGATGTCGAATTCTTTGAATTGAGTTCAGCCTCGCGCTTCGCCAAACCAGTTCCAACAGCAGAGAGCAGGCTTTCCGTTTCAATTGGTTTCTCGATGAAATCAAGGGCACCATGCTTCATGGCCCTGATGGCACTCGGCACATCCGCGTTGCCGGTCATGACGACTATGGGAATGCTGCTTCCAAGTTCGTTGAGCCTGGACTGCAACTCAAGCCCGGAGAGGCCGGGCATATGTATATCCGCAAGAATGCAGCCAGCCATTTGCTGGTTAAACTGATCGAGAAAATCGCTGGCCTGTGAATAGGTTTCGGCTCTGAATCCTCTGGAATCAAGCAATTGCTGAAGCGAGTCGCGCATGGCTTCGTCATCGTCAATGATGTACACGATAAGCCGGCGATCTTTCATGCGGAATCCTTCTCGCCCATTGAAACCGGAAGAGTAAAGGTGAACGCGGCGCCACCTGCCGGAGCGGGCTCATACCACAGGCGCCCGCCATGAGCATCGACAATTGACTTGCACACCGCAAGCCCTAGGCCCGTGCCCGACACCTTGCTGGTCGTGAAAGGTGAAAACAGACCGGCACGAATCTCTTCCGGCACACCCGGACCATTGTCAATGACGCCAACTTCGACAAAACCGGACCCAGCCAATCTCGACCGAACCATTACCCGGCCTGCCCGGCTGGATTCCATCGCGTCGATGCTGTTGCGAACCAGATTGACGATAACTTGTTGAATTTGGATTTTGTCGAGCAGGATTGCGGGTAAATCTGAGGAAAACTCCATACTGCCTTTGATACCGGAATTCTTGACGCCGACAAATGCCAAGGCACAAGCCTCCTCGATCACGCGATTTACGTTTTCCAGCGCCAGCTCCGGAGTTCTCTTACGGGCAAAATCACGAACTCGGCGAATGATCTCGGCAGCGCGCTTGACTTGAGCAGCTGCCTTTCCGAGGGTCTCCGGTAACTTCTTAGCATGACTCCTGTCATTGGTTCGCGTCAATTCCTCCGCAATTTCCAAATATGTGCCAGCTGCAGAAAGAGGCTGATTAACCTCATGTGCAATCGTCGAATAAATTTCACCAAGACTAGCCAGACGCGAAGCATGCATAAGCTCATTCTGCAACTCATGGATACGCTGATCGGCACCCTGCTTCTCCGATAAATCGCGGACAAAACCGGTGAAGAATCTCTCTCCATTAATGTTGGCTTCTCCAACCGCAAGTTCCATGGGAAAGGTAGATCCATCACTGCGCTGCCCGGTGACCACGCGGCCTATTCCAATAATTCTCTTCTCGCCTGTGGTAATATAGCGGTTCATGTAGCCATCGTGTTGCTGGGCCAAGTAAGGTGGCATGAGCATTTTTATGTTATTGCCGATGACTTCCTTTGCACGAAAGGCAAACAGCTTTTCTGCGGCCTGGTTGAACGCTTCGACCACGCCCTTCCTGTCGATAACAATCACTGCGTCAGGCGAAGTGTTGAAGACCGTATCAAATCTGATTTCGCGCTCATGAAGGCGCCTTTCAGCGGCGTTCCTCTCGCGCGTTTTGACCACGAGGAAATGCATGAGGATGGTCAGGAGCAATAGTGCGAAGATTACCCAGTTAACATGCATGCCAGTCTTGTATGGACCAGCGGGATTTATTGCCAGGTTCCTCGCCATTTCAAACCGAGCGACAAGAATAGTCACAAATGTCAGCGTCACTGTTTCATAGCTGGGCCGTCTTAGCGCCGCCCAAATCAGCCAGGGCATAAGAATGAAGGCGCTCGACAAAGGCAACAAGGCACTATGCTCGGCGACAAAGAAGACGATGGAGCCGGAAAGCACAATGCCCGCAAGGATCACCGCGAGTTCAAGATTGACGGCAATTCGGGATCCCCGGCTGGAGGCGTCGAACCACTCGGTGATCATTGGCGACAGAGCGAGAGCACCAAGAAGAGGCGCAAGAAACCACTGGAGTGCTGCCTGATCGAATACAGCACTATTTGCAGATGACTCAATCATGGCGCCAAGCGTTGCAGAAACTGCACAACCGAAACTCGCAGTTCCCGCAAGCACTGCAATCGATCGTGTATCATTGAGAGGTGACTTGGCTTTGGTGATTGCAAGATAGAGCCAGACAATCACACATGCACTCCCTGTGCGAAGGAAAGCCAATACCAGGCTGGGCGCGGCTCCCATCCCCCCAATGAGAAGATCCACAAGGACGCCCACGGCGAAAATGACGAGCGTCACAGGGTAGTCTCTCCGCTCCAATATCAGAAGCGTACCGACCATAATTCCCTGCGGCAGCCAAATGATGGATAAGTCACCTGGCCGAAGGCGCAAGGCACGCGTGATGATCAGTGAAGCTGCAAAGAGCATGACAAGCGCTGCCAGGCGAAACCAGCGCTTTCGCTCTTCCTCGGATGTCGTTTTGACCCCTGTATCGTCCGATGTCATGCGGGTTGTTTTGTTCCGGTGTATGTCCGGCGTCAATCTATTCCTTGCCATTTGCAGTACGGCGCACGGAAAGATCCATGACACCGCTGCCGCTTCTCCAACTCGATCTCATCCAAAATCCGCCGATCCGCCTCATTGATCTCCGTCAAGGCCAAACTCCTTTGATAGGTTCATCAATTTGCTCACAATTCATGCTCGCCTGGACAACTCAGGAGACGCCGTTGATACTTAACCGCATGCTCATCCTTAAGGCGATCATAGCGGCCGCACCGCAAATCACGGCGGCTCAGGCTGCGGATCTTGAGGCCGGCAAGGCTGTTGCCCAGTCACTCTGCGCGCGATGCCATTCCATAGGAATTTCAGGCGACAGTCCTTTCCCTCCCGCACCGCCATTGCGTCTGATCCCGGACCGCTACAACGTCGAAGACTTGGCGGAGGCCCTGGCCGAAGGCATGGTCGTTGGCCATGATGCGATGCCGCAGTTCGAACTTCCGCTCGAAAAAATCTCTCCCCTGCTCGCATATATCGGCAGCCTGAAACGGAAAAAGTAGACCAGTTCGCAACAACCACACTCAAAGAACTAGAGATTTCTTCATGCCTTACAAAACGATTCTGGTATCGCTTAATGATGTCGCTCAGGCGGGAACGTTGATCGACGTCGCGAGCCAACTGACGCAAAAAAACGAGGCGCATATCATAGGTCACTACGTTGTACCCGCCGTCACAGTCTACCCGGAAGTGGGCATGGCGTTGATGCCATCGGTTTTTGAAGGCTATCAAATTTATTTCAAGTCGAGGCTAGCCGCGGTAAAGCAGATTTTTGAGGAACGGATGAGGCGTGACGGCTTCACCGGGGAGTGGCGCGAAGTCGAATCTGCCTATCCCGATATCGCTTCCAGTCTGGTCGATCACGCTCTCACAACGGATTTGATCATTGCCAGCCAGGTAGAATCTGAATCGCAATCCGAAATTGAGACCGATCTTGTGGTCAGGATACTGATGGAATCAGGCAGGCCTGTGCTCGTCATTCCGCGAAATTGGCAGCCAAGGCCATTGGGTGAGTTAATAGTGTGCGGGTTAAATGGAACCAAGGAAGCAGCACGCAGCCTCTTTGACGCCATGCCTCTGCTCCGGGAGGCTCGGGAAGTCAGGCTGGTTTGGGTCGATCCCTATCGTCAGCGCCTCATCTCGGGTGATATCCCTGGTGCTGAGGCGGCGACTGCTCTTTCACGGCACGGCGTTAAGGCAATTGCGGAATCAATGATGGCCGACGGCCGCAATGCTGGCGAAGCTCTGCTCATGCGTGCCCACGACCTTGGAGCGGATCTCCTGATTATGGGAGCCTACGCCCATTCGCGCATGCAACAGTATGTATTTGGCGGCGCGACAAATTATGTGCTTGAGAACATGACCGTTCCCGTTTTGATGTCGCACTGAGAAGCATTGCCAAACTCAGAAGGTTTTCGGGCGGTTTTCAACCCCGGGCTTCTCGTCATCGAAAAGAATGCGATTGGCTGCTCCTTCAAGATCTTCATATTGGCGGCTACGCAGGCTCCACATGAAAGCCAGAAGACCAACACCCCCTAACAACAGAGCCGCCGGAATGAGAATGAGAAGAATGTTCATGCCGGCATCTCTTTGGCCACCCAACTCCCCGTATGCCTTGAATTTACAGTACTCCGTGCAAACGACCTCCTTTCCATGCCGAGTCGCAAGGAATTCGCAATAACAATGATTGATGAGGTCGACATGGCGATAGCCGCGATAAGTGGGCTGGCAAGTCCCGCCGCTGCAATAGGCACAGCCAACAGATTGTAACCTGCCGCAAGCAGGAAGTTTTGGAGTGATAATCGTTCGGCATTTTTGGAGACGTCGAGCGATGCAATAATGGGAGAAAGGCTGTCGCCAAAAAACACCGTATCGGCGGCAGTCCGCCCTATGTCTGTTGCCGAGGACGGCGCCATTGAAGTTGTGCCGGCGGCAAGTGCAGGTGCGTCATTCAAGCCGTCTCCAACCATCAAAACCTTCCGCCCGGTCGCCTTCAGGGCTTCGAGATGTTCAAGCTTTGACTTCGGTGTCATTTCGGCTTGCCACATTTCTATACCCACGGCGACCGCAGCGTGACGAACTGCGGCTGCGCGATCTCCAGATAAAATCCGCACTTCGATTCCCCGGTTCTTAAGCTCGTCCACCGTCTTGCGGGCATCCGGTCGCAATTGATCTTCAAAGGTGAAAACTGTCGAGCTTCGTGAACCGATTACCAGTGCAAATTCAGGAAATGCCTGACTACCGTCAGCGGCGATACCACACCAGGCGCGCGACCCCATTTTGACATCTTCACTACCGTAGCGGCCGGAAAGGCCGCGTCCTGGATGCTCTTGAGTCGCTTCAACACTTGCCGGAACGAGGTCACGCTCTCTTGCCGCATCGCAAATGGCCTTCGAGAGTGGATGCCGGCTTGCCTGCGCCAGGCCGGCAGCGACGGCCAGGGCTTCTTCAGAAATTTGTGCAGGTCCGATCAAACGTGGCCGGCCCAGTGTCAACGTACCGGTTTTGTCGAAAATCACGGTATCAACCGATGCCAGTTTTTCGAGAGCTGCGCCATCCTTGATCATTGCTCCGCGCCTGAACAGGGTGCTGCTCGCCACAACATGAACGGCGGGAACAGCCAGGCCAAGCGCACACGGGCATGTAATGACGAGAACAGCCATCGCGACCATCAGCGACGTGTGCCAATCTCCGCCCGTCCGCCACAGCCATCCGCCCAGGGCAAGCCCCGCGATAACATGAACCGCCGGCGAATAGACCCGCGCCAATCGATCCGCGAGCCTGACATACCGCGAGCGGTTCTGCTCGGCCATGGACAACAGGCTGACAACTTCAGACAAGAACGTATCCTGCCCGGCAGCCGATATCTTCACATGGAGAGGACCTGTGAGGTTCAGCATGCCGGCAAGTACCTGCGATCCGGGCCTGACTACAACCGGCAGTGTTTCGCCAGTGACAACCGATCTTTCGATCTCACTCTCGCCCTTCGCGACAATGCCATCTGCTGCAAGCCTCTCACCGGCGGCAATGAGCATAGTCATACCAGCGCCAAGCGAATCTGCCGGAATCTCGCGGGCAATGCCGTCATCACCCAAAATGCTGGCTGAAGTCGATGCAAGTGAAAGCATTTGCGATATGGCCGAGCGCGCCCTCGCCCGCATGAGATGATCAAGATAGCGGCCAGTGAGAAGGAAGAAGAGAAGTGTTACAGAGGCATCGAAGTATGCCGTTTCACCATGATTGAACGTCTCGAACAGGCTCATTAGCGCGGCGAGGCACACCGCCAGTGAAATGGGAACATCCATGTTCATCTGCCCGGATGAAACCGCACGCACGGCGCTCCGAAAAAACGGACGGCCGGCATAGGCAACCGTGGGAAGCGCAATTGCTGCTGAAATCCAGTGAAAAAGGTCACGGGTTGCACCTTCGGCGCCCGACCAGACCGAAACCGACAGGAGCATGACATTTGCCGCGGCAAATCCCGAAACGGCCACCGCACGCAGCAGCGCCCTGCTCAGGAGCGCATCGTCATCAACTCCAGATAGCGAGGGATCGATTGGCCTTGAAACAAACCCGAGAACCATCAATTCCTGTAAAATTCTTGCCGGATCAAATCCCTCGTGGCGCCATGTAGCGCTAACCCCCTTTCTGGAAAGATTCACTCTTGCTGTTTCAAGCTCCGCCAGTCTCTTGAGTTGCTTCTCAATAATTTGAATATGCGATGGCTCGCAGATGCCAGGCACAATGAGTTCAAGAGTTCTCAGGCCAGCCGGGTTCAATCGCACCCACTGCTGTATGTTGCCGCTGAAAGCCTCGGTCGCGTCAGGCGCCAGATCGGTTGGGCAGCAGGTCATGCCTTGCTACTTTTCACTTGATCACCACACGGTGAACATTTCGCACCGCGCCCTTTCCAATCCTTTCAGCAGTCACATCGGCATCCCAAACCCCTGTAGAAATCTCCACCTTTGCTGAATAGACGCCTTTGCCGGTTTCTGTCAGTTGAAGCGAATGATCGTCTGCGTCAGTTGCCGGCCGCCTCAGGATTAACTGAACACTCAGACCCGTCAACAATGCGCCATTGCTGTCTTGCATGGTGATTGACACGAAATCGCGGGAAATTGCCAGTTGCTCGCGCCATCCCATGGCCTGCTGCTCCCGCGCTATCCGCAAATCCTTGTCGAAATTCTGGCTGGCGACATAGCTGTTCTGCACTACAAGTCCGGACCAGCTGCTTCGCGCGAAGTAGGCCAGCGTCAGATTGACGGAAACGACCACGCCGAAAAACGAAATCATGATGAGCAGCATGTGTGTGCCCGTAAACGCCCTTGCGGCATGATCGATCTTGTTCGTGGTCACGGTTATTTCTCCTTCGGAGGCGCATGGAAGAATGCAGAATATGAGCGCCTCTCTCCCGTGGCACCGGCATTTTCCTCTAGTACGTTGAATGTGAAGTTGGTTGTTTCACGCAGGGGCTGTTTATCCGATAGTGTCACGTATATTTTCACAGCCCTCAGCTTGTCGGCATCGACATCCAGCCCGATGCTGCGCGATGGCGCTTCGTCGGAGCCCGTCATGCTCATTGTCGCTCCGGGAATGCCATCGATGCTCAGGCTGAATCGCCGGGGACGTTGCTCCATGTTGAGAACCTTGACCGTATAGCCATTGCGAATGCTACCGTCCGACAATGTGACGAAGAGCGGGTTGCGGTCCTGCAAGACACTGATATCCAGGCGGTCGCGAACAGAAAGTGACGCCAGCATGGCAATTCCTATTCCCATCCATATGGCAAGGTAGACGAACGTTCTCGGCCGGATGAAGGAACGCCAGTTGATAGCCGAGGGTGTTCCGGCCAGCGCTGCGTTGAAGCTACGCAGCGTTGAGTATGAGATCAGACCCTTTGGTCGGCCGATTTTTTCCATGATCGTATCGCAGGCATCGATGCAGAGTGCGCAGGTGATGCATTCGAGTTGTTGGCCATCGCGAATATCGATCCCGGCTGGGCAGACTGCAACACAGGCATTGCAGTCGACGCAATCTCCCGCCTTGTCCTCGGCCGCGGATTTCAGGTGACGCGAGCGGGGTTCACCACGCCAATTGTTGTAGGTGACCACTAGAGAATCTTCGTCCAGCATGGCAGCCTGTATGCGCGGCCACGGACACATATAAGTACAAACCTGCTCGCGCATGTATCCGGCAAGCACGAAAGTTGTCGCCGACAGGATGCCAACGGTCATGTAGGCAACGGCAGGCGCACCGAACGTAGCTAGCTGCCTCGCCAGCGTCGGCGCATCTGCAAAATAGAATATCCAGGCGCCACCCGTCGCCATCGCAATGAGAAGCCAGATCGCATTTTTCAGGGCGCGCTTGCGCAGCTTGTCGAATGACCATGCAGCATCGTCAAGCCTGATGCGGGCATTGCGGTCACCCTCAACCCAGCGCTCAACGACAAGAAAAAGATCGGTCCAGACCGTCTGAGGACAGGTATAGCCACACCACGCCCGACCTATTGTCGACGTGACAATGAACAACCCGATGCCTGCCATGATCAACAGGCCCGCGACGTAGTAAAATTCCTGAGGCCATATCTCGATGGAAAAGAAATAGAACCGGCGATGGGCCAGGTCGAGAAGCACAGCCTGGTCAGGAGCGAACGCGCCACGATGCCATCTGATCCACGGCGTGACATAGTAGATCCCCAGCGTCACCAGCATCACAAGCCATTTAAGGTTCCGGAAATATCCGTGAACGCGCTTCGGATGAATCTTGACTCTGGCCTTGTAGAGTGATCGCCGAGCAGCACTATTGTGGGCTTCGGCATCGATCCGCTCGACATTTTCAATAACTCTGGACATGATCAGGGCGCGGTAGCCTCTCCCCCGCCCAGTGAGTGAACATAAATCGTGAGTTGCTTGATTGTTGTTTCGTCAAGCCTGGAACTCCACGCCGGCATCACGCCCTGCCGTGGCCGGTTGATTTGGGCAATGATTTTGTTCTTGTCGGCTGCGTACAGCGCTATGGCGTCATTCAACCGCGAAGCACCGAACTCCCGGCTGCCCTCGCCATCCTTGCCATGACACGCCGCACAATTGTCGGCGAAAATCGTCTGACCTCGAGCGGCGATTCGTTCGTCGTGGATCTGGTTGGACAATTTCAGGACATACTCAGCCACTTCGGCAATTTGCACCGGTGTCAAAATGCCGTCCGCGCCAAATGATGGCATTAGGGACTGGCGCGTATCCGCATCAGTAAAAGTGCGGATGCCATGTTGAAGCGTGGTATGAATCTGATCGAGTGTACCACCCCAGATCCAGTCATCGTCGTTGAGATTTGGATATCCGGCACCACCAGCCGCTCCTGATCCATGACATTGAATACAGTTGACCCGGAATGCCGCTGCGCCACCCGCCGTCGCAAATTGCAGGAGAGCCGGATCCTTCCGGATGTCTTCCAGCGGCAACTGCTTTATCTTCTCAAGAAAGCCGCTCTGCTCCGCTTTCGCAGACGCAATCTGCGCGGCGACATCTCCGCGGCTAGAATATCCCAGGAGACCGGGGGTCGCCTGGCTGATGAGTGGCCAGGCCGGATAGGCAATGGCATATCCCAGGGCCCATACAATGCACGCGTAGAAAGTCAGAAGCCACCAGCGGGGCAGCGGCGCGTTCAGCTCTTTGATGCCGTCCCAGTCATGCCCTGTGGTTTCGGTGTTGGAGATGGCGTCACGCTCAGGAGTGGCCATGATTCAACCCTTCTTCTCGTCATCGAGCGGAATTCTGGATGTGCTGTCGTAGAGCGACTTCGAACCCGGACGGAAGACGAAGAATACGACAAGCAGGAAAATACCGGTGAGAACCAGCAGCATCCAGCTGTCGGCGAAATGGCGCATGGTTTCATATGTCGTCATTGCATCACCTCAGGTTCGCCTCAGCTTTGTAGGTAGAGAAGTCCACCAGTGTTCCAAGCATCTGAAGATAGGCAACGAGGGCATCCATTTCAGTTACCCGCCCGGGCTGCCCATCGAAATCGCGGGCCTGCGCCTTGGGATAACGCGCCATCAACCCGTCGGCATTGTCTCCGGTGGCGCTGGCCTGGGTCGCGAGATCGAGGCCGGCGTTCGCGATCATGTCGTCGCTATAGGGAACGCCCACGATCCGGTTTGCCAGAAGGTGTTGGGCGATATCTGTACGGTTCAACTCATTGTTCATGAGAAAACCGTAGCCCGGCATGATTGATTCCGGCACGACGGCGCGGGGATTGATGAGGTGCTCGCGATGCCAGTCGTCCGAATACCGGTTGCCGACGCGCGCAAGATCCGGCCCTGTGCGCTTGGATCCCCACTGGAAAGGATGGTCGTACATGGACTCCGCTGCCAGACTGTAGTGTCCGTAGCGCTCGACCTCATCTCTGAATGGGCGGATCATCTGGCTATGGCATACATAGCAGCCTTCACGCACATAGACATTGCGGCCAGCAAGTTCCAGCGGCGTATAGGGGCGCATGCCTTCGACTTTTTCGATCGTGTTCTGAAGATAGAACAGCGGAGAAATCTCAATGATGCCGCCGATGGTGACAACGAGGAAGCTCAGGACGAGCAGCAGCGTTGCGTTAAGTTCGATTTTTGAGTGATCCATGTGTCTTGATCCCTTGTGTCAGGCGGCAAGCATTGGCGCGCCCATCGGCACTTCAAGCCGGCGATCTCCGCGAACGGTACGCACGAGGTTATAAACCATGACCAATGCGCCAATCAGGAACAGCAGTCCGCCAACCATGCGTATGACGTAGAACGGATACATGCGCGCCACCGACTCCACGAAGGAATATACAAGGAACCCTTGCTCATCGTACTCGCGCCACATCAGACCCTGCATGATGCCGGAGACCCACATCGATGCCGCGTAAAGAACGATACCAAGCGTCGCCAGCCAGAAGTGCCAGTTCACCAGCCTGTCACTATAAAGTCCCGGGCGATTCCACAATTTGGGAACCAGATGGTACACGCAGGCGAGGCTGATCAGGCCAACCCAGCCCAGGGCGCCGGAATGTACGTGCCCGATTGTCCAGTCGGTATAGTGGCTCAGCGAATTGACAGCCTTGATCGACATCATGGGGCCTTCGAACGTCGACATCCCGTAGAAGGCAATGGACATCACCATCATGCGGAGGACCGGATCGGTTCTCAGCTTGTCCCACGCCCCGGAAAGCGTCATCAGGCCGTTGATCATGCCGCCCCACGAAGGCATCCAGAGCATGATGGAGAACACCATTCCGAGCGTCTGGGCCCAGTCTGGAAGTGCCGTGTAGTGAAGGTGATGCGGACCGGCCCAAATATATAAGAAGATCAGTGACCAGAAATGCACGATCGACAGGCGATACGAGTAAACCGGACGTTCGGCGCGTTTCGGCACGAAATAATACATCATGCCGAGAAAGCCGGCAGTCAGGAAGAAACCGACAGCATTGTGTCCATACCACCACTGGGTCAGGGCATCCTGGACGCCGGAAAACACCGAGTAGCTTTTCGATCCCAGGAATGATACCGGAACCGACAGGTTATTGATGATGTGAAGCAAAGCGATGGTGACGATGAACGAAAGATAGAACCAGTTCGCCACATAGATGTGAGGTTCCCTCCGCTTCAGAAGTGTTCCAAAAAACACCAGGAAGTAGGCCACCCAGACAATGGTGAGCCAAAGATCGACGTACCATTCGGGTTCCGCGTATTCACGGCTTTCAGTGACGCCGAGCAAATATCCAGTTGCTGCCAGAACGATGAAGAATTGATATCCCCAGAACACAAACCAGGCGAGGTTTCCAAAGGCGAGCCTGGCCCTGCAGGTGCGCTGCACCACATAGAAACTGGTGGCAATCAGGGCATTGCCGCCAAAGGCAAAAACCACCGCTGACGTATGCAGGGGTCGAAGCCTGCCGAAAGTCGTCCACGGAAGATCGAGATTGAGAACCGGCCAGGCGAGTTGCGATGCGATGACCACGCCGACAAGAAACCCGATGACACCCCAGAAAACTGTCGCGATCACACCGGCCTGGACAACCGAGTCAAGATACTCTGATTCAGGATCCACCGCGCTTCGACGAGGCGGCGAGGAAAACTGCCTGGCGTAATAAACGATTATTGCGCAGATCGCCGCCGCCGCCAGAAACGCATGAATTGAAAAGGCTTGATCATGGCCCTTTGCCGCAAGCACGGTGGCGCTAATCGCCAGCAGGCCCAGAACCGCCAGTTGGGTAAGCTTGACGGAATCACTCATATCGCCCTCGAGATAAAACTCAGCGGGCAACTATTGCCGCCCCCATCACGTCTCCACATTGATCTGAATCAAGGACGCGGAAGCTCTGGTCCATGCGGCGATTTATGTGAGGCAGCAGCCTGCGTCGAGGCTCGGTCGCCATAAGAATAGAGTAGGTTGGCGCGGAGCAGCTTCGCGGCACGAACCGCGAACCCGCTGTCGATTTGACTGGTTGGATCCGATCAGGATGTGTCTTCGTGTAGTGCGTCCCATGCCAACGCATGGCACCGCCGCAGTATAAAGTCGATTTCCTCTATCGCCGCCTTGCGATGGCCGGGCGGCGGACCGGGACGGAGCGGCGACAGGAATGTGGGCTTTTGCATCTTGATGCGCCGGGCTCGCCAGCGCACCAGGCGCCTCGCTTGTTGCGGCAGGTTCTCCAGCGCCATCTTGACCGCCGCGAGACGGCGGCCAAGGCGCGTTGCATCGATGGTGTTATCCGGTTCATCCAGCTCAGGGGTGGGACTCTCGGCCGGCCGGGGCTGATGGAACAACGGGACGAGCGGACTGTCGGCAAAGACGTGGATGCGAGGTATTACTGTGGTGGCAGCACGCTTTCGGCCAGTGCGGCTCAACCGCTGGCGCGTGTCGAAAAGTTGAAACACGATCCGTCCGCCGGTGCCTTTTCCGGCGAAAACCAGTCCCATGGGCATCGGACGGATGGAAACGGGTTTCACCTTGAGTCCCCGCGCGGCGATGGCAATGAGGCGGCGCACCGCCGATTCCACCGGGAGCAGCATGCGTGATGCCTCGCGATGGAGCGATGGCGGAAGCAGCGCCACCATGCTGCCCGTTCCCATTTCAACCATCGCGATAAGCATCGCGACAATGCGGGTGAGTGCTGCCTGATTGCGCGTGATGACGTCGTTCCAGTCCATGTGCCCGTCAGTTTCCTCGTCCAGCCCCGAGCTAGAACATAACGGGAACATTGTCAAGAACATTTTCCCAATTATAAAAGTGACTGATTTACATGAACCCCAACCCCGACAGGCCTGCTTCACACCGCTGCGGTTCCCGGCTGCGGCTTGATACATGGCGGAGACTTCACTTATGAAACCGGGAAACCTGTTCAGAGAAACGTGGCCAGCTCTCCTGACGGTTTCGACCACACGCCTTCCAATCTAGAGAATGAAATCGCCCGACGTGAGGTCCGTTGCCGTCACACCAAGCAACAGGATTGTCATGCTCGCACCGGACGTTCCGGTCGTGTTGGCCTGGAGCAGGGTGTCGCCGCCTGATTGTACGGCCCGCAATTGGCCGGTGGCAGTAAACTCCGCCGTGCCGATAAAGCTGAACGAACTCCCCGACACATTCGAGATCGCATCAATCGCCGCCAGGTTGATGTGATCCAAACCCGCCGTGAAGTCGGCAATGGTATCACGGAGGCTGGTTGCGGCTGCCGAATCCGATATTTTCTGAAATACGAACTTGTCCGCCCCGGCTCCGCCTGCGAGCCAGTCGCTTGCGGCCCCGCCGGTAAGCACGTCGGCACCGTAGGAACCGCGCAACGTATCGCGGCCGCTCAGCCCTGAAATTGTATCGTTGCCGAGACCGCCATCGATAACATTGCCGGACGCATTGCCAATGAGAGTGTCGGCGTGATCGCCGCCTGACAGCCCCTCGATGGAACTGAAGGAGTCGTTCTTTGCATCTCCCGTCCGCAGGCTAAGCGACGACAATGAGACGGTCAGTCCCTCTCCGGAGTATCTGTAAGACGCGATGTCAATGCCCGAGCCACCGATCAGCCTGTCGCCGCCGCTGCCGCCATCTAGCGTATCATTGCCAATCCCGCCATCCAGAGTGTCGGTTCCTCCGCGCCCGCGAAGCAGATCGTTTCCGCCAAGTCCCCAGAGGACGTCTTTTGATGTTGTGCCAAGGACGGTGTCATTGCCTTTCAGGAGCAGCCCGAGAAAACCGGCGGTATCGCCAGCCTCGGCCAGATCGAAAAGTGTCGCCGCCGAAGCATCGATACCGGTCATCGACAATGACAGCACGCCGTTCCTGACAACCAGAAGATCGGTAGCCAGCCCAGCAGTTGGTGCATCGAACGAATCAAAAGTCAGGTTGACGCCGAAAAGCTGCGTGGAGTTGCTGGAATTGATCCTGTAAGTCGCGCCATCCTCGGTCACGCTTGTTGAATTGTGATTGAAGAGGGTTGACACATTGAAGGTTCGAAAATCGAGAACTCCGCCTTGCGAACCGGACATAACAGTCATCGGCACTCTCCCTGCTTCGAACCGGTGTTGGGTGTTTCATGTGAATTTCTACAGGCTTGCCACGGCTCAGGCATCCGCTACTGGCTGTAAACCCTAATCCATAGCGATTAATTCAAACTGAATGCACCGGGCGCAATCCAGAGGTTCGCTCAGGCATCGCGCTGAAGGGTTGCTCGCCGCCGGTGAACTTGCCATGATCGCAACAGAAGACAGGGAGTTGGTGGCAATGAAGGTTGCATTGGTGACAGGCGCGGGCTCGGGGATTGGCAGGTCGTGCGCGTCAGCGCTGGCGAGGGCGGGGTTCACGACGGTTGTGACCGGCCGGCGCAAGGAGCCACTGGACGCCACTGTTGCAGCGATAAAGTCTACCGGCGCTGAAGCAAAAGCCATCGCAGCCGATGTGGGCGATCCAACATCGGTGGCCCGGCTCTTTGCCGAAGTGAAGGAAACCTATGGGCGTCTTGATGTTCTCTTCAACAACGCAGGTGTGGGCGCACCCGGCATTCTACTTGAGGACTTGTCTTATGAGCAGTGGAAAACGGTGGTCGATACCAATCTGACAGGTCCGTTCCTCTGCACGCAGGAGGCCTTTCGCCTGATGAAGAATCAGAACCCCATGGGTGGCCGTATCATCAACAACGGCTCTATCTCGGCGTATGCGCCGCGGCCCAATTCCGCACCCTATACCGCCACCAAGCACGCCATCACGGGACTCACACGTTCCACTTCGCTGGATGGCCGCAAATACAATATTGCCTGCGGCCAGATCGATATCGGCAACGCCGGCACGGAAATGACCGCCCGCATGAAGGACGGCGTGCCCCAGGCTGACGGTTCAATGAAGCCGGAACCGACATTCAACGTCGATCATGTTGGTCAGGCCGTCGTGCAGATGGCATCGTTGCCGCTTGAAACCAATATCCAGTTCATCACCATCATGGCGACGGCGATGCCGTTCATCGGACGCGGTTAGCTTACAAAATTTCCGCCCAGTTCATCCGAAATATGAACCCGGATGATGTCTTCAAAACTGCTTTCTGATCTGAAACCAAGGCTGATCGCCCGCTTCGGATCGAAATTACGAGGCCAGCCGGCGACAATGCGAATGATGGCCGGATCGGGCTCGCGTCTGATACGGCTGACCACCTTTTCCCCGGCGACCTTTCGCAATGCTTCGATCTGCTCGCCCACCGTGACTGAAAGTCCCGGCATCGAGAGGTTTCGCCGCGCACCCAGGGCATCGCCCTCAAGCCCTGCGGCATGAATGAGAAAGTTGACGGCCGAACGGGGTGATGCGTGCCAATGCCTGACATCTTCGGAAACCGGAAGCACCGCCTCGTTGCCACTCAGGGGTTCGCGAATGATATTGGAGAAGAACCCAGACGCGGCCTTGTTCGGCTTTCCGGGCCTGACGCAAATTGTCGGCAGCCTGATACCCACGCCATCGAAGAAACCTCGCCGCGAGTAGTCGGAGAGCAGAAGCTCGCCGATTGCCTTCTGTGTGCCGTAGCTTGTCAGTGGTGTTTCGAAAAATTCGTCGCCGATGGCTTCGGGAAATGGCGCCCCATAAACCGCGATGGAAGAGGTAAAAACCACACGCGGGCAATACCCGCCGCCAACCTTGCGGATCGCTTCGAAGAGTTCGCGCGTTCCATCAAAGTTGATGCGGTAACCTTTCTCGAAATCGGCCTCTGCTTCGCCCGACACAATAGCCGCAAGGTGGAAAATCACATCGGGCCGCCGGGCAACCAATTTGGCTGCTTCCCCAGGTAGCGATAGATCAGACACAATGATCTCGGCCGGGAACGGAGCTTCCGCTGCATTCTCTGCTGCCACAACATCATGCAGCGTCACTTTCTCAATGGCTTTGCCATTGAGCGAGCCCTCCTTGGCCAGGCGTGCGAGCAGTTTCCGCCCGACCATACCGGCCCCACCGATTATCAATACGTGCATGGCTATCCGTTTCCTGGTTGTGTGAGCATCTGGCGATACTTTTCGGCGTCCCAATTGACAAGTCTGTCGATGTCATCTGCAGTGAGCGCAACAAGCGGGTCATCTTCCTCGACCCTGCGCATGACGTCTGCCAGGCAACGTCCCATGGGTTCGATTGCCGGCTTTGCATCCTTGCGGATAAGCACACCCTTGCCGGCAAGCGCGACGAGTGGTGCAGCCTGCCACAGCTTCGTTGCGATCTCGGTTCCAAGGAACACAACATGGTCAGGATAGTAAACTGAATGCGCTCCTCGCCTCATCGCCAGGGGATCGGTCGCCAGGCAATGAGTTTCGGGATCACTGGCCAGGACGTAGTCGCTGCCGGCTGCGATTTTTTTGAGAGCATCGAGATCGGGCGCTTCGGCCCGCCTCACGCGCCGCTGTAGCGTTCGAACAACCTGACTAAGGAGCCCTTCCGCGGCAGCCACGGTATCAGCCGCGACCACAAGCCCATGATTGCCGAGGACGAGAACATCGACGCCTGGCCGAAGTTTTGCTGAAATGGCCTGAGACAGGGGCAGTCCCGGCCTCGCATATGGAACGAACGCCCAATTGAAGGCCTTTAGCCGCTCACCGAGTTGTACCTCGGCATCGCTGCGGATGGCCCACGCGATGGTGTTCACGCAGTGCACATGAACCACAACGCGTTGTGGCATCAGCGCATGAACGGTCGTCTCAATAGACGGCCGAAGCCCGTTGGCATTCAATTCAGTGCGAACGAAATCGACGCAGGATTCACACCCTGGATCCTGCGCCGCGAGAGCCGTCATCAAAGCCATATGATCGACGGGAACGAATATATCGCGCGCTGCTGCATCCTTAAGCCAGGTGCCCGAGGCCTTGATCCACATGGTGCGGCCGTCCTTGAGCGACGTGTTGCCGCCGGCGGCCTGAACAAGAAGCGGATCGGCACCCACACGTGCCGAGAGCGTTCTGAGATTGTCGAGAAGTGTCATGATAGGCTTGGCCCAAGGCGTGGAATTCAAGCGTGGTAGAACACATCTCGGAGGGGAATGGCAACGGTCGACACGCCAGATTGAGCCCTCGCGGTATGGATAGAGTGGATTGTCCCAGACGCATGGCTTGCCTTCATCCGCGCTCACCTTCCGATGCTTGCTTGGCGATAATCACCTTGATACCCGCATCTGTCATCATCTTCTCATTTGCTTCGGAAATGCGGTCATCGGTAATGAGCGTGCCGATGCGCGACAGGCCCATGACTGAATAGCGCGCTCTGAGGCCGAACTTGCGGCTATCGGCGAGCACAATGACTTCGTCGGCTCGCATCAGAAGTTTTTCTGTTTCGCGAACGATCAGCGGATGAGATTCGAACATGCCGGCCTGCGTGATCGCCTGCGCGCCAAGAAAGAATTTCGACGCATAGAATTCGGGGGGTGCGGCTTTGGCGTCGTAAAGAACTCCGGGCTCGCGATAGAGATCGCCTCCAGCCAGCGTCAGATGGCACGCCCCATTTTGCCACAGAGTCGCCGCAAGTGGCATCGAGTTGGTGTAAATCCGCACATTTCGATTGGCGAGCAGCAGGGCAAACAGATAGCAGGTGCTGCCGCCATGAATGATCAGGGAATCACCGTCCCTGACCAGCCGCGATGCTTCCTCGGCAATCGCCTTCTTGGCCGCCACCCCCAGCATCTGGTTTTCTTCGAAGGGCCGCGCCGAGAGTCGCTCAAGTCCGCTTGTTGCTTCCGTTGCGGCGATGCCACCGAAAACCTTCCGCACCGTGCCAGTCGCATGCAGCTTGGCGATATCGCGCCTTATTGTTGCCGGTGAGGCATCGACCACAGTCATCAGATCCCGGACAGAAGCGAACGGCCGGTCCTTGAGGAAATTCAGCATAAGTCGGTGGCGTTCAGAATCATTCATAACAGCATTTTTGATTATTTTTGATCATTTGTGCACTGCAATAGGTAATTGTCGCTCAATAATATACTCACTTGACGTATTTTGCTCAATAGTGTTCTTTAGCCCTTAGAAAAACATCTGTGACGTCACGGCGGCCGGGCGCACGGTAGCGAAATACAGAAGCCGAATGGGAGCAGCGCGCGCATGACCGAAATAGGGGTCGTCCGTAGCCAGCATGTGATTGATTCAGTTTCGGGCTGGGGGTCGCGCTAAGGTGACCCATCCGATAGAGCTTCGCGGCGCCACTAAATCATTTGCCGGCGTAACGGTCCTCAACGGCGTCTCTTTCGACATGCGCCCCGGTGAGGTTCACGCACTTCTCGGCGAAAATGGCGCCGGGAAATCAACCATGATCAAGATCATGTCCGGGCTCTATCAGGCCGATGAGGGCGAAATTCTTGTCAATGGCAAACCCGTCAAATTTGCCAGTCCTCGCGAGGCTCATGCGACCGGCATCGCAACTGTTCATCAGGAACTGCTGCTCTTCCCGGAACTTACGGTTGCCGAAAACGTCTTTCTTGGCCAGGCGCCCAAGACCAAATGGGGATCGCTGGATTGGTCAACAATGCGCCGGCGCGCCCGTGAACTGCTCGACTCGCTCGACAGTCCTGATCTCGACATCGATGCAAAGGTCTCTTCACTCTCCGTGGCAAATCGCCAACGGGTCGAAATCGCGAGGGCGCTATCACAGGATGCGCGCGTCCTCATCATGGATGAGCCGACAGCCGCACTGGCCGAAGCTGATGTGCAACGCCTCATGGACATTGTGCGCCGCCTCAAGCAGCGCGGTGTTGCCATTGTTTATGTGAGCCACCGCATGCCGGAAATCTTCGCCCTTGCTGACCGCGTGACGGTTTTGCGCGACGGCAATCATGTCGGCACGAAGAACATCGGCGAGGTTGACGAAAATCAGCTGGTTTCCATGATGGTCGGCCGTTCGATCGACCGGCTCTATCCGAAGAAACAGGGTCAAAGCGGCGCCAGCCTGCTTGAACTGAAAGATGTCTCCTATCGAAGTACTGTCCAAAACATATCGCTCGATTTGAAGCGGGGCGAGATCCTTGGCATTGCCGGCCTGGTAGGCTCTGGCCGCACGGAATTGGCGCTTACCATTTTCGGCATTACACCTGCGACGTCGGGCGAGATACTCATCGATGGAAAGCCCACAAGAATTTCCAGTCCGGAAGCCGCCCGTGATCTCGGCATTGCATATATCCCCGAGGATCGCGGCCAGCAGGGATTGATCCGTTCCCAAACGATATCGGAGAACGTTGCGCTCGCCAATCTGAAACGCCTGAAGCGCGGCTTCATGATCGATGCGGCCAAAGTCCGCGACGAGGCCGAAAAGGCAATCCAGCGCTTCGGCATCAGGGCGAGAGGCCCGGACCAGATTGTCCGTCAGCTTTCAGGCGGCAATCAGCAGAAGGTCGTGCTTGGAAAGTGGCTTGCCACCAATCCGCGCATCCTCATCATGGATGAACCCACCCGTGGTATCGATGTTGGCGCAAAGGCAGAAATCCATCTATTGATGCGGAAGCTAGCCGGCGAGGGCATGGCAATTCTGATGATTTCCAGCGAACTTCCCGAAGTCCTCGGCATGAGCGACCGGGTGCTGGTCATGAACACCGGGCGCATTGTCGCTTCCTTCGATCGGGACGAAGTTACGCCGGAGGCAGTCGGTACGGCGATGACTCGTGCAGATCGACAGGGTCGCGCCGCATGAGTGCCGCCACGATAGCAATCGGCCGTTCACCCATGCGCCGGTTTTTGAGTGGCTATGGTCAGGAAATTGTCGTCCTGCTGTCCATCGTCGTTCTTTTCATCGTTGTCGGCGCTGTCAATCCGCGCTTCCTGTCCGACAACAACATCAACGCCATTTTCGCCGGCAATGCCTACATCGCCATCGCGGCGATTGGCATGTCGATGATCATTATCGCCGGCCACATCGATGTTTCGGTAGGATCGCTCATTGGCGTCATCGCCACCATTGCCGGAACGCTTGCCGTATCTGGTTATCCGATCTGGATAGCTTGGCTTGTTCCCATTTTATTCGCCATTGCGGTAAACGCCGGTGTCGGCGCTCTTGTCGCCTACACGCGCATCCCCTCGATCGTCGTGACACTTGGCATGCTGTCGATCCTCAAAGGCGGTCTCATTAGCGCGACCGCAGGCGCCTGGATCACCGACATGCCGCCAGGATTCATGGTCGCCCAGATGCGGTTCTTCGGCATCCCCTCCGCCGTCTATTTCATGGTGGTGCTAACCGTCCTTGCAGCACTTTTCATGCGCTACACGGATTTCGGCCGGGCAATTTATGCAGTCGGCGGCAACATGGAGGCGGCCAGGGCGGCGGGCCTTGATCCCGAGAGGACTGTCGTCGGCGTCTTCGCGTTGCATGGGCTGTTCGCTGGAATTGCCGGTATTCTGTTTGCCACCCAATTGCAGGTCATTCAATCGACCGTTCCACCCAATCTCGAGCTGACGGTCATTACCGCCTCGGTTATCGGCGGCGTCTCGATCCTTGGCGGAACTGGAACCGTGATCGGTTCGACATTGGCGGCAATTCTATTCGCCTGCATAGGTTCTGCACTGATTTTCCTGAATGTCTCGGCTTATTGGCTCCGTGCGGTTCTGGGTCTGATGATCCTCGCAACCGTTCTGGCCGACATGGCGAGGCGCAGGAGATCGACATGACGGCCACAGGAATACTGCGTCATGAAGTCATCCTTGCGGTACTCACCGTACTTGCACTCATCGTGCTTGCCATCCTCTCGGACAAATTCTTCACCGCTGAAAATCTGCTTAACCAGGGCCGGCTCATGTCGGAGGTGGGCCTTGTCGCGCTCGCCATGACATTTGTGATCGTCACCGGCGGCATTGACCTTTCGGTCGGCTCCATTCTTGGCCTTACCGCAATATTGCTCGGCGTTTTCTGGCAGAACGTCGGCATGCCGTTGCCCCTCGCAATGATTGCAGCCTTGGCATGCGGCACTTTGGCCGGCCTTGGCAATGGCGTGATTATTACCAGGTTCAAGGTGCCCCCGCTCATCGCCACCTTGGCCACACTGGCGCTTTACAGGGGTCTCGCCGAAGGCATCAGCCAGGCGCGCTCGGTCAGGGGTTATCCGGAGTGGTTCTATTTTCTTGGCCAGGGCGAAATCCTTGGCGTTCCGGTTCAGCTTTGGCTGCTGGGATTTCTTACCGTCGCCGCCGCAGTCATCCTCGGCCTTACGCCTTTCGGCCGTGCCACTTATGCGATTGGCGCAAATGAAACTGCTGCTCGCTTCTCTGGCATCCGCGTTGATGCCACAAAGCTCTGGATCTACACAGCTGCGGGCTTCCTTGCGGGACTGGCGGCACTCATTTTCGTTTCGCGTGTGACAACGACTCGGTCCGACATGGGAACCGGCCTTGAGCTTGATGTCATCACCGGGGTCGTTCTCGGCGGTACCAGCATATTCGGCGGCAAGGGCACCATAATCGGTACGGCCCTGGGCCTCATTCTCATTCAAGCGCTCAAAAACGGACTTGCGCTTTCGGGGGTGAAGGGTGACGGTACCATCGTCGTTATCGGGGTCGTGCTTATTGCGGCGATCCTGGCCGGTGCAATCTTTGACAAAAACAGGGGCGGCTGACTTTTGGGAGGAACCCGGCATGCCGACCGCCATCGGCCCGGACAAATGGAGTAGAGAGCATGAAGAAACTGACTTTAACTGTGGCCCTTGGTTTGGGGCTCATGAGCAGCGCAGCATTCGCCCAGTCTGCATGGACTGGCGGCGATGACCTGCCGACCAATCCTTTGGCTTGCGACGGCACCCCCGCCGCCGCAACCGCCAAGCCCTATGATGGTGGCGAGCCGACAGGTGCGCCTGATCGTGCCGGCAAGAAAATTACGGTTGTGGACGTGCCCAAGCTTATTGGCATCGGTTATTTCAACGCCACGACCAAAGGCATTCTGGAAGCCGCGGCGGAGCTCGGCAATGTCGACGCAAAGACTGACGGTCCGACCAAGGCAAACATCGACGAGCAGATCACATTTCTTGATAACTACATCACCAGCGGTGTTGACGGCATTCTCTTCGCTGCCAACGATCCGGTGGCGATCGCCCCCGTTCTGAAGAAGGCCTTGTCAAAAGGTATCAACGTCGTCGGTTATGATGCCAACTCGACTCCCGATGCCCGCCAGTGGTTCGTCAACCAGGCCGAATTTAACGGAATCGCCAAGTCGCTGATTGACAACATGGCGAAGGAGGCTGGCGAAGAGAGCGCTTTTGCCATCGTAACTTCGACCTTCACCACGCCAAACCAGGCGCGCTGGATTGCCGAGATGGGCGCATACGCTGCAAAGTGCCATCCCAAGATGAAGTGGCTTGAAACGGTAGAAGCCCAGGAAGACAACAACCTGTCCTTCAACCAGGCAACGACCCTCATCAACAAGCATGGCGATGAACTCAAAGGCATCTTCGGCATGACCTCGGTTGCAACGCCGGCATCTGCCGAAGCTGTGACTCAGGCCAACAAGTGCGGCGCCATCGCCGTGGTCGGCCTTGCCACGCCGAACGCCATGAAGCCCTATGTGGAAAAGGACTGCGTGAAGTCGGTTGTCCTGTGGAACCCGGTTGATCTTGGCTATGCCGCTATGCACGTACTTCGCTCCGTAGCTGATGGCACGCTCAAGGCCGGCGCCACAAGCGTCAAGGCCGGCAAGCTTGGCGAACTCCAGGTGATCAACGGTTCTGAAATCCTCCTCGGTGCGCCCTACACCTTTACCAAGGAAAACATCGGCCAGTTCGACTTCTGATCTGGTTTTGCCAACGGAAGCGCGCCCCATCACCGGGCGCGCCTCCATCCCTAACTTTGACGAAAGCACCTATGACCAACTCTGTAACTGTACCTTCCCTGTGGGATGATGCCAAAGCTGCCAGGCTCGATGAACCGGGCCTGCTCCTCTATCGTTCGAACCTGCTCGGAGCCGATCTCCGCATCACCAATTTTGGCGGCGGAAATACATCCGCCAAGGTAAAAATGACCGACCCGCTGAACAAGCAGCAGGCAACCGTATTGTGGGTCAAGGGTTCAGGCGGCGATCTGGGTTCAATGAAGCTGGACGGCTTCGCCACGCTCTACATGGACAAACTTGAGTCCCTGAAGGGCCTATACAAGAATCTCTCGCAGGAAGACGAGATGGTTCATAATCTCAACCACTGCACGTTTAATCTGAACCCGCGCGCCGCTTCCATCGATACCTGCCTGCATGGCTATGTGCCTTACCCTCACGTCGACCATGTACACTCTGATGCAGTCATAGCCATCGCCGCATCGAAGGATTCGGAAAGGCTCACGAGCGAAGTGTTCGGCGCAGAAATGGGGTATCTTCCCTGGCAGCGGCCTGGAATTGACCTCGGCATCAAGCTGGGCGAGATGGCCAAGAGAAATCCAAAGCTCGTCGGCGTCGTTCTCGGTTCCCACGGTCTCTTCACCTGGGCCAATGATGCGAAAAGCTGTTATGAAACCACGCTCCGCGTCATAAATAAAGCCGCCATTTGGCTCGAAACCAGGCGCCAGAAACCAGCCTTTGGCGGCGAATCTGTAAAACCTCTGGGAGACGTCGAGCGCCGTGCTGCCATTATCCGCTTGCTGCCAGAAATTCGTGGCCGAATTTCAAAGAGTGAAATGAAGGTGGGCCATTTCACTGATGCTCCGGAAGTTCTGGAGTTCGTAAATTCGAAGAATCTTGGCAAACTGGCTCCACTGGGAACGTCTTGCCCCGACCATTTCCTGCGCACCAAAATTCGGCCATTGATTGTGACCCATGATGCCGATGGCGCAGCGCTGGACAAGCTGATTGATGACTATCGCGCGGATTATGCTGCCTACTACGAGCGCTGCAAGCATCCCGATTCACCGAAGATTCGCGATCCAAATGCGGTGATTTACCTTGTCCCCCGCGTCGGCATGCTTTCCTTTGCCAAGGACAAGGCAACAGCGCGCATTGCTGCCGAATTCTACGTGAACGCCATCAATGTGATGCGCGGTGCATCGGGCGTCTCGGCCTACACTGGCCTTTTCGAACAGGAAGCCTTCAACATCGAGTATTGGCTTCTTGAAGAAGCCAAGCTGCAACGCATGCCAAAACCCAAGAGCCTTGCGGGCCGCGTCGGACTTGTCACAGGCGGCGCCGGTGGCATTGGCTCTGCCATTGCATCCAAGCTGATGTCGGAAGGTGCCTGCGTCATTCTTGCCGATATCGACAAGAAGTCGCTGGATGAAGCCGTTGAGAATTTTGGCAAAACCTATGGAAAGGACAATGTCAGAGGCGTTGTCGTCGACGTCACCAGTGAAGATGCCGTCATCGCGGGCGTAAACGAAGCCGTGGCGGAGTTCGGCGGGCTTGATATCGCCGTCAACAACGCTGGAATAACACTCGCCGCCGCGGTCGAGGATACGACGCTCGATCTCTGGAACAAGAACATGGCAATCCTCGGCACGGGTTACTTCCTCGTCGGCCGCGAGTCATATCGGCTGATGAAGCGTCAGGGCGTTGGCGGTTCCATGATTTTCATCGGCTCCAAGAACGCCGTCGCCGCGTCTCCGGGCGCATCCGCCTACTGCTCGGTCAAAGCTGCTGAAATTCACCTTGCGCGTTGCATGGCGCTCGAAGGCGCTCCCATGGGTATTCGCGTCAACGTCGTCAATCCCGACGCCGTACTGCGGGGATCGAAGATCTGGCAAGGTCCATGGCGTCAGCAGCGCGCGGCGTCACTCAAGATCGCCGAGGATGAACTTGAGGAGCATTACCGCAAGCGTTCACTTCTTCAGCGCTCGGTTTATCCGGACGACATTGCCGAGGCAGTCTATTTCTTTGCTTCCGATCTCTCTGCCAAATCGACCGGAAATTTCCTCAATGTCGATGGCGGCAACGCCGCTTCATTCACCAGGTAAACCAATGAGTTTTGCAATCTCCGCTGATTTCCTTGCCAGTGAAAATCGGAAGAAGGAAGCTGCCCTCACTGAAGATTACGGTGCGCTCGGTCGTCAGCTTGCACGCCGCGGCATCGACATCGAAGTAGTCACGGCGCGCGCCATGCAATACGCCGTGGCCGTTCCAACCTGGGGCGTCGGCACAGGCGGGACGCGTTTCGCACGTTTTCCTGGACCCGGCGAGCCTCGCAACATCCATGACAAGCTTGAGGATTGCGGGGTCATCAACCAATTGTGCCGGGTCACGCCCAATGTCTCGCCGCATTTTCCCTGGGACAAGGTTTCCGACTACAATGCGCTTCGCCAGGAAGCCGCCTCGCACGAGCTTGGTTTCGATGCCGTGAATTCAAACACCTTTCAGGATGCGAAGGGCCAAAGCAATTCGTACAAGTTCGGCTCTCTTACCCACGCCGAGGCTGGCACGCGGCAGGAAGCAATCGAGCACAACATTGAATGCATCGAGATCGGCCGCCAGCTCGGTTCGTCAGCACTCACGGTCTGGATCGCCGACGGTTCAAACTTCGCCGGCCAGTCCAATTTCAACAAGGCCTTTGATCGCTATATTGAAGCACTGTCGGTTATCTATGAAAAACTGCCGAAAGACTGGTGCGTTTTTCTCGAGCATAAGCTCTATGAACCAGCCTTTTATTCAACAGTAATTTCGGACTGGGGCTCAAGCTACATGGCTGCGATGGAGCTTGGCCCCAAGGCCAAGTGTCTTGTCGATCTCGGCCATCACGCGCCCAACACCAACATCGAGCAGATCGTCTCGCGCCTCATCCGCGCCCGGAAGCTTGCTGGTTTCCACTTTAATGACTCGAAATACGGCGACGACGATTTGGACTCGGGCTCTATCGATCCGTTCCGCCTGTTTCTCGTCTTTAACGAGTTGGTTCACGCGGAAATGCGCAGCGCACCCGGCTTCTCGCCGGCTTACATGATTGACCAATCGCACAATGTCACCGATCCGATCGAGAGCCTGATTGGCTCCGCCATCGAGATTCTTCGCGCCTATGTTCAGGCATCGCTGGTCAATCGCGATGAACTTGGCGCAGCACAGGACGCCAGCGATCCCATGCTGGGCCATCGCCTGATCAAGCAGGCCTTCATCACCGATGTTTCGCCGATTCTGGCCGAAGCCAGCCGCCGCAAGGGTGGTGCCATCGATCCCCTGGGCCTGTATCGCGCCAGCGGCTATCGCGCCGTAAAAGCAGCCGAGCGTCCCATCAGCGGCGTAGCCTCGGCCGGCATTGTGTGATTTGGCATTGGCTTCACCCGTTTTGGAGAAGACAGTATCTCTATGAAACTTCCTGTCTCCCGCGAAGATTGCCAGGCCGAAGACGCCAAGGACCTATTCGGGCGTTACAGGGAACTCTTCGCCCTTCCAGCCGATCTGATCTATCTCGACGGCAATTCTCTGGGCGCTCTGCCGAAAGCTGTCGCAGCGCGTTTAAGCAGAACAATCGCTGAAGAGTGGGGCAATTCGCTCATCACGTCTTGGAACGTTCACGGCTGGTTTGATCTGCCCCGCCGCATTGGAAACCGGATCGGCCGGTTGATTGGCGCGGACAAGGATACTGTCGTCGCCTGCGATACGATCTCAATCAACGTGTTCAAGCTGCTGGGCACTGCGTTGAAACTGCGCCCGGAAAGAAAGATCATTCTCTCGGATACCGGTAATTTCCCAACCGATCTCTATATGGTGCAGGGCCTGATTGAATTTCTGGGTCAGGGATATGAGTTGCGACTGGTCGATCCCGAAGATGTTGTGGACGCAATCGCCAGCGACGTCGCCGTAACGCTCTTGACCGAGGTCGATTATCGCACCTCGCGCCTCCATGACATGCAGGCAATCACGGGAAAAGCCCATCACGCAGGCGCCCTCACCATCTGGGATCTCGCCCATTCCGCCGGCGCGCTGCCCATTGATCTTGAAGAGTGTGGCGCCGACTTCGCCGTTGGCTGCACCTACAAGTACCTGAATGGTGGACCAGGTGCGCCAGCCTTCCTCTATGTCCGGAAAGACCTGCAGGATCAGGCAGCTTCGCCCCTTTCCGGCTGGTGGGGACATGCGAAGCCATTCGCTTTCGATCTCGACTATCGCGCCGCGGAAGGCATTGCCCGTCAGCAATGCGGTACTCAGGCCATCCTGTCGATGGTGGCGCTCGATACGGCACTCGATGTCTGGGATAACGTTGATCTGCAAGCCCTGCGCCGCAAGTCACAAGACCTGTCCGCGCTGCTCATTGCGCAGGTTGAGTCCCTGTGCAGCCGGCACGGCGTCGCTCTTGCCGGTCCTCGCGACATGGCGCAACGCGGATCGCATGTCTCGTTCCATTGCCCGCAAGGCTATGCCGTCATGCAGGCGCTGATTGCCGATGGCGTAATTGGCGATTTCCGCGCGCCGGACATGATCCGGTTCGGACTGACGCCGCTCTATACGCGCTTCGTCGATGTTTGGGATGCCGCTTCGCGCCTGGCGCGCATTCTGGACGAACGCCGCTGGGATCGCCCTGAGTGGTTGGCGCAGAAGGCCGTCACGTGATCATCGATATCTCGCAACCTCTCTCGCGGGGCATGGCGGGCTTCCTCAGCGACGCGCTCTATGCGGAATCGCCCACATTCTCCATCGGGCCGAATTGTCCGGTGAATGTCGCCCGGCTGAGCCTTTCCGTTCATTGCGGCACCCATGCCGACGCACCGCTGCACTATGAGAAGGATGGTGTGCCGGTCGGCGCTCTTCCTCTCGAACCCTTCATCGGTCCTTGCCGTGTCATTGATGCCAGGGCGCCTTCATCCCTTGCGCAAATCGGCCATATCGCAGCGCACCTCGATAATCCGCCACCCCGCATTCTTCTGCGCCTCATGGACCGGCTCGATCCCCATGTGTGGCCCTCGGGCTTTCGTGCACTTTCGGCACAGCTTGTCAGTAATCTCGCTGCACAGGGTGTCAGGCTCATCGGGATAGACACACCCTCGGTCGATCCGGAAGCGTCGAAAGACCTTCCGGCACACCATGCCGCCCTCCGAAGCGACATGCGCATTCTGGAAAATCTCGTCCTTCATCACGTGGCGCCCGGCGACTACGAACTCATTGCCCTGCCGCTGCGGCTTGAGAATCTCGATGCCTCGCCGGTTCGCGCCATTCTCCGCTCGCTCAATCCTTGAACCGCACCGGCGGCGACTTCTCCGGAATGAGCCCCGAGCGATACCTCTGCAGGACAAACTGCAGGATCAGGCCAATCAGCAGCATGCGGATATAGGATGACCGTGTTGCCCATTCGGGCGGCAAGCGGTTGGTGAAGATTTCGGTAAATGACCAGATGGCCCAGATGCCAAGTCCACCCGCAATGGCTCCCCTGTTGTTGCCGGAGCCGCCCGCCATCAGCATCACCCACACAAGGAAGGTCACCAGCAGAGGTTCAGTGGCCGAAGGTGAAAGAAATTTGAAATAATGCGCCGATAGCCCGCCGGCCACGCCCATGAGTGCCGCTCCGATGACGAACGTCTGGAGCTTGAGCCACTCGACATCCTTCCCAGCGGCGCGCGCTGCATCCTCGTTGTCGCGAATGGCCCGAAGCGTGCGTCCCCAGGGACTGTCATGCAGCCTCTCGCTGATCAGATAGGCAATCAGCACCACTATCCAAACGGTCGCCAAAAAAATGAGATCGGCCGGCCGCCCCTGCACCCAGCCGTCAAACGGGCGGGGAATGCCTGAAATCCCGAGGCTGCCATTGGTGATCCACTCCTCATTCACGATGACCAGCCGGAGGATTTCCGCGATGCCGATGGAGGCCATGGCGAGATAGTCGCTGCGCAGCCGCACGCAAATCTTGGCAACTGCCCAGCCGGCAACCCCGGCAACTGCCGCTGCCGCCAACAAGCCTATGGGGATGGGGAGACCAAACCCGCCCAGATGCTTTTCAGAAAACGCCGTTGTTGCGATAGCCGAAGCATAAGCGCCCACCGCGAAGAATCCGGCGATACCAGCGTTGAACAACCCGCCCATGCCCCATTGGATGTTGAGCGCGATGCAAAGCACCGCATAGATGCCGCCCATGATGAGAAAGCCGACGAGAAAAAAGAACAGCCCAGTGAGTTCCATTACATGAGCCTTCCCTTGAAGAGCCCCTGTGGCCGGAAGATCAGCAACACCACCATGATGAAGAAGCCGACCGCGGTTTTATACGAAGGCGAAATCAGCGACTCTTCGCCGATCCAATTATAGGTGGAGATCTCTTCGGCCAGTCCAATGATGATCCCTCCAGCCATCGCGCCCATCGGCTTGCCGATCCCGCCGAGTATGGTCGCCGCAAACATTGGCAGCAGCAGGTTCCATCCGAGATTGGGATGAACGTCTGTATCGAGGCCCGCAAAAACGCCGGCTATTGCAGCAAGGCTGGCGCCGATGATCCATGTCCAGCGTATTACATTTTCAGTATCGAGCCCCGCAACCGAAGCCAGTTCCGGGTCATCAGCCACGGCCCGCATGGATCGCCCGGTGCGTGAGCGTGTCAGGAACAGATGCAGTGCCACCGCGATGAGCGCCGTGATTACGATCGCCTGCGCGTGCAGCGCTGAAATCCGGAATGTATCGAACAGGATGATTGGCGCCGTCACGCCACGCACGAAAACCTGATTTTCGGCACTCCATAGAATTTGTGCCAGCGAGCGAAAAATCAAAGCCACACCAAAAGACGAAATCACTGTGTAGATCGTCGGCAGTTTACGGAGCGGTTTGTAAAAAAAATAATCCACTGCAAGGGCAGAGGCGATGGCAAGCCCGATCCCGAAAGGCAGGAGCAGCAGCGGTGGCAGCGGAATAAACCACACTGCCGTAAGCGTGCCATAGGCACCAATGGTCATCACGTCGCCATGGGCGAAATGCGCGAACCGCAGGATCCCGAATATCATCGATATTCCAACCGCACCCAGGGCATAGATTGATCCGAGTGTGAGGGCGGGAATGAGATAGAAGTTGATGAAATCGATCACGCCGCCTGCCCTCCTCCAAGAAAGGATCGGCGTACATTGTCGTTGGCAAGAAGTTCATGGCCCGTGCCGGAAATGAAGTTGCGGCCATTAACCAGCACATGTCCCTGGTCGGCAATGCTCAGCGCCTGCCTGGCGTTCTGTTCGACCATCAGGATAGTAACACCGGTCTGCCGGATGGCCAGGATCAGGTCGAAGATCTTTTCCAGATATGCGGGTGAAAGGCCGGCGGTTGGCTCGTCGAGCAACAAGAGCTTTGGCTCGCTCATCAGCGCCCGTCCGATGGCCACCATCTGCCGCTGCCCTCCCGAAAGCTCCCCCGCCGGCTGCGCCAGCTTGGCTTTCAGGTCCGGAAACAGGGCGAGAACCTGCTCTTCAGCGCGCGAGCGATCCACAAATGGCGTGGCATAGGTTCCCACATCGAGATTCTCTGCCACGGTAAGTGTTGCGAACACATTGCGGCTTTGCGGCACGGCGGCAATCCCTTTTGGCACCAGTCGCGCTGTAGGAATTCCCGTAATGTTGTCGCCCCTGAAGAAGACCGAGCCGGACCCGATCACCGTCAGCGAGCATATCGATTTCAGCAAGGTCGATTTTCCTGCGCCATTGGGGCCAATGATCACCGAAACTGTTTCCGCTTCGACCTCGAGATCGACGTCCTCAATGATCGGCACGCCGCCATAGCCGGCTGTAAGCTTTCGTATCGAAAGCACAGCAGTCACGCTTTCACCTCGTATTTTCCACCGCCGAAATAGGCATCGATGACACGCTCGTCACGCCGCACGTCGGCAACACTTCCGCGGGTAAGGACCTCTCCCTGCGCCATCACCACCACATCGTCGCAAAGACGCGACACATATTCCAGATCATGCTCAATCAGGCAGAACGTCAGTTGCCGTTGCTGATTGAGCCATTTGATTTTTTCGGCAATCTTCGCCAGCAGTGTGCGGTTGATGCCCGCCCCGATCTCGTCAAGCAGAATAATTTTG